>CAZQPC010000094.1:0-14647 GCA_964595005.1 uncultured Magnetovibrio sp.
ATCGGCGTCCGGACAAACCGCAACGACAATCCGCAAACGATGATTTTTTCACTAGTTGGCTTTACGCGCGGTGCGCGCGAACTCGCGGAAGCCGAAAATATCGAGCTTCGGGATATCAAGAGCGAGTTGCTGAAGGTTTAGCCTGATACCTGGCGACAGAAGGAACGACCAAAGGAAATAAGGGGACACGGTGTAATTGCGTTAGGGTGGTCACTCTTCGGGTTTAAAGTGCGAGGTCTACATGTGCGTAGCCTCATTAAACCTGAACAGGAGAGTGACCATGGAACATTATGCTGGACTGGACGTATTCCTCAAAGCCGTTTCGATCTGCGTGAGTGACGGCGAGGGCCGTGTGTTGGAGGCCAAGGGGTCATGTCTTGAATTGTGAATTCACAGCAATGAGCAGGGCCAGCTCTACCTGCCAACCACCGCCCGCCCGATGGTGTCCTCGTCGGTGCCGAACCAGACGGTCCCCGTGCCCGCGTGATAATGCATGTGCCGCACGCTGCCGGCACCCGACGGGATCGGGGTGATCGAGAAAATCTCATCGCGGGCCGGATCGAAACCGACAAAGGTGTTGGGCGCGGCGCCGGTCTCGACAACCCAGACGCGGCCCTTGCCGTCGACCGCCATGGCGTAGGGTTCGGCGTCGCCGCCGGCCGGCAGCGCCCATTCGTCCAGCCGGCCGCTGTTCGGATCCAGCCGGCCCAGATAGCCGCGCCGGTAATCGGTGTAATAGATGCGCCCGTCGGGCGCCGCGTCAACGCGCCTCGGCCGGGCGCCGGGAACAATGGCGTGTTCGGTCAGTTTCAGGGTGCGGGGATCGATGGACGCCAGCTTGTCGGTGCCCAGCAGCGCCACCCAGGGAACACCGTTCGGCGCGACCGTGATCCCATAAGGCCGCGCCCCGCCGGTCGGCACCGTGATCACATCGACCTTGCGGCTGGCCACCGTGAGCCGCCCGATGACGTTGCCCCATTGGGCGGTGAACCAGATATGCTGGCCTGTCGCATCGAACACCAGGGTGTGCGGGTCTTCGGGCTTGCCGCCGGGCATGGCGATCTTGTCGATGTGCCCGGTGTTGGGCTCGAAGCGGCCGATATAGCCGGCCTGGTTGCCGCTGTACCAAACGGCGCCGTCGGCGCCGACAATCAGGTTATGCGGCCCCGGCTCGTCTTCCAGATCTTTCCGCGTCATCTTGCCGGTGGCCGGATCAAGGCGCGCCAGGTAGTTGCCGGCTTGCCCGACAAACCAGACCGCGCCGGCGCGGTCCGCAAAGGGGTCGCGCGAGCGGCCGCCGTAAGGGACGGTCCATTCCTTGATCTCGACGGGGTTCAGAACGTCGGCCGCATCGGCAGCCGGGACGGCAAGCGGCGCGGCACATATCAACGCGAGCAGGAAATTGATGATTGTTCTCATGGCGGGCTCAGCTCTTTCGGCACAAGCCCATCATAGAGAAAGCGGCGGGGCCGGCAAAATGCCGAAAAGCCGTGCGATGGCCGGGCCGAGACGGATTGGCTTGTTCGTTTCCAAGCCGGCCTCAGGAGAGATGCGCCGAAACCGGCGCCGGGCCGGCCTTTGCCGGAGGGTCAATGCCGAAGGCTTCTGCCAGGGGATGATGTGAACGTTATCCTCAATGAGGCCCATCGTATGGATGGCCCCTCCGCGGAACGATTTGAACCATGAGCCGAAATGAGACCCGTATATTCGTGAGCCCCTCCGGGGGATGATTTGAACGTTATCCTCAATGAGGCCCATCGTATGGATGACCCCTCCGGGGGACGATTTGGACGTTATTCTCAATGTGGCCCTTCGTATGGATGGCCCCTCCGGGGGATGATTTGAACTTACGCGGCCCCACCCGGGGCCGCGTAAGTTCAAATCATGCCTGAAAAAAGGCACAAAAAAAGCCTGTCGCCGACAGACCCGGTCAAAGATCTATTTTCGATTAAACTTCGACGTCGACGGAAGCGCCCCTGGCGTCACTGCTCTCTTTCGGCTCTGCAACGCTTTCCGTGCCGGCGTCAAGATTTACCGAACTGGATTCGCTGGCAGCTATCGCTTCGGACCGAGCAGCCCGCTTTTGCGCTTCGGCCTGCACCCGTTCAGCCGACGCTTCGGCTTCACGTTTGTCTTGCGCACGCTTAAGCGCCTCCTCGAATTCTTTTTGCTGCTTAATGGCCACTTGAAAGGCCACGGAGCTAGCGTCCGAGGGAGCTCTATTCTGCGTCAACTGGGTCGCGCCAATAAACATTCTGTCTACCTATAACGCACCAAATACCTAATACATGGTTCTCGTATCAGACCATTAAATACCGGAAATCAAGATAAAGGGCAAGAGAAAAACAAAAAATCTCGATTTATTTTTGCCTGACAGGATTTCAGCACGACACCAATGAAAATTTAACGTTTTATTTCAATATGTTACGTAAAAATTCAAAATTTCCGGTACGGACATAAAAATCGGTGCTGAATGCAAAAAAATATCCGGCCGCAGGGCTTTTTTGAAATGTCGATCGGCATTTTTTCGGAATTTCGCGCAGTTTTCAAGAATCCGCGCCAATGGCGAAATTAATCGTCGCGATGCGTCTTTTCCATGCGCTCGTGGCGTTCCTGAGCCTCCAGGCTCATTATCGCGATGGGACGCGCCTGCAGCCTGGGCAGGCTGATGGGCTCTTGGGTTTCTTCACAATACCCGTAAGAACCATCCTCAATTCGTTCCAAGGCCTCATCGATCTTAGCAATCAGTTTGCGGGCCCGGTCCCGGGTCCTCAATTCCAGCGATCTTTCCGTTTCCACGGATGCCCGGTCAGCAATATCCGCTTCCACGATGCCGCCCTCCTGGAGGTGCTGCAGCGTGGTGTTGGATTCCTCAACGAGTTCGGTCCGCCACATCAGAAGCTTCTGACGAAAGAATTCCAACATGCGTGGATTCATGAACTCTTCGTCGTCGGAAGGTTTGTAATCCGGCGGCAAAGTCACGTTCATCCTGAAAATCACTCCCATTGAAAGATTTGAGGCGCCGCGAATATAGGTGCGCGTAAGGGCCGTCGCAAGCGCAATTTTATGATCGCCGCGAGGACGGTAAGATATTGATATACATAAAATATTTACGTTGAGGTCAGATCATCGCGAGAACTTGTTCAGGCTTTGCGGCTGTATTTCGCGATTTCAACCTCGGCCCGCAGTTCAATTTCCTGGATGATTTCGTTGAGACGGGGATCGGTACTTTCCTGGCGTTTTTGGCGAAGTTTTTGGGCCATGCCGGCAAGCTGCTCTTTGGGGAACCTGCCCAACAATATGCCCAGACGCAGTTCATCCAATCGGTCCAGGACATCATCGGCAAATTCCGTCAAACGCCGCCGTGCCGGCTCGTCATCGACCGCATCGCCCACGGATTGCGCGGCCAGGACAGCGTCGGCGCCGGAGACGGCCGTCGTATCCGTCGCGGCGGTCGCGCCCCCGCCCGCCTGCGTTTCGCGGAGATTTTCGGCGAAGGATCCACCATCGTCGACGGTTTTCGACTTTCTTTTTGTCGAAGATGCGTCTTTGGTACCGCCGACCCGGGAAACTTTCATATTCGCTGCTCATCCTGATATTCAGGCGGAAATCGCCCCAAAAAGGTAGGCGCCTACGCACGATGGCGGAAGTATAGACGATTGATCACCGGTCGTCAGCGCTTTCCGTGCCCATCGCGGCACCACGGAATTGTTGAAAATGATTTGCATTCTCGACAAATCTCGTTACATACACTACATTCGTTATTGCAAATGATTATCAATTGCGAATTAGAAAAATTCAAAAATGAAACAACCGCCCAGGAACCACGCGATGAAACACCGCTCGAAACTTAAAGCCGCTTCTCTTGTCACCTTTGGCCTTGTCGCCATTGGCGTCATCGCCGCGCAGGCGATGGTCGAGGCGACAGCCGATCAGGCCGCCGCCGAAATCAACCTTTACTCCTATCGCCAACCGTTCTTGATCAAACCCATGTTGGATGCCTTCACCGCATCGACAGGGATCAAGGTCAATACGGTTTTCGCCAAGAAGGGCATGTTGGCGAAAATTCGCGCCGCGGGTGCCAATAACCCCGCCGACGCCGTATTGACGGTGGACATCGGGCGGCTCAGCGAATTGCGCCAAGCCCATGTGCTGGAAGCGGTCCGCTCCGACGTCCTGGACGCCAATATCCCGGCCCATCTGCGCAGCCCGGACGGCCTGTGGTTCGGGATCACGACGCGGGCCCGCGTCGCCCTGGTCAGCAGGGACCGGGTCAAGCCGGGTGCCTTCACATCGCTGGCCGATCTGGCGAACCCGGCCTTCAAGGGCCGGATCTGCATGCGGTCCGGCAAACACGCCTACAATATTGCGCTGATTGCCTCGCAGATCGCCCACAACGGCGCCACCGCCACCGAAAAATGGCTGCGCGGTCTGAAAGGCAATCTGGCGCGCAAACCGCAGGGCAACGACCGGGCCCAGGCGAAGGCCATCTATGAAGGGGTGTGCGACATTGCCATGGCCAACAACTATTACATGGGCAAAATGATCACCAATGACAAAAAGCCGGTGCAAAAGGAATGGGCGAAGTCCGTGCGTCTTGTCTATCTGGACCAGGACGGCAGGGGTCAACACGTCAACATCTCCGGTGCCGCCGTGATCAAGGGCACCAAAAACCGGGCCCAGGCGATCCGCCTGCTGGAGTTTTTGAGCAACGATGTGGCCCAGAAGATGTACGCCGAGATGAACCACGAGTATCCGGTGAAAGCCGGCGTCGCGCGGTCCAAATTGGTGCGCTCCTGGGGCGATTTCAAGATCGATACCTTGAGCGTCGAGACCATTGCCAAGCATCGGCCGGAGGCCTCGAAGCTGGTCGACAAAGTGGGCTTCAACGACGGCCCTGGCAGTTGACCGGCCATTTGACCGGCCATTTGACCGGACAGTTGACGGCGCCGCCGCTTTCGGATAGTTGGGCCGCCTGACCGCGTCGGGCGGCCCTTTTCGTCGCACCCGAAGGTTCAGCCCGCTGGGAGTGCTGACAACGTGCCATCCGATACCGCCATAACATTGCCGCCGGCCGCGCCATGGCAGCGCACCTTGCGGCAATGGCGGATTGATCACTGGACGCTGGGTACGTTTTTCATCGCCCTGTTGATGGCCGTCCCGCTGATCACGGTGGTTGTTCTGGCCCTGGCACCGAGCGACGAAATCTGGACCCATCTGCTCGATACGGTGCTCGGCAAGTATGTGTCGACCACCCTGACCTTGATGACCGGCGTCGGCGTCGGCGTCTTCATCATTGGCACCGGGACCGCCTGGCTGGTCACCATGTGCCGGTTCCCCGGCCGCGGTCTGTTCAACTGGGCCCTGTTGCTGCCGCTCGCCGTTCCCGCCTACGTCCTGGCCTTCGTCGTCACCGACCAGCTGGAATATGCGGGCACGGTGCAGACGGCGCTCAGATCCATGTTCGGCTGGAACAACCGGCTCGACTATTGGTTCCCGGAAGTCCGCTCGCTGGGCAGCGCCATCGCCGTCATGACCTTGGTCCTCTATCCCTACGTTTACCTGCTGGCCAGGGCCGCCTTTCTGGAACAATCGGTCTGCGTCCTGGAGGTCAGCCGGACGCTTGGCAAAAACCCCTGGCAGGCCTTCCGCACCGTCGCCCTGCCCCTGGCCCGGCCGGCCATTGTCATCGGCATCACGCTGGCCTTGATGGAAACGGTCAACGATTTCGGTACCGTCGATTTCTTCGCCGTCAACACCTTCACCGCCGGCATCTTCGATGTCTGGCTGAACATGAACAGCCGCTCAGGCGCCGCCCAGTTGGCCACCGTGTTGCTGTTGTTCGTGCTCGCCCTGGTCGGCACCGAACGCTGGGCCCGGCGCGGCCAGCGGTTCCACCACACGTCCAGCAAATACAGCGCGCTGCCGTCATATCAACTGCGCGGCTGGCGCGCCGTCCTGGCGGTGATCGCTTGCGGGCTGCCGGTGGCGCTTGGGTTCTTGTTGCCGGCCGGCGTCCTGGCCAGCTACGCGGTGCGCTTCTATGAAGAGACCCTGTCCGCCGATTACCTGACCTTCGTCGCCAATTCCCTGACCCTGGCCAGTCTCAGCGCCATCGCCGCCGTCGCCATCGGCTTGTTCATGGCCTACGGCTTGCGCCTCAATGGCAGCCGCCTTTTGCGCGCCATCACGCGGTTCGCCAGCATCGGTTACGCCGTGCCCGGCGCGATCCTGGCGATCGGCATCATCATTCCGCTCGGTGCCCTGGACAACGCCATTGACGGTGCGGCGCGCGACATTTTCGGCGTCTCCACCGGCCTGTTGCTGTCGGGCACCATTTTCGCCGTCATCTACGGCTATTCGGCGCGCTTCCTGGCCCTGTCACACGGCACCGTGGAGGCCAGCCTGCAGAAGATCACGCCGAACATGGACGGCGCCGCCCGGACGCTGGGCCACGGGCCGGGCGTGACGCTCAGGCGCCTGCACCTGCCGTTGATGCGGGGCAGCCTGTTGACGGCCGGTCTGCTGGTGTTCGTCGATTGCATGAAGGAACTGCCGCTGACCTTGATCTTGCGGCCCTTCAACTATGAGACGCTGGCGACATTCGTCTATCAATTTGCCTCCGATGAACTGATCGAAGAGGCGGCGCTCGGCGCCCTGACCATCGTTGCCGCCGGGGTCGTGCCGGTGATCTTGCTGAGCGTCACCATCATTCGCTCGCGCCCCGGCAGTGACGGCCCAGGCAGCGACGGCCAAGCCACGCCGGAGCTGGCGCCGTGAGCGGTCTGCACGTCAACAACCTGTCGCATGGCTTCGATGGCGTGCCGGTGGTCCGGGGTGTTTCGGTATTTGTCGCGCCAGGCGAAGTGGTCTGCCTGTTGGGACCGTCGGGCTGCGGGAAGACGACCTTGCTGCGCGTCGCCGCCGGTTTGGAGACCATCCAGAAAGGTCAGGTGCGCATCGGTGAGACCATCGTCGACGATGGCGCGACGGGCCTGCACGTGCCGCCGGACAAACGCGGCGTCGGCCTGATGTTCCAGGATTACGCCCTGTTTCCGCACCTCACGGTACGCGACAACATCCGCTTTGGCACCGGCGCCGATACGCCCGAGCGCCGCCAATGGATCGATCAGGCCCTGGACCAGATGGATCTGACCGACTACGCCGACAGCTACCCGCACATCCTGTCCGGCGGGCAGCAACAACGCGTCGCGCTGCTGCGCGCCCTGGCGCCGGCGCCGCAGGTATTGTTTCTCGATGAGCCCTTCTCCGGTCTGGATGTGACACGCCGCGCCGCCGTCCGGGCGCAAACCCTTGACATGCTGCGCAATACCGGCGTCGCCACCTTGCTGGTCACCCACGACCCGGAGGAAGCCATGTTCATGGCCGACCGCATCCTGGTCATGAACCACGGCCGGGTGGTCCAGGACGGCAGCCCCGAAGACACCTACTTCCGCCCCGCCACGGCCTTCGTCGCCGATCTGTTCGGCACCGTCAACCGGCTGGCCGGCACAGTCCGCGCCGGCCACGTGGCGACCCCCGTCGGCACCTTCGACGCACATGGCCTGACCGATGGCCTGGCCGCCGACGTGCTTATCCGCCAGGAAGCCTTGCGCCTGGCGGCGGCCGGCGAACAACCGGCGGCGCGCCCCGGCGATGCGCCCTGCCGGCCGGCACCGCCGCCGGCCCATCCGGCAGGAACGAAAGCCGACCCGACGGCCGCTACAGCAACTGACCGGGGCACCTTCGCCGTCACCGGCGCCAGGCCATTGGGCCGGGCGTCCCTGGTCAGCTTCGCGGTGCCCGATGGCGGAAGTGGCGAGATCATCATGGAGGCCCGCGTCCCGGGCGTCTTCCTGCCGGCCGCCGGCAGCCGCGTCACCGTCGCGGTCAATGCGACGCAGGCCTATGTATTTGCGGCCGAGTAAAACCCCGCCGAAGGCGGACAGGTCAAGTGAGCGGTCTGTTTTTCACCCGGGTGTCGGCGACCAGGACGTTTTCGTTATAAAGCGAGGCAATCTCGTCAGGGTCCAGGCCAAGTAGACCCTGGAGCACCTTCTCATTGTGCTCGCCCAGCAACGGCGCCTTGAGGCCGTCGGGAATCGCCCACCCGGAAAACCTGGCCGGCATGCCGGGAATGGGAAATCTGCCGATGTAGGGATCGTCAATTTCACGAACGGTCCCGCGCGCGCGCATATGCGGATGGGCAATCACTTCGTCCAGATCAAGCACCGGCGCCACGGGAACGCGTTCGCGGTTCAGCGCCTCGAGAACCGCATCGCGCCCCGGCAACGACGCCATCCAGGTCTCGATGATGTCCTTCAGGGCATGGCGGTTTTCACGGCGCTCGTGGCGTGTCTTGAAGCGCCGATCGTCGGCCAGTTCTGGCATGTCCATGGCTGCCAGAATGCGGCCCCATTGATAGGGCATGATCATGATTTGAACGTAGGTGCCGTCGCCCGCGTCGAAGACGCCGGTCGGCCCGCCGTTGGGATGCTGTGAGCCGGAGCGCCCAGCCAGCGCCGCCTTGCCGCGTAGGCCGACCCGCGGGATCATGTCTTCTTGCATTTGCACATAGGTATCGAGCAACGAACAATCGATATATTGGCCCTCGCCCGTGCGCTCGCGGTGCAGCAGCGCGAACCCCACTGCCATGGCGGCGGCCATGCCCGCTGCGTTGTCGCCCATGGCAATGGGAACCTGGACGGGCGCCTGGTCCGGCTCGCCGATCACCGAGGTAATCCCCGCGTAGGCCGAGGCCATGTAATCGAACCCGGGTTGGCCCGAGAGCGGGCCGCTCTGCCCGGCCATCGAAATTGCGCACATAATCAGACGCGGATTGATCTCCTTCAAGGTTTTGTAGGACAGCCCCATGCGGGCGATGGCGCCGGGCGCGAAGTTCTCCACCAGAACGTCGATCTTTGGCAGCATCCGCTTGATCAGTTCCTGGCCCCGCGGCGTCTTCAAATCGACGGCCAGGCTTTGCTTCGAATGATTGTGCTGAGCGAAATAGGTGCTTTGGGTGCAGTCCGCATGAGCTTCGCCGCGGGCCCGCAGACCGGAACGGCGACCATGGTCGCCGCCGGGCGCCAATTCAACCTTGATCACCTCGGCGCCCAGCTCCGCCATGATCCGCGTACACGTCGGACCGGCGACAAATTGGGTGATATCGAGCACCCGGTATCCTGTCAGCATCGCTTTCACGGCAAGCTCTCTCCGTCGGCCGGCATGACGGCGCCGGATTGAGTATTTGGCTGGTGATCGCCGAACAATATGTCCCATGCTTCGCCCGCCGGTCTTGCCCGGTTGCGCTCAAGGCGCTGTTTCATCACCCCCAGCCCACGCTGCACCGCCGGACGCGCGCGGACAGCGCTGTACCAGCGTTGCAGATTTTCGAAGTCGGCCAGGTCTTGGCCCTGCCAGCGATAGGGACGCAGCCACGGATAGACGGCCATGTCGGCAATCGAATAATCGCCGGCCAGATAAGGGGTCTTGGCCAGGCGCGTGTCGAGGACGCGGTAAATCCGGGCCGCCTCACGGGTATATCGCTCGACCGCGTAGGGGATTTGGGTCTTCGCATATTTGCGGAAGTGATGGGCCTGACCGAGCATCGGGCCGACGCCGCCAATCTGGAACATCAGCCATTGCAGAACGGTCATCGGTGAGGACGTGTCGTGGGGTAAATACGCACCTGCTTTGTCCGCCAGGTAAATCATGATCGCGCCGGATTCGAACAGCGTCACCGGTTCGCCCTCCGGCCCGTCGCGGTCGACCAAGGCCGGCACCTTGCCATTTGGATTGATCGCTTCATAGGCCGGCGTGAATTGTTCGCCCTTGCCGATATGAACCGCCATCACGTTGTAGGGCAGCGCCAACTCTTCAAGCAGGATGCTGACCTTGTAGCAGTTCGGTGTCGGCCAGAAATAAAGATCGATGGGCGCGGATTTCCGATCCGGCGGCGGCGCTGTTCTATTTGACATTTGCCGCGGTGTCCAAATTTTCCAAACCGGCTTCCCGCAACCGGTGCTGCAAAAGCCACAGACGGTCGTGCCCCCAAAACTGTTCGCCCTGGAAGACAAACAACGGCACGCCGAAGACCTGATCGTCGACGGCTTCTTCCTGGCAACGTTCATAGTCGTCGGCACCATCGGCGGCCAAATAGGCGCGATAGTCGTCGCCCGACATCCCCAGATGTTCGATGACGCCGGCGACGGCATCCGGTTCATCGACAGCAAGCTCGCGTTTAAAAAAATCTTCAAAGACCTTACGGCTGTAGTCCATGAGCCGGCCGTGCTTTTCCGCGAACAACCCGCCAATCAAGGCTGGCGTGGTGTCATAAATTTTCAATGGCCCGCGCAGCATCTTGCCGCCATGCAGGATGTTGGCGTTCCGCCGCACGTCCATATAAGAGTACTTAACCTTCCATTCCGAATAGACGCTGCGCTGGCCCTTGCCTTTGATCCGCAGTTGGAACGGGCGCCATTTGATCCGCACATTGAATTCGGATTCCAACGCATAGCCCGGATCAAACGCCAGAAATGCGTAGGGGCTTTTGTAGTCGGAGTACATTTTCACTTCGGCAATTTCACCCATCTCATCTTCTCCCATATCATAAAGGTTTGGATTGGACCGGTGGTCCCCGATGGCACTTAACCGCCCCATTCGGTGCTGCGTAGCGGTGCGGCGCGGCGGCCTCGGTTCGGAGGCCCGATTGGCCCGGTATCTTCCGTTCGATCCATCCTTGTTATTCCTGCTCGACATGGATTATGTCAATATGTTACTGATAACAGTTGTTCATGCGTAATTGTTATATATGGAATTTCCCTTGTGAATCAGATGGTTCCGGACATTGGGTTCAAGCATCTCAACGCCATCGTCTCGTTGGCTCGGTTCGGCAGCTTTATTGCGGCGGCCAGCTATTTGGGTATTTCGCAGCCTGGCTTGAGCCGCATCATTCAACAATCTGAGAAAAAACTGGGTGCCGGTCTGTTCATCCGCGGATCACGAACCGTCTCGCTGACGGCGGCGGGGCACGAATTCCTGCCTTTTGCCGAGCGCATGATCGACGAATTCACCCGCCACACGGAAAAACTGAAAGCGGCCCATGACGCCTTCGATGCGCGCCTGACAATCGCCACATTGATGTCGGTTTCTCATCTTGTGCTGCCGATGGCGCTGCTGGAGTTTGCCCGCGCCTATCCGCAAGTGTTTGTTGAAATCCGCGAGGGCGTGGTCAGCACCATCAATGAAGAAGTCCGCAGCGGCCTGGTGGATTTCGGCATCGGAAACCCGGATGAGCCGCCATCCGGCGTGACCGCGGAATCTGTCATGGAAGAGGCGTTTTTCGCCGTTCTGCCCCAAGGCCATCCGCTGGCGCATCATGACGTGCTGCAATTGGTGGACGTGAAGGACGCACCGATGGTTTCAATGCCGGTCGAGTCCGGTCTGCGCCGCGCCATTGACGCCGCGGCAGCCGGCGTCGGCGTCAATTTCATCCATGGCGTTGTGACCAACCAATACAGCTCCCTGTTCGGTTTTGTTGCCAATGGCCTTGGCATGGCGATCCTCCCGGCGTCGGTTCTGCCGCCGGCCGACGACAGCAATTTTGTCGTGCGCCCGATAAATCCAACAATGACGAGACGCATAGGCGTCATGCATCTGGCGGATCGGCCCTTGAGCGCGGCCTCGGAAGCCTTCCTGCGCACCTTGCGGCCGTTGCTGATCGATGCCATCGGCGGTTCTCGAAAATCCGCATTCAACGCATCGCGCCCTGTGGTCGGGTCACCGGCAGAACGCCGACAATGAATTAGCCGGTCGATTGAACGCGTGGCAAATAACCACTCGAAATCCGCAGGGCAAATGCCTTGCGGGCCATATTCTCGTTGTTCGAAACGGTCCGCGTTCGATTTTCTTGCCGACATCCCCCGCCGACGGGCACACCCAATGCCGTTGCGAAATCCCGGCGTCGGCGGTTAGGCTGTGGCATGCGTAACAACCCGAAGCCCGGCGTCATTCTATCCATTGTATCCCTTGGTCTTGCAACGCTGCTGGCCGGCTGCGTCACCACCGCCGGCAGCGGCACGGATCCGGCCGAACTGGACCGCACCTGGCTTGGCGGGCGGATGTATATTCCGGCGGTACCGGGCCAGGCCGGCGGCGTTGGCGGGTTCGGGCGTATCGATGCCATGGACCGGCCCATCGCCAAGCTGGGCAAGGCGCCCCAATATCCGGCCATCGTCTACATGCACGGCTGTGCCGGACGCGGCGTGGCCGACCGGACGACCGGCGAATTCCTGGCCAAGGCCGGCTATATCGTCGTCCAGCCCGACAGCTTCGCGCGCGCCTACAAGCCGAAAAGCTGCGATCCGCGCACCAGGCGCGGCGGCCTGCACCGCGACGCCGTCGCCTGGCGCCGGGCCGAGGCGGCGCACGCCATCAAGCGGGTCAAGGCATGGCCCTTCATCGACAAACGCAACGTCTTTCTCATGGGGTTCAGCCAGGGCGGCATCACCGCGGCGACGTACGACGGTGAAGCCGTGCGCGGGCGCATCATCGAAGGCTGGACCTGTCATGCCGGCTGGCCCGACACGGATGGGTTGGCGGCCGGCGCTGATCAACCGGTGCTGGCGCTGCTCGCGAAACGCGACCCCTGGTTCATCAAGCTGCCGTCAACGCATGGCCATTGCGGTCAGCGCATGAACGCGTCGAACGGCAGCGCCTCGCATGTCTTCACCGGCCCCTATGGGAACAAGCACCACCTGGTCGCCTATCCTGACGTGCAGAAGTTGGTGTTGGACTTCCTGGACAAACACCGGGCCCATTAAATCACCCCCCACCGGGGTTTCGAAAACACCCGGCGGACCATCGGCTCGAAGGCCTCAAGGGGCATCGTGTCGTAGTTGGGATCGAAGGCCGGCTGGTCCCAGTCGGCGCAGAAATTGATGCAGGCCTGGTAGTTGGGATGGCCCTTATATTTGTCGCGCTCGTTGCGGTCGCCGCCCTTCAAATGGAAATAGTAGTAGCCTTGAAACAGGCCGTGTTTGGCGACCACCCAATGGGCCGCGTCCGAGACGAAGGGCCTGAGGATGGTCGCCGAGGCCGCCGCATGGTCCAGGGGCGCGATCATGTCGCCGATGTCGTGCAACAGCGCGGCGACAACCATTTCTTCATCGGCGCCGTCACGCTCAGCCCGGCTGGCGGACTGCAGGGAATGCTCAAAGCGGTCGACCAGGAAGGGATGTGAACCGTCGTCCTCTTTTAGTTGCTTCAGATAACCCAGCGCCTGCGTCGCCCCGTCCCAGCAATCATCGCCGTAGAAATCCTCGATGATCCGCACGTCCGTCTTGGTCATCTGGTCCATGCGGGTGTAGCCGACTTTCTCAAGCACCTTGTTCATGTCACGCTCCTCAATCTTTCTGGCGCAGGCCGACATAGTCTGCTGGGCGTTTTTCCAAGAAGGCCTTGATGCCTTCCATGGATTCCGCGTCGGTCTGGGATTCAATCATCAAATCCTCCTCCATGTCCAATTGCCGGTCCAGGGAATTGTCCTGGGCGGCCCGGCAGAGCGTCTTGACCCGGTTCATGGAACGCGCCGGACCCTGCGAAAGCCGTTCAGCCCAGCTGACCGCGGCTTCAAGGACGGTGCCCTTATCGACAACCCGATTGACCAAGCCGGCGGCATGCAATCGCTCGGCCGCGACTTTGTCGCCGGTCAGGCACATTTCGGTCATCAACTGGCGCGGCAGGGCCTGGGACAACAGCGCCGTGGCGCCGCCGTCGGGCGACAAGCCAATTTTCACGTAGGCGACGGAAAAATAGGCATCATCCGCCATGACGATCAGATCACAGGCCGCGGCCAGCGACACGCCGGCGCCGGCTGCGCCGCCCTCGACCGCCGCGATGATCGGCTTCGGGCAGTCCGCCATGGCGCGGATCATGGTGTGCAGACGGTGGATCGAGCTGCGCCGGACGTCTTCCGGCGTGGTCGCGAATTTCTTCAACCGGTTGAGATCGCCGCCGGCGCAGAAAAACTCACCGCCGCCGGTCAGCACGATGGCGCCGATGGTCGGATCGTCGTTGGCGTCGTTGAGGGTCTGGGTGAAGCCGTCATAGAAATCCGCACTGATGGCATTGCGGGTTTCAGGAAAGTCGTTGACCACCACCATGACGGCGCCGCGTCTCTCAATGCGGATTTCAGCGGGCATGTTTATCTCCTTGTCTGATTGAGCGTGTAATAAATTGGCACCGACGGAGAACCTATCGAAACGGCGGCCCCAGCCACCAACCGACCAAGGTCCATCGCTCGCCCTCGCTCACCGGTGTCACCCGATGCGCCAGCCACGACGGAAAGACAATGGCGTCGCCCTGCCCCATTTCCGCCTCGTGGACGAATTTACCGACCCCGAACTGTAGCTTGCTGCCGGCGAAATCATCTGCCCCGCTGAGCAGGATGGCCAGCGAAATCTTGCGCCGGCTGTAGCCTTCGGCACCAAGGTCCGAATGCCAATCATAGTGCTGGCCCGGCATGTAGCGGGCCAGCTGCAGGTTGGTGCATTCCTCAATCTCGAAACGGTAGTGGGCATCGTTGAAGTCGTGGGTCGCCTTGGCGATGCGGTCATAAACCCAGCGATAATCTTCCTCGCTGTAG
>CAZQPC010000095.1:0-14647 GCA_964595005.1 uncultured Magnetovibrio sp.
CGGCACCGAGGCGCGGGAGAACTTCCTGATCTTCTCGAGCCAGGGACAAACCCTCGGGTCCTACCTGGATGTCATGGATTGGCCCGTCATCGGGCCGGTCAAGCTGGACGGCGACAGTTTGCGGCTGCGCGTCGTGATGATCGAGCTGGACCAGGCGGAAAACGCGCAAGCCACCAAGTTCGTCCGGTTCCTGGCCAATACGGCGACGACCGTGGTGCCGGGTCTGGGAACGGCACTCAGTATCGCCCAGCCCATCGTTGAATTCCTGATCAATTCGAACCAGGACGACGTCATCATCGATACCCGTTTCGCCTTGCAACGGGTCAAGGGCGGACAACAGGTTTCCCGGAGCCCGCTGCTCTATGGCACTTACGCGTTGGTGCTGCAGGAGGACCGGCTGCGCGGCGATGACGTCAACACGCTGGCCCCCAAGGCGGTGCTGCCCCCGGTGGTCAGCGACATGCGTTACGATGCGGCGTCAGGACGGCTGTTCGCCGCCTACAACTACTATCCGCGCCCTGCGGGAGAAGACCTTTGCGCCGCGCTGACCGAAAACGCAGTGCCAAGAACGTTCCAAAAACGCCTGTTCGAGGGCCGCGGGCCCATCGACTGGAAAACCTACACGCCAAAGACCGCGGCCGAGCGGGCGCGGGCCAAAGACGCGAAGGCGCAACTTCAGGAGATCGCGCGGCTCGCCAATGACTGTTTGTTGACGAATTGGGTGAATGGAACGCAGGCCAAGGAACTTCGCGGCCTGACTCTCGGATACGATAACAGCGGTATGATCGGCGACCTGGAACTATGGTCGGACCTGGATGCGGCCTTGGAGGAGGTGTTCCTCGATGGCGTGCGCCATAGTCCGCGCGCCGAGAAAGGGCAGACAACGGCGGCCCTTCTCAAGCAGTATCAGGATGCCAATGGGAAGCTGTATTTCGAATACCCGGTCATCCAATATCCGCGCGCTTACACACTGCTCGCCCAGTATCCGTTCCATACCCACATCCTGTTCAGTGTCGAGCGCTCGCTCGGCGGCGAGGGCGGCAAGTATCACGACAAATTCCAGGACTATGCGGATTTCCTGCGCGCCGAGATCGACACGGCGAAATCCTCTGACCGGCTGGACGAACTGGCTGGCACGTTGCGGACGGCCGTCAATGCCAAACGCCGCCAGACCATCGCCATGCGGAAGGCGAAGGCGTTGGGGCCGAAGAACGAACCGGCCCGCATCTGCGTCCTCTACCAGGCTCTTGAGCGCAAACCAAATGAAGGGGCCTTGTCCGACGCCGTGCTGTTCAACGAGATGTTCCACGTCACCGGCGATCTCTATGAAAGCAAGGAAGACGTCTTCAATTACCTGAAAGCCCAGGGCTGGGCCACGGGGACCCACGCGCCTGCTAACTTTGACTGCGCCAAACCGGCAGGCGCCGGCGGCCAGGCGGCAGCCCCTAATCCCGCGCCCGCGAGCGCTGTTACGACGGCGCCAGCTACGCCGGGCCAAACCGAACCCGTCACCTTCAAGATCGCCCGGGAGGACACCAAACGTGCCCCGGCCGTGATCTCGGAACAGGCCATCAACCTGGGTATGCAAGTCGTCAGGAGAGATTTGGATTACCCGTTGCGACAGATTTCGAAGGGCCGATGGCTTGAGCTTTTCAAGTCAAACAAGGGGCGCCCTTATTTCGAGGCGGATATTCAAGCTCTCGAAGGAATGGGCCTGATCGCCTGCACTGACGACAGGTCTTCGTGCGCGCCCAATCAGCCCTTGGCGGGCATGGTCGCCGAATACGCCGAACTGATCCGGTGATCGAGGGAGGGTCCGGCATGCGAATGCTGCTAGGTGCCGTTGCGTTCTGTCTAACGATGCTGCCGCTCGGCCATTCAAGCGTGCGGGCCAATGAGAGCGATGTCGAAATCGTCTTGATGGACGCCGTGAGAGACGGCCGAGAACGCTCTTCGGGATTGATTATTCATGATCTCTCCCGAGCCCTTGACGATACCGGCCACCTCGTGACCTTGGAGCCGACCCACCAAAACTGGAAGCGCCACAATCAATTGCACCGGCGAAAACCGCAACTCGTCATCCTCAACCGCTTCTTGTTCCACGATGGGAAAAAAGTTTACGTCGGCAAGTATGAGCAGTTGACGACACTCATCCACAAACTCAGCGACCTGGAAACGAAGTTCATCATCTATACCATTTCCAGGTATCCGAAAGCCGAGAAGGTCAAACGAATTAAGGAATCTGTTTGCAAGATATTTGCTGCGAAAAACTGCGACGATCGGTTCTCTTTTATCAATTTGCGCGATACCCGGGCCAATGGCAGTTTTCCGGCATCGGCCGACGAAGTCAAAATTGAGGACGAAATAAAAAGACTGCTGAAACCGGCGCAGCCTGCCGCAGACCAGGAAGCACAGTGAGCCTACAATAGGGAGGTCGCGAATGGCGATGGCACAGAAAAATCCCGATAACACGGCGCCGGGCGGCGGCGACGCGCAGCGCCCATCCGGGCGCGAACAGCGGCTGCAGGCGCATCTGGCCAAGGCGTTGGCCTTGAAGAACTATGCAATCACCAACGCCATTGACGTGCCCGAGGCCGTGATCACGGACTTGAATGCCATAGAGGGACTTGCAGAGCAGAATAATGTCGCGTCCGAAGCCGCGAAGTTTGATATCGCCGTCGCCAAGCTGACGGCAGCGACCTACCCGGTCACCGTCGCCAACATCTCGCCGACAACGGACGGTGAAACCGTCAGCTACGCGCGGTTTAAGAAGGTCCTCCTGGTGGCGGCGGTAATCGTCTTGGTCGTCGTCGTTCTGTTGTTCACGGTTGCCAAAATGGCTGCCGGTGCGGACCCGGAATCGTGGCTCGTCAATGTCCCCGGACCACTTTTTCATTCGCTGTTATCGATCGGTTTGGGGTTCCTGGGCGCCGTCGTTTTCGGACTGTTCTATGTCTTGAAGGTGGTCCCCCAGCAGGTGTTCGATGTCTCCGACGAGTTCTCGAACTACGCCCGCTTCCTTGTCGGCGGGCTGTTGGGGTGGTTCGTCTATTTTGCCATGGTCCAGGAATATTTCACGCAAGCCTTCGGCCCCGATGACCCGG
Source organism: uncultured Magnetovibrio sp. (assembly GCA_964595005.1). Taxonomy (GTDB): domain Bacteria; phylum Pseudomonadota; class Alphaproteobacteria; order Rhodospirillales; family Casp-alpha2; genus UBA3470. The sequence continues at coordinate 3,105 of CAZQPC010000095.1, forward strand.
ATATGAGCAAGATCGGCATATGGCTGATGCTGCCGTTCCTGGTGGGCTACAGCTCGTCGCTGGCGGTCGGCATTCTCAACAAGATGCTGAAGGCCGTTGAAATCACCCTTGGCTTGGAAGACCGGCGGGAACTTGCCTTCACGCGGAGGAAGCAGCCCAAGTAGCGCACCGCGCGGCCGCCGCGCCGACGGGCACGCCCTGGGCGCCGCCGCCGTGCCGGCTATGGCAGCTGTGACGGCAATCGAAATGCCTGCCGCTTTCGTTTCCGCCGCCGGGACTTTATGGTACGCCCCTCGTTCAGAAAACCGGGGAACCCACCGATCATGAAGCCCGCCAATTCCGTCCTGTCCGGCTACGGCGTCACCGTGTTCGAGACCATGTCGCGCCTGGCCATGGAGACCGGCGCGATCAACCTGGGCCAGGGCTTTCCCGATGACAACGGGCCGGAAAACCTGAGGCGCATCGCCGCCGAAGCGGTGATCGACGGGCCCAACCAGTATCCGCCCATGCTGGGCATCCCGGAATTGCGCCAGGCCGTCGCCGCCCACAACAAACGTTTCTACGATCTGGATGTTGATTGGCAGACGGAAACCATGATCACGTCGGGGGCCACGGAAGGCCTGACCGATTGCCTTTTGGCCCTGATCGAGCCCGGCGACGAGGTGGTCCTGATCGAGCCCCTCTACGATAGCTACCTGCCCATGGTGCGGCGCGCCGGCGGCATCCCGAAGCTGGTGCGCATCGAGCCGCCGGACTGGAACCTGCCGCGCGATGCCCTGGCCGAAGCGTTCTCCGACAAGACCAAGCTGATTTTGTTCAATTCGCCGCAAAACCCGGCGGCCAAGGTCTACAACGAAGACGAGCTGCAATTCATCGCCGATCTGGTGATCAGGCACGACGCCTACGCGGTCTGTGACGAGGTGTACGAACACATCATCTTCGATGACGCCAAACACATCCCGCTGATGACCCTGCCGGGCATGCGCGAGCGCTGCGTGCGTCTGGGTTCGGCCGGCAAGACGTTTTCCATGACGGCGTGGAAGGTTGGCTACATGACCGCACCGGCGGCGATCCTGGGCGCCATCTCGAAAGCCCATCAGTTCGTCACCTTCACCACGCCGACCAACCTGCAGCGCGCGGTCGCCGCGGGCCTGGAACAGGAAGACAGCTACTTCGCCGGGCTGGCCGCGATCCAGGAAGCGAAGCGTGACCGCATCGCCGCAGCACTTGGCGAAGCCGGTTTCGAGACCCTGCACACGGGCGGCACGTATTTTCTGTCCGTCGACATCCGTTCCGTCGGCTTCGAGGACGGCGATGTGGCGTTTTGCGAGCACATCATCCGCCAGGCCGGCGTCGCCGCCATCCCCTTGAGCGCCTTCTACCAACAGGACGGCGCGCCGCATTTCGTGCGCTTTTGTTTTTGCAAACAAGACAGCGTCCTCGATGAGGCCGCATCGCTTTTGAAATCCCATTTCGCGTAAGATTTAAGGAGTTACCAAATGAACGGTGCCGAAAGTCTGGTCCGGACCCTGAAGCTCGGCGGGGTCGATGTCTGTTTCACCAATCCGGGCACGTCCGAGATGCATTTCGTCGCGGCGCTGGACCGCACCAACGCGCTCAGATGCGTGCTCGGCCTGCAGGAAAACGTCGTCACGGGCGCCGCCGACGGCTACGCGCGCATGGCCGGCAGGCCGGCGGCGACGCTGCTGCACCTGGGACCGGGGCTGGCCAACGGGCTGGCCAATCTGCACAACGCGTCGAAGGCCGGCACCGGCATCGTCAACATCGTTGGTGAGCACGCGACCTATCACATCGAATACGACGCGCCCCTGACCGCCGACATCGAAGGCATTGCACGTCCCGTCTCCGAGTGGGTGAAAACCTCGCCAACCGCCGAGGGCGTCGCCGCCGACGGTGCCGAAGCGGTGCGCCAGGCGAATACGCATCCCGGCCGCGTCGCCACCTTGATCCTGCCCGCCAACACGGCCTGGGGCGAGGGCTCGGAACCGGTGCCCGCACCGATCGCCAATTCACCGGCGGCACCCTCGGAGGACGCCGTGGAGAAGGCCGCCAAGGCGCTGTCCAGCGGCGAGCCGGCGGGCCTATACCTGAAGGGCAAGGTGCTGCGCGAGCCGGGCATCACCTTGGCCGGCAAGATCGCCGCGAAGACGGGTTGCAAGCTCTACGCGCCGACCTCGAACGCGCGCATCGACCGGGGCGCGGGACGGGTCGCCGTCGAGCGTGTTCCCTATGTGGTTGACCTGGCCATGGAACGGCTGGCGCCGTTGCAGCACATGATCGGCATCGGCGATGCCGAACCCGTGGCATTTTTCGCCTACCCCGATAAGCCGAGCCGCGTCTTGCCGGACGGGTGCGCCGTGCAGCATCTGGCCAAGCTCGACGAAGACGGCATTTGCGTTTTGGAAATGCTGGTCGACGCCCTGGATGCCCACAATGAGGTCCCCGACGTGGTGGAACGCCGCGAGGCCGATCTGCCGACGGGGGCGCTGGACCAGGACACCATCGCCGCCACCGTCGCGGCGCTGTTGCCGGCAGAGGCCATTGTGATTGATGAGAGCGTCTCGTCGGGCCGCCAGTTGAACTGGCAGACCGCCGGGGCGGCGCCACACAGCTGGCTCAGCATCTGCGGCGGCGCCATCGGCATCGGCCTGCCGCTGGCCGCCGGCGCCGGCATCGCATGTCCTGAGCGAAAAGTCGTCGGCCTGCAGGCGGACGGGTCGGGCATGTATTCACTGCAGGCGCTGTGGACCATGGCACGTGAGAATGTCGACGCAACCATCGTCATCTACGCCAACCGCGCCTACCGCATCCTGCAAGGTGAGATGACCGCCGTCGGCATTGATGAACCGGGGCCCGTGGCCCGCGACATGTTCGGCCTGGACCGGCCCGATCTGGATTGGGTCTCCCTGGCGAAGGGCATGGGCGTCGACGGCGAACGGGTTGACGACACGGACAGCTTTATCAAGGCGTTCCAGCGGGGGCTGGCGGTCGAAGGGCCCTATGTCGTCGAAGCGGTGATCTGACCATCCAAGGCCGCGCCCCATGACCAGGAACAATACCCTGATCGGTATTCTGCTGATGGTGCTGTCGTCGGCCGCGCTGTCGAGCAAGGACGGTCTGGCGAAGACATTCCTCGATCAGATCGGGCCCTTCCAGATTATCTGGATCCAGTTCGCCGGCACCTTCGTGGTTGTCGCCCTGGCGTCGCTGCCGAAGCATGGCTGGCGGGTCTGCCGGCCGGCGCCCCTGGCCGGGCAGTTTCTCCGCGGCGCCATGAACGTCAGCGCCATCACGTCCATGTACTGGGCGCTCAAGTACATCCCGCTGGCCGACGCGACGGCCATGCTGTTGTTCGCGCCGGCCGTGGCGACGCTGCTTTCGCCGGTCGTGCTGGGCGAGAAGATCGGCCTGTTGCGGGTTGGAGCCGTCGCCGTCGGCTTCTGCGGTGTATTGGTCATCCTGCGGCCGGGCTTCGCCGGTGAGCCGCTGGGGTATTATTTCGGCCTGGCCTCGGGCCTGTTCCTGGGCGGCTATTTCGTCGCCAACCGGCGCCTCGCCGGCGTCCAGCCGATCATCCTCGAGATCGCCCACAACGCGTTCACCGGCGCGCTGCTGCTGAGCCCCCTGGTGGTCGTGGTCTGGGTGCCGGTGGCGGAGACGCTTCACATCAAGCTTGCCTTTATCGTCATCCTCGGCATCGCCGGCCAGGGCATGATGATCGCGTCCTTCAAGTTCGGGCCGGCGGCCGTGATATCACCCTACGCCTATTCCCTGCTGATCTTCGCCGCCTTGATCGGCTATCTGGTTTTCGACACTTTGCCCGACGCCTTGACCTGGACCGGCATCGCCTTGATTGTCGGGTCGGGCGTCTTCATCGCGCACCGCGAGCGGCGGCTTGCGGGGCTAAGCGCAGCGGCGCGGCAAAAATAGGCGCGGCGCTGGATGCCGGCCCGGATCGGATTTGAATTAAAGGGATGCCCATGGACGCCTGGATAATATTTTCCGTTGCCGCCGCGGCGTTTCAGACCTTGCGGTTCATGCTGCAAAAACAACTCAGCATGGGTGAGCTGTCGACCGGCGGCGCGACCTTTTCCCGGTTCTTTTATTCCGCACCCATCATCGTCACCCTGACGACGGCCTATGTGTTCTACCGGGGTGAGCCCATGCCGGCGCTTTCCGGCGCCTTCTGGGCGTTCGCGCTGATCGGCGCGCTGACCCAAATCTTGGCGACCTGGTGCGTCGTCGCCCTGTTTGCGCAACGCAACTTCGCCGTCGGCATCACCTTCAAGAAGACGGAAGTTATTCAAACGGCGCTGTTCGGGCTGGTGATCCTGGGCGATCAGGTCAGCACGGTGGGCTGGTCCGCGATACTTATCGGGCTTGTCGGCGTGTTGATTTTGTCCGACGCGCCGAAGGACACCGCAACTGGCGAAGGCTCCATCTTCAACCGGTTCTGGAACAAGGCCGCGGGTCTGGGGATTATCTCCGGCGCCATGTTCGCCATTTCCGCCGTTGGTTTCCGCGGCGCGACGCTGGAGATCGCCAGCGCCGACCCCTTGATGCGCTCGTCCGTCACCCTGGCCATCGCCACCGTCGCGCAGACCTTGATGATGGGAACTTGGCTGGCCTGGCGCGAAAAGGGCGAGATCGGCCGTGTCATAGGGGCTAGGCGCACGGCCATATGGATGGGCATCACCGGCATGTCCGGCAGTCTTTGCTGGTTCACGGCCTTTACCTTGCAAAGTGCTGCTTACGTTTTCGCCGTCGGCCAGGTCGAGGTGATCTTTTCGCTGGCCGCGTCATATCACTTCTTCAAAGAGAAAATGACGAAAAAGGAAATGGCCGGCATCACTTTCCTCACCGCCAGTATCCTGGGCCTTATTCTCCTGTCCTGAGATCGGTCGTCATGCCGCTGTGCTGTCGCTAAGCACGGCATCGATCTCCAACACGGTGGTCCGGCGAAGCTCGCGCCGTTCACTGAAATCGAACCGCCGGCCCCGGTGCAGGGTCACCCGGTTGTCCCAGATCACCAGATCGCCGAGGCGCCAGTGGTGGCGGTAAACGCGCTCCGGGGCGGTCGTGTGTTCCAATAAATCGGCCAACAGCATGCGGCCCTCCGGCACGGTCATGCCGATGACTTCGTGGGCGTGGGCGCCGATGAACAAACCGGTGCGCCCGCTGGGATGACCGGCGCGCAATAGGGGCCATTCCGCCGGCGCGATGGCGTCACGCTGTTCGGGGGAATAGCTGGTATCGCCCAGTTGCAGGCGGGAATACAGCGGATGATGTTTGGCCACCAGGCCGTGCAATTCGGTCTTGCGATCCGGCGCCAGGGTTTCATAGGCGACGCGGGTGTCGGCAAATTCGGTCTCGCCGCCCTTTTGTGTCAGCACCACCGCCAACAGGAATGAAAATGTCGATACGGGCTTTTGAAAGGAGCTGTCGGAATGCCAGAGCTGATTGGCGATATTGCCGACAATTTTGCGGTGATGACGGGCGACGATTTCATCGTCCTCGCCGACGTTCGACATGTCCAAAAGCTCTTCGTAGTCGAGCCGTGACGGCGATTTCGAGGCCTTCTTAAAGCCGATGTCCAAGGGGCCGAACCGTTCGCTGAAGCGGATTTGCGCCGCCTTTTCCAAAGGCTGGTCCGGCAGCACGACCACCCCGAACTTTTCGACGGCGGCGCGCAGTTCGTCGCGCTGAGGCGCGCTCAAATCCTCGGCAATATTGACGCCACCGATCTGGGCGGCGAAATCGGCGTGCAGGGGTTGGATATCCAAGCTCATGGGGCAATTTAGCTTGTTTCTCCATCTGGGGGAAATCTGTTGTCGGTGACGAATGGCAAGACGGGGGCAACGCGATGACCTAAACGTGCGGGTTGGACCGCCGAAGATTGCCTGGCGGCTGAGATTTCGTTCTATTATCCGCCCAGCGTTGATCAGCCGGCGGGATCGGTTTCAGGGGGGGGCGGCATGGCGAAGATGCACCAGCTATTGGCCGGCACCGGAGATTAGCGTCGGCGGCACGCCCAACGATCCGGCGGATTAACGCCGCCCCGTGAGAAAGAAGGTATTCATCCGGCCCTTGCCCTTGATCTCAATGTCACCACGGGCCTCCAGATCGGCATGATCGCCCAATTGGCGAGACGTGCTTTCCGATACCTGTATGCGGTCCGGCAGACTGCCGCTCTCCAGCCGGCTGGCGACATTTACGGTGTCACCCCATACGTCGTAAACGAAACGGTGGGTACCAACGATACCGGCGACAACAGGCCCCGAATGGATCCCGATACGGGCCTGGAATTTTTGATCGTTCTCCGCGTTGACTTTTTTCAGCACCTCCATCATGCCCAGCGCCATGCGCGCCGCGGCGTCCGCATGATCGGCGCGCGCCTCGGGGATGCCTGCGACAACCATATAGGCATCGCCGATCGTCTTGATCTTTTCGACCCCAAGCTCACCGGCCAGTATGTCGAATTGGGAAAACAGTAAGTTGAGGTATTCAACCAGATCCGCCGGCGGCGTGACGGCGGAAAACTCCGTAAATCCGACCAGATCGGACATCAGCACGCTGACCTCATCATAGCGGTCCGCAATGATCGTTTCGCCCGCGTTGAGGCGCTGGACCGCCTGTTGCGGCAAAATGGAAAGCAGCAATTTTTCGTTTTTCGCCTTTTCCAACGCCAGTTGATCGCGCCACTGTTTCTTTTCCAAGCCGGCGTTGATACGGGCGCGAAGCAGCACCGGATCGAAGGGTTTCGGCAGGTAATCGTCCGCGCCGGCCTCGATGCAACGAACCACCGTGTCCATTTCGTCGATGGCGGAAATCATAATCGCCGGGATGTCGCGAAGGACGTCGTCTTCCTTCATCCGCGCCAACACCTCGAAGCCGTTCATGTCCGGCATCATCAGGTCCAGTAGCACCAGATCGAATTCCTGGCGCTGCAACTTTTCCAGCGCCTCGATCCCGCCGCCGGCGACGGCCACATCATGCCCTTCGCGGCTAAGGCGGCGCGACAGCAGGTCCCGGTTCGCCTCAATATCATCAACGACCAAGATGCGTCCCGCCACCGTGTTCTGGACGTCGCTGACCGGACGAATGTCGTTCAACAGGCCAAGGAGCATGTCGTTTTTCTGCACGGCCGTCTCTGTCGATTTGGCACCGCCGCTGGTACGGGAAAAATCGACGATATCGTCCAGTTGCGCCAGCAACCGGTTCACTTCGCCCAGCAGTTTATCGAGGTCAGGTATCAGGGCCTCATCGCCCAAATCCTCCAGATCCTCCATCAACATCTCGCCATAACCCTTGATGGCATTGAGTGGATTGCGGAGGTCATGACGCAGGGTCTTCTGCGCCGCGTCCGCGTCATCGGTTTTAATGATGTCCCACGCGGCCGCATCGCCAAGCTGGCTTTCGACCAAGTCAAAAAGCGCCTTGGCGGAAGCGCCGATGCGTTCGAGATCCTCTGTGAAATCGCCATAACCCGCACTGGCGGCTTCATCGCGGAGCATCTCCCCATAGTCGACAATGGCGTTGGCCGGGGCCAACAATTCGACGCGCATGATCGCCAGTTGCGCGCGCCTGATCCGTTGATCGTCCTGCGGGGACTCGGTTCCGGTCATTCCGAGACCCGATCCGGACCGGCCCGCGCCACCAGATTTTCGTCCAGGTTCACAAGCAGGGTTTCCAAATTTTGTTCGGTCTTGTTGAAAAGCTTCACGACGCATCCGTCTTTGAGGCGGCTCCGGTCTTCGTCCGTCAGTGTCTTTGCGGTCATCACGACCACCGGAATATCGCGCCAGCGTTCGTCCTGGCACACATGTGAAAGGAATTCAAAGCCGTCCATTTCCGGCATCATCAGATCGAGCAGCACCAAGTCGGGTGCCGCCTCGTTCATGCGTTGCAACCCGATTACACCGTTTTCGGCCTCCGCAACGCTCCAATCGCGTGCCTCAAGCGTGCGGCGCACCAGTTCGCGGGTCGCCGCATCATCCTCGATGATCAGCACCCGCACGCCATCATGATCCGGACACACCCGTGCGAGCACGGCAAGCAGCTGATCCCGGTCGATGGGCTTGGTCAGGTATTCCGAAGCGCCAAGCGTGAAGCCAATGCCCCGGTCATCGACCATGGACAGCATGGTGACGGGAATATTTTCGAGTTCTGGATCTTCCTTCAAGGCGCTCAGGACAGCCCAGCCATCCATTTGAGGCATCAGGACGTCGAGGGTGATGGCATCCGGTGAAATCTCCCTGGCAAGCCGCAAGGCGTCTTCGCCGTTCTCCGCTTCTTCCACGCGGTAACCGGCGCGGCCCAAATGGCGGCGCAGCAGATCACGGGCGCCGGCGTCATCATCAACGACCAGGATGGTTTTCGCGCCGCCTGAAGCCGCCTGACCGTCGTCAGGTTTAACGCTCACCCCCCCGTCTTCATTCCCCTGGTCTTCATTCCCCTGGTCTTCATCCCCCCGGTCTTCACTCAATGCCGCCACCTGTTGTTCCGTAGGCCGTACCGGCAGGCGGATGGTGAAGGTGGAACCCTGACCGGGCTCACTGGTGACGGTCACGTTACCCTCCAGCATCTCAACAAAATTCTTGGTGATCGCCAAGCCCAGGCCCGTGCCGCCGTAATTGCGGGTCGTCGTGGAATCAGCCTGGGTAAAAGCGTCAAACACCTTCTGGAGCTGTTCCGGCGTCATGCCGATTCCACTGTCGGCAACGCTAAATTCGATCCAGTCCTTACCGCTTTCAGCGCCCTCGGCCACTTCCAGTGTAATCACGCCCTGTTCGGTGAACTTGCAGGCATTGCTCAGCAAATTGAACAGGATCTGGCGAACCTTGGTCATGTCACTGACCAAGGCCCCCACATCATCGGGGCATTTGATATCGAGCCGGTTGCCGTTCTTTGTCGCCAGCGGCATGATCGTACTGGCGACTTCATCAATCATTTGCCGGACATCGAAGCTCTCGAAATAAAAATTCACGCGACCGGCTTCGATCGTCGACAGATCGAGCACGTTATTGATCAGATCGAGCAGATGCTTTCCGGCGGACTGTATTTTCACCAGATCGGGCAAATAGGCCTCGTCACCCAAATCCTCAGCCTCTTCGTGCAGCATCTCGCTGTAACCGATGATGGCGTTCAGCGGGGTGCGAAGCTCATGGCTCATCTTGGCCAGAAAATCGGATTTGGCGTGATTGGCTTGGCGTTCCCCTTCGGCGGCCTCTTCCAGATCGGCATTGACCTTCTGCAAATTGTCTTGGAAATCGATCATCGTCTGCTGGAAGGTCGCGGCGGCGCGCGCGATGTCGCCGATTTCATCGCGACGGCCGGTTTCGGGGATATCGATATCCCGTTCGTTGGCGGATAAATCCCTGAGCGTGTTGGTAATGCGCACGGTCGGGTTGACAACCCGCCAGGCCATCAACAGGCTCAACATGATCCCGCCCAGGATGCCGATAATCACGATAATCCAGTTGAGCTGAATGACGCTGGTGCTTTGGTCCAGGGCCATGCCGCGGAAGTCATAGCCTTCCTGGGCGGCGAACTCGACCAACACCTCTATCTCCTCGTTGACGGGCGGGATCGTATTGATCACCAGATCTTGCCGGCGCGCTTCCGCTGTCAGGGGATTATGTGCATAGGCGTCTTCCAATTCCCGCCACGCGGCATCCCAAACCACCAGGGCCGCGTCGATGCGCCGAATGGCGTCCTGACCGTCGGCACTTTTTGTGCGCTCCTTGGCAATGGCGAGATCTTCGGCGATGATTTTTCGGTAGTCTCCGATCTTCGCGATGAGGGCATCGCGTTTTTTCTCTCCAGCCGTGGAGGCCAGATCGGAAAGCGCCACTTCGATTTGCGAAAAATCGTACTGGGCGCTGCGGGCGTAGTTGATCGACATCAACGGCCCGTCATACATGGCCCGCGTGAATTCATAGATCCGGTTCAAATTGAAGATACTGTATGATCCCATGAACAGGATCAGCGCGGTGAGCGAGAGAAACGCGATCAGTAGTTGGTGACGTAATTTCATGCCGGTTACCGTCCGGTCGTCTCCTGTATCCGCTATTCCACGTTCACCGTCATCTTCATACGCGGGTGAATGACGCAGTCAATTTGAAACCTGCCGCGCTTGTCGAGCTTCATGGCAAACTTGTCACCCGGCATCTGTTTGCGGACGTTGAATTCGAAGCCCGGCGTTTTGGACGACAAATTGTGGGGATAACGGTCGTCATTCATGAAAACCACAGTATCGCCCAGCTTCGCGTTCAGAACGTTTGGTTTGAATTGCCGTTTCTTCTGCGAGACAGTGAGTTCCGCCGCACCAGCCAAGCCGGCCGACAGGACAATGGCGCAGGCAATTGTCGCGGTGAGGTATTTGCGCATCGGTTGTTCTCCTTGCAACGGCATTATTTGCTTTTTCCCGTCGGCACCCGGAAGGGCAGTGGCACAAACATCAGGTCGTCGTCCCAAATTTCAATTAAATTATTTTGTATCATCCGAGAAGTTTTTCGATTTTTCCCAGCAAACGGGCCAGTTCGACAGGCTTCGTGTCAAAATCGTCACAGCCGGCTTCCATGGCTTTTTCCCGGTCGCTTTCCATGGCATGGGCCGTCAGGGCGATAATCGGAATTGCCTGGGTGTCGGCCGCGCCCTTGATTCGCTCGGTCGCTTCCCATCCATCAACCACCGGCAGGCTCATATCCATCAGAATTAAATCAGGGCTTTCGCTTGCGGCCATGTCGATGGCGCGTTGACCATCTTCCGCGAGGACAATGTCATATCCCTTGCGCGCCAGCCGCCGCGAGAGCATGTCGCGGTTCATCTCGTTGTCTTCGACGAGGAGAATTTTTGGCACCCCGACCTCCATGCCGATATGAAATCAAGCGAATGAAAAACTGAACGAACGATAAGCTCTTTATGTAAGCTATCGTATGGGCATGGCTGTGTAAATTTCCGTGGGATAACGATGCCGTCATGTATCCGCCGGCAGTTCGACGATGAAGGTCGATCCCTGCCCGACGGCGCTCGTCACCGACACCTCACCGCCGAGCATCTGGCAGAAACGCCGGGTGATCGCCAGACCGAGGCCCGTGCCGCCAAATTCCCCAGACGTGCTGGAGGCGGCCTGCACGAAGGCGTCGAAGATGATTTCGGCTTGCTCGGGGGACATGCCGATGCCCGTATCGGAGACCGCGAAACGGACCATTGCGGCATTTTCCCGCGACACCTCAAGCGACACCCGACCGTCTTTGGTGAACTTACAGGCGTTGGAAAGCAGGTTGAACAGGGTTTGACGAACCTTGGTCAAATCACTGTGTATCTCGCCGACGTCATCCGGACAGGTCACCTCCAGGGCGTTGCTGTTTTGATCGGCCAAGGGTTTGATGATGGCGGCAACCTCGTCCTTCCACGCGCCGTACGTGGGGAACGCGTACTTCACGTCCCCCTTCTCGTAGGCCGCGCACACGCCGAGATACTGGGTCCTCAAGTTGCACAACTTTTCATGGCTCTGGTCC
>CAZQPC010000096.1:0-11301 GCA_964595005.1 uncultured Magnetovibrio sp.
CGCCGCAGCGCCGCGGCATCGGTGACGGGGGACGCCAGTTCCACCATTTCACCACCGATGCCTTCCAACACCCTGCAGGCTTCCGTAAAACCTGACAAAACATCGTCAGTCCAATCGGCAGTCAGCGGCGGCACGAAGACGCCGATACGGATACCGCGAAGATCGTCCCTGACTTTCGGCTGAGCTGTCCAGTCGCCGGGGGCGGATTCGGACCCAGAATCAGCGGTGTCCTCCCCAGCTAGCACGCTGAGCATCAATCCCACGTCGCCAACACTGCGGCATAAGGGTCCGACATGGTCGAGACTGTCACTCAGCGGAACGATGCCACGCCGGCTAATCAATCCATAAGTTGGCTTTAGACCGACGGTCCCGCAATAGGCTGCCGGCAGGCGAACGGAACCCAGCGTGTCGGTGCCAAGCGCAGCCGCGACCAAGCCCCCCGCGACAGCGGCGCCGGATCCGCCACTCGACCCACCGGGCGTGAACCCCCGACGCCAGGGGTTGTGGGTGGCGCCATGATGCGGGTTCTCCGTGGACGCCCCGAGAGCCGCCTCATCCATATTGGTCTTGCCAATGATGACCGCCCCGGCGACGCGCAAACGATGGGTCACCTCGGCATCGTGGGCTGCCGGGCGCAGGACAGCTGAACCAAAACCTGTTGGCAGGCCAGCAGCATCGATATTGTCCTTGAGCGCCACGGGAACGCCGTCGAGAACGGACAAGGTTGAGCTCTGCTGATAGCGCCAGGTGGACTCCCTGGCCGTTTTGATGGCAGCGGCCTCATCGACCGTGACGAAGCTGTTTGTTTCGTCACTGAGAATCCGATCAAGTCGTTGCTCGATATGTGCCAACGGCGTCGTCACACCATCGCGGAATGCCGTCACCAGCCGATAAATTCCATTTTCGCTCATAGACGCCATTGACCTTCGACATTTTCAGATCACCAATATCACGGGAGATTGATAGTTTCGAAAGGTCAAATAAAAAATGACTCGGCACACGGTGATTGGTTAACATAATGGCCGAGCGAGTACCTCGATTGAATGACCCCGAAGAGGTGGACCTGAAACCCACTGGGCGAGGTGCGTTGAACGGGTCATGGGACCTGTTCCACTTATCGAAAGGGAGGGACAATGAAACAGCATGATTTTACCCGGCGGATGTTGCTGCAAAGCATGACGGCCGCAGCCGCCGTCTCGGGGTTTGGCAGTTATTCGATGCGACAGGCGTCGGCCGCTGATCCCCTTAGACTGTGGGCGGCCGGAATTCACAAAGTCGGCGCCAAGGATTGGAGCGCAATGGAAAAACAGGCCGGCATCAAAATCGCCTATACGACCAAGAGCGCGCGCGCTGACGAAAGCATCCAGAAGATGGTCGTCGGCGACGGCAACAAGCTCTTTGATGTGATGACCGACAACGGCGGCGGTATGGAGGACGCGCTGGCCTCGCAAAATGCGATCGTGCCTCTCGATACCTCCAAAATCCCGAACTGGAAGAACATCCTGCCCGCCTATCGCGACGGCGGTTCGGCGTTGAACACCATCAGCTATAAGGACAAGGTGTACGCCACGCCGATGATCTCGAACGCCGATTCCATGGCCTACGACTACAAGGTGCTCGGCTTTCACCCCGACAGCTGGGACGTATTGTTCGATTCCCAGTTTAAGGGCCGGGTGGCGCTGCAGAACGACTTCGGGCCAACGCTCACCAACATGGCCATCTATCTCAAGCAAAGCGGCAAGATCGAGATAGGCAACCCCTCCGACATGACTCCCGATGAGGTCAAGGCCGTTTGCCAGTTCCTTATCGACTTCAAGAAAAAGGGGCAGTTCCGTACTTTCTGGGACGGGTTCCAAAACGGCGTCGGCATCCTGACCAGTGGCGAAGTCTTGTTGTCATCGTGCTGGGAACCTATCCAGATCGTCGCCAACCGAAAAACCGGCGACAAGGCCGATATCCGGTACGGTTCCATGAAGGAAGGCCATCAGGCCTGGAACAACATGATCATGCTGACCAAGGGTGGCCGTAGTCGTGGTGCCGACGATGCCTACTACAAGCTCGCCAACGTTTACCTGTCGCCGTGGTTCGGGGCACGCACGCTAGCGGGGCTCGGCTTCGGTGCGCAGATGGTCGGTGTTGACGACTACATAAAAGCCAATCCAACGGACTTCCCGGCGGCTAAACAGAAAGAAGTGCTCGATATCCTTACCAGGAAGACCGCACGATTGGCCAATAAGGGCAACTCCTGGCAAAATGTGTTCCCGAAGAACCTTCGGGCCTACCAGGACTGGTGGGCGCGCCTGCAGGCTGCCTAACTTGACCGAAACTGGGCGCGACATCTCGTCGACATCGCCGAAAGCAAAGGGAGGCCGGGACGACCTGGCCTCCCCGTCGCCGTGGCAACGGTTGGTCGGCGAGGGTGGGATCCAGAAATGGGTCTTTTATGTGCCAATTGCCTTCATGATCCTGTTTTTCGCCATTCCCATGGCGTTAACGGTGATATGGAGCGTGTTCGAACGGACCCAGTTTTGGATGGAGCCGGGCTTCACGTTGTTCGCCTATGAGAACTTCTTCAACTCGGCGCGGGTGGAAAACTACCTGAATTCCATGATCCACTCCGCCTGGGCGGTGGTCATTTCCTTCGCCCTGGGGTTTCCCATTGCCGTGTTCGTTCGCCGCCGGGTGCCCAAGGTGGCGCAGCACCGGGTGATCTTGTTGTTTATCTTACCGTTCATGATTTCCGAACTGGTGCGGGTCTTTGCCATGCGGCCGGTGCTGGGCCGATATGGGTTATTAAATACGTTTTTCATGAAAATTGGACTGATCGAAGAACCGATCACGGTGATCCTGTTTTCGCCCTTGGGCGTGATCATCGGCGACGTTCTTTCATTTTTGCCATTTATGGTGTTCGCCGGCTTCCTGGCCATGGAAGCGGTGCAGCTTTACGTCTTCGAGGTATGCGACGACCTGGGTGCCGGAGGACTGCGAACGTTCCGCGACGTGATCGTGCCGCTGGCGGCGCCGGGTATTTTTGCCGGCAGTGTGTTCATCTTTGTCAACGGCCTGGGTGTGGCCCTGGTGCCAATTATTCTCGGCGGGCCCGGTGCGGTCAATGCAGGCCTGATCGTCAACCAAGCGATCGTGGCGCTGGACTTCCCGTTGGCCATGGCCATCAGCACCATAATGATTGTGACTCTGATAGCCCTTTTGTATGTCGGACACCGCTTGTTCGATTTAACCAAGATTCTCGAACCCATTAACTGAGTGAATATGCGCGACGATTATTCAAGCGAGTTGGGACATAAACTCAAATGGGCCTACCTGCTGGGCATCGTCGGGGCGTTGCTGGCGCCGGTGTTTTACGTCATCTACATATCGTTTAACGAACACGGTTTCGGCGCCCGTATCTATGAGTTCACCATCGATTGGTACCGGGTTGTGCTCGGCGACACGATGCTGGTGGCGTCCCTGGAATGGACCATCTATCTAGCCCTGGCAGCGGTCGCGACCACCATCCCCATGGGCCTGATGTCGGCCAAGTTGTATAAGCGCACCCGCCATAAGGTGGGGTTCGTAACGCTGATGCTGTCGCCCTTGTTCGTGCCGGCGGACATCATGGCTTCCTGCCTTTTGGTGTTCTTCAAGCACTTGAACGGAGCCTTCGAATGGCTGGGCGGGGCGCTGGGCTTGACTTGGCTCCAAACTTGGTTCGAACTCGGGTTCTTGACCGCCCTGATCGGCCAGATTGTCTATACGCTGCCCTACGCCTTCGTCGTCATCCTAATCACCATGTCGCGTTACCATCCCCAACAAACCGAGGCGGCGCGCGGCTGCGGCGCAACTGCGTGGCAGGCGTTCTGGCAGGTGGAATTCCCGCAAATTCGGTCCGGTGTGTTCAGCGCCTGCGCTTTCGTAGTGATTTTATCCTTCAACGAGGCGACGCGGACGGCGCTGCTGAAGGGCGGATTCGACACCTTCTCCAACGTGCTGGTGTCGCAGATGCTGAACGTCGGCATGTCCGAGGAATCCTACGCCATGGGGGGGATTATGAGCATCGTCGCCATGACGGTGATCGGGAGTTTGATCACTTACACGCTGATCCGGTCCGAACGGCTGGAACGGGTCGCCCGCGCCAAGGCCGAGCCGCCGATGGCATCATGAAAAGTTCAAATGACATCGCTGTCGAGGTTACCGGCTTGACCAAGGATTACGGATCGGTCCGGGCCCTGCGATCGGTTGATCTCAAAATCAAGTCGGGTGATTACTTCGCCCTACTCGGACCCAGCGGTGGCGGCAAGACGACGCTACTTCGGCTGATCGGCGGGTTTCTCCGACCGACGCATGGCAGGGTATTGTTGCACGGCCGCGACGCTTCGGATCTGCCGCCCAACCGCCGGCCCACGTCCATGGTATTCCAGAGCTTCGCATTGTTTCCTCACATGTCGGTTGCGCGGAACGTCGGTTACGGTCTGCGTCTCCGCAAGATGTCGGCGGATGAGGTCTCGGCGCGCGTCGACGCCATGTTGGGGCAGGTCGGCCTGACGGGTTACGATGACCGCATGCCGCATGAATTGTCAGGCGGTCAGCAGCAGCGCGTCCAATTGGCGCGTTCGCTGGTGCTGGAGACAGATATCCTGTTGCTCGACGAGCCATTGGCGGCGCTTGATGCGAAGCTTCGCAAGGACATGTGCATCGAGTTGAAGCACCTACAAAAAGAAGTCGGCATTACTTTCATTCATGTGACGCACAATCAGGAAGAAGCCATGACCGTTGCCGATCACCTGGCAATCATCGCCGATGGCGTGTTGGTGGAACAAGGGACGGCCGCCGATCTATACGAAAATCCCCAAGAGCGTTTTACCGCTGACTTCATCGGCGAGAACAATCTTTTGGATGGTACAGTAAACTCAGTCGATGGCGACACAGTCATTGTCGATCTCGGTTATGATACCGTGTCGGTATTGAAGCGCAATATAGATGTCGCCGGCGGCGATCCAGTTACGGTTTCGATCCGCTCCGAGCTTCTTCGGGTTCTGAATGGAGATCACGATGGCGAAACCGTGCCCGGTGCTTATGACGAAACGGTCTATCTGGGTTTGACCACGTCGGATCTGGTTGTCTTGCCGGGCGGTCAGGAAATCCTCGCACGACGGATATCCGACGGAAGCGAACGGCCTGACCGCAAGCGTGGCGACGCGGTTCGATTGGGATGGCATTCCGCCGATGCACGGCTGCATCTTCGACAAACCTAGACAAGCTAGATTTGTCCACCGCAGCAGTGTAAATTTGCGAACCTCAAAATCCCACTGGTTGCCGCCGTGAGTGGCCAGCGAAAATATTTTCGGTATTTCACTGCTGTGACAAAATCGTGCCACCCTTATTCCCTCTTATTCGGTTTTCCGCGGTTTTATTCAGTCACGGCGTGCGACAGCGCCCGAACAACTCATTGATTTGTAACAAATTTAATCTGCCTTAAGTGCATTCGTAATGCGGGGGTCGGGTGTTCAAGTCACCCAGGCGGCACCATTTTTCCAATGCCTTGGAGAAAATTTGGTTTTTTGCTCGAAGGCCGATTTCGCTCTGGGGGCACATCAACATCCCTTTTCCTTGATATCACCAAGCTGCAGGGTCTTTCCTGCCTGCCGGTTCTTAAGCCACCAAGGGGAAGTGGTTTAAGACAAATGAACACGATATTCGGAGATGGCCGTCAATGACCGAGACCAACACGCCGACAAAATCAGAAACAAACCCTGCGCCAAAAGAAAACACCGCCGTCGATCCGGAGCGTCAAAAATCCGTGACCACCGATTACCGCAACAACTGGAACCGGATCTTCAACACGAAATAGCCAAAATACAGGTGGCGTGGATGCCTCTCCCCAACCAATAGGGCGGGTGACTTCGAATTTTTTGATGCGACGATGCGCCAGCTGTTCAAGCGATGTGGCACGCGCCGGTCTTTGCTTGTGGGTCGTCAAATGATCCAAATCACGGCGCCTTGGCACCATGCGGTGTAATCTCACACTGATGGTTAATCCACCTCTATGCCATAGGAGGGAACCATGCCAGGACATCCGGACAATGAGACAATTTTCTGCCTGTTGGTGTTGACCGTTATCGTCGCCCTTGGCTTGTTCCTGTGGGCCACTCATCAGCCCAATATGGTCGTGATGACGCCGGTGATGACGATGTGATGGCGACCTCGCCGCACATCTGTCAATTCTCGTGCCGATCCGATAATTATCCCGCATTCCCAGCATTGCGGCCGCCGGTCGATTTCGGCAACGGCGCGGCATCACAAAAACATTCAACCAAGGCCGGTACATCGGCCTCGGCGCGGCGCGACGCCCGTACAGCTCATGGCCGCCGCCGGACGGCGCGTCAGGGTGTGGCCTCCGGCTTCGTCAATCAACGTATTCCGGATAGGGAAAGGGCGTCCCCATGAACCCCACCATGATCCGGCGCAGATAAAACGGGTTGGCGCCCGGCTGGTTGGTGCCGGCGATGGCCGAGGGCGAAACGCTAACGCCGCGCCTTTTCAAGGCTTCGATCACATCGCCATTAAAATGCGCCGCCTGCCCTTCGGGATAGGAAAACAGATCAACACGGTGGCCGAGCTCTCTTTCCAGGGCATCCTGGCAATCATTGATTTCCGCCGCCAACCGGTCTGGCGTCAGGTAGGAGAGAATTTCGTGGTTTACCGAATGGCCGCCGACATCATAATCGGCGCCGGCGTCAAGGGCGCGGACGTCATCCCAGTTCAATTGCCGGTAATTGGCGACATCGCCGGCGCCGACGCCGACACCGGTGATCGTATGAAGGTCGGCCAGCACGCGATCACGCTCGGTTGGTGCCAAGGCCTTCATGGACGTCTTGATGGCGATAACAGCATCAATCTTTTCGGCTTCGGATCGCAGTGAATAGGATTGTTCGCCCGAGCCCACGTCCAAGGTGATCTGGCCCGCGTCCGTGTCGTTGATGCAATGCTCGACCCTGTCCGTCCAGTAGAGGTTATCCGTGCCGATGAACCCCGTCGTGATGAAAAACGTCGCCGGCACGCCGTGACGCTTCAAGATCGGCAAGGCGACCTGTGATTTGTTTTTGAAGGAATCGTCGAATGTGACAGCGACGCTTCCTGGTGGCAGGCTCTCACCGTCAGCCAGCCGTGCCGCCATCTCGCGCAAGCTCATGGGCACCGCATTTTCCGCGATCAAAGCCATCTGGCGATCAAATTCGCCGGCCCGGATATGCTTTCCGGAAAAATTCTCGATCCCGCGGGACGGCGCGTCGGTGACACCGTGATAGAGTAAAATGACCGCGCCCGCGGTGGCGTTATCCATGGATTGCCGTCGCCACTAAGCCACCTTTGTATCCCGGAAAAACAGCGAATAAAGCACCGGTACGACCCCCAGGGTGAGGATTGTCGCGACCAATAGGCCGGACGCCAAGACGATCGCCAGGTCGTAAAACAGAACATCCTTGAAGACGATGATCGGGGCCAGGCCGAAGACCGTCGTCACCGTGGTCATGATGATCGGCCGCAGACGGACGACGGCGGCATCGATGATGGCGTCGCGCACAACCTTGCCGCGATGGCGTTCCTCGTCAATGCGTTCGATCAATACAATGGCGTTGTTGATGACGATGCCGGCCAGCGACAGCATGCCAAGCATCGCCATGAAACTGAAGTTGGCGCCCGGTGCCACCAACAGGCCGATGGTAATGCCGACGACAACCAACGGGATCACCATCAGAATGGCCAGGGGCCGGCGCATGGAATTGAACTGCCCGACCAAAACCAGAACCATCAAAGCCAGGGCCATGGGCATGAAGGCGAACAGCGAGCCTTGGGCCTTCGCCGAGCTTTCCAACTCACCACCTTTCTCCAGCCGGTAGCCGGCCGGCAGGCCCAATTTTTCAAGGGCCGGCGACAGCCTTTTGTCGAAGGCGGCGGCGGTCAGCACCGTACTTTTCGCCGATACGGTCATCACCCGTTCCAGGTCACGCCGCTGCACCTGGGCAAATTCCGCGACACCGTCAAGATCGGCAATCTGGATCAACGGCACAGGGACGCCGCTGTTGGACGCGATATTGAGGGTCCTGAGGCGATCCATGTTGGTCCGCGCCTCGCTGTCCGAGCGCATCACCACCGGCACGGTCAGATCACCTTCGCGGTAGTCGGTGACACTGAGCCCCGAAAGGATGGCGTTCAAGGCCTCGGCCACGTCCTGGGAGGTGACGCCGGCGCGCCGCGCCCGCGCTTGGTCGACCTGCACCTGAATCTTGATCGTGCGGTTCTCCCAATCGTCACGAATATCGACGGTGAACGGCTCTGCCCGCATGGCGCTTTTTAGGGCTTCGGAGGCTTCAGACAATACTTCTGAGTCCGGCCCGATGATGCGGTACTGAACCAGGCCGCTTTCCGCCGGGCCGATGGACATGGGTTTCACCTGGGCCCGCAGCTGCGGCATTTGGTTCAGGGTGAAGGCGCGGACCCGGTTGACGACGCCCGGCACGTCTTTCGGCACCTTCACGTTGACAATGAAGTAGGCCCGGTGCGGACTGGCGTCCGGCGGGTCCAGGGCCAGATAAAACCGCGGCCCGCCGCTGGCCACATAGACGATATGGTTGACGATTTCGGGGTTGTCCTGGGCATTGCCCAACCACGCGGAAAGTTGCGCGGCGCTTTGCTGCGTCATGATGGTGTTGGTGCCCACTTCGTGTTCCAGGATAATCTGGAACTGGGTCCGTTCCGAGGACGGAAAGAATATCTTGGAAACGAACTGAAACCCCCAAATGCTCGCCGCCATGGTGCCGGCGACACCGATCAGGAACAGGCCGCGCCAATTCAAAATGCCGGTCAGCCCATTGCGGTACATCCTGTTCATGGGCCGCGCCGCCATATGGGCCTCGTCGACGGACGGACCGGCTTTCAGGAACCTCAAACACAACAGCGGCGTCACGGTCATCGCCAGAATCCACGATCCGATCAGGGTAATGGCAATCACCAATGAGATGTTGCGGGTGTATTCTCCGGCCGCGCTCTCCGCCAGCATCAGCGGCATGAAGGCAAGAATTGTCGTCACCGAAGACGACAGAAGCGGCATGGCCAGGGTCCTTGCCGCCTCCAAAACGGCGGCGCGGCGTTCCTCGCCCAAGGCCAGGCGGCGGCTGATCTCCTCGGCCATGACGATGCCGTTGTCGACCAGAAGGCCCAAGGAAATGATCAGGGTGGCCAGCGACATGCGCTCCAGTTCAATGCCGGTCTGGCGCATCACCAGGATCGACAGCAGCATGGTCAGCGGCACCATGGCGCCGACGATGAGGCCCGTGCGCAGGCCGAGGAAGGCGATCACCACCAACAGCACGATGACGACCGTCTGGTAGAGATTGTTGGTAACGCCGTTGACGGCAACGGCGATGTCGCCCGGCTGAAAGGTGATGAAGCGCAACTGGTAGCCAAGGGGCAGCGCGTTCTCAAGCTCCCGCACCTTGGCCTTCAGGTTCTTGCCGAATTGGGCCGAATCGAACTGATCGACCATGGAGATGCCGAGCACCACCGCCGGCGCGCCGTTGAAATAGGCGGGGCTTTTCGGCGGGTCCTGGAATCCGCGCCGGATGCGGGCGAAATCCCGCATGTAAGCGATCTGTCCGTCTTGCGATGGGATATCGATGGCCAGGTTGGCGATGTCATCCAGATCGCGGAAATTTCCCGAGGGTTCGATTACCATGGACGCCCCTTCGACCTGGATGGTGCCGCCGGGCAAAATGATGTTCTGCTTTTGCAGGGTATCGAGAATGGCCGGCACCGAAAGGCCCAGTTGGGCCAATCGAACGTTGTCAATCTCGACGAAAATGCGCTGCGGCTCGACGCCGAACAATTCCACCTTGCGGGTTCCCGGCACGGCGTAAAGCTTGTTGCGGGCCTGGCGCGCCGCTTCTCGCATTTCCGCCAAACTGAATCCCTCCGCCGTCATGGCGATGGTCGCCATGGCAACGTCGCCGTAATCGTCGTTGACGGCGGGGCCAAGGGTGCCCTCGGGCAGGTCATCGGCCATGTCGGTCATCTTGTTGCGCAGGTCCTGCCAGATCGGATCCATGTCCGAATAGCGCTCATAAACCATCGCCTTGACCAAGGTGCTGCCGGTCCGCGCGATGGAGACGATGTGTTCGACCTCGGGGATCTCGCGGATCTTCTCTTCGATCTTGCGGGTGATTAGATCCTCGACGCGCTTTGGCGCCATGCCCGGGAACTGGGCCGTCACTTGCGCCGTGCGGATGGTGATCTTGGGGTCTTCGCGCGACGGATGGGAGCCGAAGCTCAAGGGGCCGACGATGGCGATGAGCAGGGCAAAAACCAGAACCAGCCGGTCGTTGCCGAGCGCGAACCGGGTTAGGAAGTCCATGTCAGTATCCGCATGTCACTTCCCGGGTGCCGCGGCCAACAGGCGCACCTTCATGCCGTCGGAAAGGAAGGAGACGCCGGCCGTGGCAATGATGTCGCCGGTCTTCACGTCGCCGACAATTTCCAGATCATTGTTGCGGATGTTGACAATTCGGACGGCCTGCTTGTTGACCGCCCCGGCTTTTTTGTCGAATACGTAGACGAAGCCTTGGCGGTGTTTGCCGCCCGGCTGGATGGCCGCCTTGGGCAACAGGAAAGCCTTGCCCGTGGCCGCGGTCTCGAAGCGGAAGGTGACCTCCGCCGACATGCCCGGCCGCACGCCGGCGGCCTGTTTGCTGAGCGTGGCGACAACTTGAAAGGCGTTGGCTGCCGTCGCTTGGGAGCCGATTTCCGTGATCGTCCCCGGGACGGTCTTTTCGCGAAGTTTCGGATCGTCACCCAGCGATGTGAACCGGACGGCCACGGAATCGCCGACCGCAATCGCCTGGATCATCGAATCGGGGACGCTGGCGGCGATTTCCAGATCGCCTTCCGAATGCACCTGAAGGATTTTCTGGCCGGCCGAAACCTCCGTGAACACTTCCACGTATTTGGCGCTGACACGGCCGTCGAAAGGCGCCAGCACGATGGTTTTCTGGACGTCGCGCCGCGCGATGGCGACCTTTGAGCGCGCCGTCTCAACCTGACTGTGGGCACCTTCAAGGGTGGCCTGGGCTGAATCGAAGGCGGTCTTGGTGGCGTAGCCCTTGCCGTATAGCTTCTTTTGCTGGGCGAATTTTTTCTCCGCGTCGCGCAACTGCGCCTGAATGTTCTGTAACTCGCCCCGTGCCGTCTCCAACTGCAGTTCGTAGCGGTCCGTCTCCAACCGGCCGATCTGGGTGCCGCGTTTGATGGCAT
>CAZQPC010000096.1:11311-14582 GCA_964595005.1 uncultured Magnetovibrio sp.
CCGACGGGCAGCGCCGTCACCCGGCCGGGAATTTCGAAGGCGATGTCCGTGGTCGTGCCGGCTTGCACCAAACCGGCGATGCGCCGCAACTGGTCGGAAGCGCGCTCCGCGACGGTCATGTGCTTGATGGCGCGGATCGGCAGCGGCGGCGGCGCTTCGGGTTCGCCACAGGCGCCAACAAGCAGACCAAGGCAAACAAGCAAATGGAACGCACGCGGACGGGACCGTTGCATAACCGCAAATGTCGGACCAAAACCACGTTCGTTCAAGAACTTTTGTGCGTGATGGCGTGGGTCATCACCAGCAGGCGTGTACCTTGTGGACGGCGATCAATGCCAAATCACACAGATGCAGGCCGACAAAATTTGATTCTTTTCGCTTCCGATTCCTTTCCGCCTGCCCATCTGGCGGACCGATGAAACTTCACGCCATCCGGGTCCGAGCGCGGAATGATCGCCGGCGGCGCAGCGCGGCTATTAGGTAATTTCGCCGATAGGCGAAGCGTCATGTTACGCGACAGGCAAGCGTGAGCAGGTGTCGTTACGGTCACGTTGCAACTGGAGGGAAGGGGTGCGGGGCCCTTAATCTTGGTGATAGGCGATATTCTTGGGCTCAATATCCGAGCCCAATACCCGCCACCCGATCAGATTTGCAGGCAATTGTTTCGCATCAAGAAGGTTTCAGTCCGGGTCGATTTCATGAATGACCCGTCATGCCCTCGCGCCAGACAGGACCCGTCGTCAAATTCATTTCCAGCGCAGCGGTTTTGGTAATCGCCAATGGGTATTGATGCAGAAAAATTATTCTATCATGCCGCATTGGAAACGGTACTGTGCAGCATTCCGGGATGGACAAATATTGTGGAGCTGATCGAAACGGTATATCCGATGGCGCATGGCGGAAAACGCCTGGGCAATGTGGGGAAACGAAGCGGCGCAGGATGGGCAGCGGCACCATGACGTTCTTCAGGTTGGACAAATGACAATCGAAAGCGTAATAAATTCAGTCATATCAACAGGTTATGCTTATTCCTGTAATCCGTATGGCAAGCTGCATGAAGCTGCTCTTTGCATCTGCACATGCAGTTAATTTTAAAGGTTAACAAAGGGTTAAATTCCCTATTCGATTCGAATTTGACGAATCGAAGGCCATAATTCGGTAAATTTTCGCATTCAGCGCTCGTGGTCGCGGCACGGATTGATGCACAGCGACCTGATTGCGGCGCTCCCAGAGTCTTTGCGCCGCAATACCAAGGCCAAAATTCATACATTATTATCAATGAGTTATATATAAATCGTGAGATCTTAGCCGGGCGAAGGCAAGCGGCTGAGAATGTTCTGAAGGGGCTCGCCACATATGTAGTTGACAAGGACTCGTCATCGCCGCCATGCTGATGTCCTACAACATATTGGGGCCTATTGCGGGTGGACAAATCTAGATATCGGGTCATGGCGACAGAAATCAGCCGTCATTTACCCACAATGTCTATGAATTTAGGCCCATGATCAGGGCTCCATGATTACCGTGACCCGAATATCCTTCGACGCGAGGAGCCGGCCATGAATTCAGCTTTTACACAGCCCGCCCGGAAGATCATAAAACAGTCCTACACCATTCCCTGCGCATCGGCTTTCCGCGATGCCGTCGAGGCCCTAGCCGCTAGGCGCGGTGTCAACGCCGCCGATCTGGCCCGGTCGGTCGCGCTGATGTTGGGTGCCGAGGCCATTACCGCCTATCCCGACCCCGGCGGGCCGGCGGCGGACGACCGGGAATCGGTCATTTTGAAGTCCGGCAGGGCGAAAGGCCGGCCCTGGCGGCGCAAGCCGCGCCTGCAGGTGCGGATGGCGGCCGGCTTCGATGTTCCCACCCTGCGCCGTGCCCTGGCCATTGCCCTGGACATGGACCTGGGCGAGGCACGGGTTTTGTTGGATGCACCGAGGCGCGGCCTACCCGTGCCGTTGGGCGATCCCGATGAGGTGACCCGTCTCAAGGCGATGGTCTCGGCGCTGGCCTTCGATCCCCTGCCCGGTGGTGTCGAAACAAAAGCCGAGGCCTTGCACGTGCTTGGCTTCGCGCCCGGCAGTCACCCCGACACGATGACCGCAAGGGCCCGCTTCCGGGCCCTGGCAACGATCCATCATCCCGATTCAGATCACGGCAGCCATGAACGCATGAGCCAACTCAACAGCGCCATGGACGTGCTTAACCGCGGCGCCCTTTAAGGCGGAGGCGGGCATCGCTTTCAAGCGTTTCGGAGGTCCGCCGCATGGCATCGGCCTGGTGGGCGCCGGCGACGTGGTCGCCAGGTTTTGGAACAAGACCCTGTGCGCGCGCGCCTCGGTCGAGGTGGTCGGCGTGTGCAGCGCCGGCGGACGGTCCGCCGCCGCCACCGCCGCCATCCACGGGGCCAAGGTCGCGGCCGGCTATGGCGATCTCATCGATGATCCCGACGTCGACAGCCTGTTGATCGCGTCACCGCCGCATACCCATCTTGAGATTGCCGGGGCGGCCCTGGCGGCGGGCAAGAACGTTTTGTTGGAAAAGCCGATCTGCGCCAATCTGGCCGACGCCCGCAGCTTGCTGGCCATGGGCCGGGACGCGCCGGGCATCCTCGGCATCACCTTCAACAACCGGCTGCGCGACAACAACGCCTGGGTCCGCGATCAGGTGCTGAAGGGTGTGGTGGGCCGGCCGCTAGACGTTCAATTGCGTTGGCATCGCACCAAGGGGATGCCGCCGGAGCCTTGGCGTGCCGATCCCGGCCGCGCCTTCGGCGGCGTATTGGCGGACCTCGGTTCGCACCTCCTGAGCATGGGCCTTGCCGTGTTGCCCAAGCGGCGGCACTTTGATGCGCACTGCCGCTTGCACGTCGCCGCCGGGGCGCAGGCGCGCCTTGATCACGCCGCGACGGCAAGCGCGCGTATCGACGACCGGGTGACCCTTCACCTATCGGCGGCCTGGGATGTGGACATGGCGATACCGGTCAATTTTGCCTTCGAAGTCAGCGGCACCTCGGGCGACATCGCGGCCAGCGGTTATCCCGGCAAATCGGACGATGGTTATGGCACCGTTCTGGACGGTTTTCTGAGCGCCGTCGAGAACGCGCGCCAGCCGGACCTGGATCTGTTCGAAGACGTCATGATCCTGCTGGACGCATTTTACCGGGCGGCGGCAGACGGATCTGTTGCCGGCCGGTTCGCCGCCGGTGAACGCGGTATCTAGAGCATCGTGCGCTATTTCGTACGCACTGAGATCACTGTTGCGGTGACGC
>CAZQPC010000097.1:0-14531 GCA_964595005.1 uncultured Magnetovibrio sp.
AGCGGGCTGTACGGACGATCTCTATGGGTCATTATTAATGCAATTTGGTATTAGAAGTCGAGCGAAATGTCCGTGTGGATGGACTGGCAGGCCGCCACGTCCTCGGCCTGTTCTTCGGAAAGACGTTCCTGCAGGCGTAGCCCGATGGTGTCATAGATGGCCGTATCGTAAGCCGCCAGCGGCCCGGTCAATTCGGCCGCCGCGCGAGTCCGCCAGGCCTTTTCCTTGCCGAACCGTGACAGGGCCTCCACCAGCTCCTTGGCGGCGCGGGCGCGTTGCGGTTTGTCGCCCTTCATCAGGCGCCGTGCCTTCGACACCTTGGAATTGATGGCGCTTGTTCCGGGAACGGCGCTGACGGCTTTCCCAACGGCCTTGATGGTCTCCATGGCTTGCGGACCGGGATCATTGGCGATAACGGTCTCCAGGCCCCTGATCTGGCTCTCCAGGGCATTGAGGGCGCCAGCCGCGGCAATGATCTTGCGGAACGTCTGGATCGGGTCGTAGGCATCGTCGACATTGCGATGGTAGGTACGGCGCGCTTTCTTCTCAGCCGTGCGCAGTGTCACGTAGAGCTTCCTGGCGGCGGCGTAGCCCGCCGGCGTATTCGCCATCACCGCATCACGCTGCTTGGTCATTTCGGCGATCTCGTGTTCGATCTCGGCGGCCTCGTCCTTGTCTCCGTCCGGCAGGTTTTTGAGAGCCTTTGTCAGCTCTTTGAGCTCGCGCTCCAAGGTGCCCAGTTCGACGCGAAGATCGCGCATCTCCAGATGCAGCGGCCGATAGCTTGGAATATGGGCGTGAACGGCGGCTTCCGCATCGCGCACCTTCTTGACCAGACCAAAGGTCGCCTCGGCGGACTGGAAACTCTCGGCAAGCGAGCTTTTGTACTTCGCTGGCAGAAAGCTGATGTCCAGTTTCTTGGCCGTGGCGATGCTGGCCCGCAAGGTGTCAGCGCGTTGGTCGTATTGGTTGAACAGATAATCATCAAGGCAGGCCTGCAGGCGCGGGTTCTTCGGCGGCGGCGCCGTCTCCGAGGTCAGGTAAACCTTGGCCGGCAAATAATTCACCAGGGCCGGGAAGAACCCGACGATGGCGAGGCCCATCAATTGCAACATGATGAACGGCACCACGCCCTTGTACATCTGAATGGTCTTGACGATGGGTGGCGCGACACCGCGCAAATAGAACAATGCAAATCCGAACGGCGGGGTCAGGAACGAGGTCTGCATGTTGACGCCGATCATCACCCCCAGCCAGACGGCGGTGACGTTGGCGGTCGGGTCGGCCAGCAGGATCGGCGCGATGATGGGCACCACGACGACGGCGATTTCAATGAAATCCAGAAAGAAGCCGAGCAGGAAAATAACCGCCATGACGACGATGAACTTGGTGATAAATCCACCCGGCAGGCCGGACAGAAAATCGCGCACCAGTTCTTCGCCGCCGAAGGCCCGGAAGGCCGCCGTCAGCATGGCCGCGCCGAGCAGAATGATAAACACCAACGAGGTTGTTTTCGCCGTCTCCACCATCACGCCCTGCAGGGTTTCCTCGATCTGGTAGGTGCGCCAGCCGCTCCAGGCAACGGCCGCCATGAAGATCACCGACGCCACCGCGGCAATACCGATGATGGTGAAATCTTCATTGGTTTTGGCGGCCTTGACGTTGATGTCGTAGATGTTCAGCAGAACGGTCAGGGCCAGCACCGACCCCAGCGCCAGGAAAGCCGGCATGAAGGAACCTTTTTGACCTTCCGTAAGACGGTATCCGGCCATGATCATGGCGCCGATGGCACCGATGGCGCCGGCCTGATTGACCGTCGCAATGCCGAGGATGATCGACCCCAAGACGACCAAGATAAGGGTCAGGGGCGGCATCAGCACCAGCAGCACCCGCAGGATGAACGTGATGTCCATTTTGCCCTTGAATGGCGCCGGCGGGGCCAATTTCGGCCGGATCAAGGCGACGATCAGGATATAAAGGATATAGAGACCGACCAATACGAGCCCCGGCAGGAAGGCGCCCAGGAACATGTCGCCGGCGCTGGTCGATGTCAGGTCAAACTCCGACGGCAAGGTCGATTGGCCGGTGCCGGCCTTGTATTCGGCGGTCCGGATGGCGCTGCCCTGATCGGTGGCGTTGGACAACTGATCGGCCAGGATGATCAGCACGATGGACGGCGGGATGATCTGGCCCAGCGTCCCCGACGCGGCAATCGTGCCGGTCGCCAGGGCGTGGGAATAGTTGGCGCGCAGCATGACCGGCAGCGATATCAGGCCCATGGCGATGACCGTCGCGCCGACGATGCCGGTGGTTGCCGCCAACAGCGCCCCGACGACAACGACGGAAATGCCGACGCCGCCCGGAACCGGGCCGAACAATTGGCCCATGGTGACCAAAAGGTCCTCGGCGATTTTTGAGCGCTCGAGCATGATGCCCATGAAAATGAACAAGGGAATGGCGATCAGGGTGTCGCGTTCCGCTTCCCAATATATGCCGCGGAAATTCGTCACCCCGGCGTTCAGCCACTGAATGGGATCACCGTGGGCGAAATAGGCCTCAACCCGGCCTTCGAAAAGGAACCCGCACAAGGCCGCCAGGCCAATGGTGATAATCGCCGAGCCGGGCAAGGCGAAGGCGACGGGATAGCCGCCGCCCAAGGCGAATACCATCAGCAGGATCAATATGACGAGAAAGACGAGTTCCATGGGCGATGAATTTCCGTAATTCTAAAAATGGGCGGGTTCGGCCGTATCCGGATGATACCCCGGCTCGCGCATGAGGACGGCAACGCTGCCCAAGAAATAACTGACGAACTGGATCATCATGGCGACACCGAAAACCATCAGGAAGGCCGCCAGCCAGTATTTAACATACAGCCCGTAACCCGCCTGGGTGACCTCGAAGGTCAGAAGCGGTCCGTTGATGACACTGAACTTGCCCCACATGCCCTGGGTCAGGATGATCCAGCAAAG
Source organism: uncultured Magnetovibrio sp. (assembly GCA_964595005.1). Lineage (GTDB taxonomy): Bacteria > Pseudomonadota > Alphaproteobacteria > Rhodospirillales > Casp-alpha2 > UBA3470. Next base: position 2,973 of record CAZQPC010000097.1, read on the forward strand.
CGGCATGCCGAGAAATAATGAGCCGGCGGCATTGCACCAGGCCTTGCCGCGCTCGCTGAACCCGGCATACAGAATATCGACGCGCACGTGGCCTTCGTGCAGCAACGTATACGGGCTGGCGAACAAGAACAGGGCGCCGTACCAGAAGCGAACCAGATCAGCCATGAACGCCTGTTCATAAGAAAAGACGAAGCGCGCAATGACGATTTGAATTTCCGCCACGACGATCAGCAAGGCCAGCCACGTGAATCCGACGGAACGGCTGAAATAGGCAATGACGAAAGAAATCGCGATCAGCGGATAGTGGACGACCTCGCCGCGGAATTTTGACCGGCCGAGATCCTGGGCCAATTCCTTGCCGATGATATCGACCAGCATGTCTTCGACACGCAGGAACGAGATGAACAGATCCGCGACACCAACCAGCAAGACGGCCCAATAACACGCACGGATGAAATAGGCGGTGAAATTCGACAGGGTATCGGAATCGTCGTGCAGGCAATGGTTCGGTGTCTTCATGACCCAGCCAGTGACGGCAATCAATGCAACCGCATAAAGGCCGAGCTGCGCCCAGCCGCGCATAATCACACCACTTTCCATAGGCTTCGTCAGCACCTCGGCGCCGGGCAGGCCAAGATGCGCGAACAAGCCTGGGACGCCCGGCCAACCCTGCCAGAAGTTGAGGTAATTGCTGATCAGAAACACCAATACCCAGGCAACCATGACGAAACTGAATATGCGCGCCACGGGAACCACCGCACTGCCGGTTGAAGCGGCGCTCACATTGGATTGCGGCGCCGGCTGTTCATCGGAATTGGCCGAGGGTTGAATTTCCGTAGACATGGCAGTTTAACGGCTCCGAAAGGTGGCGGGAGCGAGGTGTGGAATGGACGAACATGTGAGAAGCGGAGCCTCACGAGGCTCCGCTTCCCCTATGTCCAGATACCGTTACCGGGTATCGATCCGGTTTACAGGTTGAGCGCGCGGTTACGTTGCGCCAGATAGGCCTGGTCGGAAATCTTCGTCCAACCGCCCAGGTCCTTGCGGGCCGCGACGAAGCTGGCATCGATTTTCTTCGCCAGCGGGCTGTGCGCCCGGACACCGGCAAACACGTCTTCGGCCGCTTCGGCGAAGCTGTCGTAGACGTCGTCGTTGAACTGGCGCAGCTTGACGCCCTGCTCATTGATCAACTTCGTCAGGGCGGCACCGGACTTCATGTTGTACTCAGCCATCATGGTGTCGTTTTCCCAACCGGCCGCCGCTTCGATGATCAGCTGGTCGGTCTTGTTCAGGCCGTCCCACCACTTCTTGTTCATGCCGAACGAAAGCATGGAACCGGGCTCATGCATGCCCGGATAATAGTAGTATTTGGCGGCTTCGTAGAACTTCATGAAGCTGTCGTTCCAGGGGCCGACCCATTCGGTGGCGTCGATGGCGCCGGAAACAAGGTTTTCGTAAATCTGGCCGCCCGGGATCGAAACCGGTGAGGCACCCAACTTGGCCATGACGTCGCCGCCAAGACCCGGGATGCGCATCTTCAGGCCCTTGAGGTCGTCGGCGGAGTTGATTTCCTTGTTGAACCAGCCGCCCATCTGAACGCCTGTATTGCCGGCCATGATGCATTTGAGGCCGAACCCGCCGGCCAGCTCATCCCAGAGCTGCTGGCCGCCGCCGAAGCGGATCCAGGCATTCATTTCGGCGTAGGTGAGGCCGAACGGCACGGAGGTGAAATAGGCCCACCCCAGGTGCTTGCCTTTCCAATAGTAGTCGGCGGCGTGGTAGGCCTGGGCCTTGCCGGAAGCGACTTCATCGAAACTGTCGAAGGCGCCGACCCGTTCCTTGGCGGCGAAATACTCAACCGTGATCCGGCCTTCGGTCATCTGGCCGATACGTTGCGACAGGCGCTGGGCGCCGGTGCCGAGGCCCGGAAAATCGCGTGGCCACGTGGAAACGATGACCATTTTCTTTTTGCCTTGCGAAATCGCCGGGGCGGAAAGCGTGCTCGCCGCCGCCGCGCCGGCAACACCGGCAACGCCGGCTTTCTTGATAAATTCGCGTCTTTTCATGTGATTTCTCCCTGGTACGTCAATACGTCAAAAAGTTGACGAGAAACGCTATCAAATGCGCCCCCCCACCTCAAGCAATGGTCTCAAGAAATCCATTGGCATCATGTTCGTGAATTTGACCCGCAACGGCTAGCTGGCGGCGCGGCGCATCCGGCGGAGGGACTTGTTCAACTCACCAATATAGGGGACGTGTTCTTCCTCGATCGTATGACGAGGTGAGTCTTTGTAATGCGTTTCAACCCATTTCCGCTTCGCCGCAATGTCGGCCTGCATCGCCGCGACCGGTGGCAGTTTGGCATCGCCGAGTTCGATATCCCGAACCCAGCGGGCCTGATGTTCGTAGATCATGTTCAAGGCCGTGTCCGTATTGAAAAAACCCATCAGGTAAAGCCCCGGCCAATGGGGCTGAACCATGCGTTTGTAGAGCTCCAGCCGGTTGCCACTGAGCGGTACGATATCCCTTGAAATGAACGGCAGATCAATGACGTAGCCGGTGGCGGCGATCAGGACGTCGAAATCTTCCGCCGTGCCGTCAACGAAATGCAGCGTCTTTCCATCAATGCGCTGAATGCCCTGTTTCACGGCAATGCGGTTGTAGGTGATATCCGTGACGATCGTGCCATTTGAGGTCACGTGGGCCCGCGTGTCGAGCGGCTTGAAGCCCAACTTCGTCATCGAGCCGTGAACCAGATAGGTCAGCATGCCGATCAACTTGCGCCGCAGCCAGACGGGTATCCAGGGCCGCTGGATTTTTCGCGTGATGTCCGTAAACGGAATGCCGCAGAACAGTTTCGGCAAGATCACGACGCCGGATCGGGCAACCAGGACGCAGCGTTCAGCGGTGGAACACACATCGGTGGCCATGTCGCAGGCCGAATTGCCGACGCCGATGACACAGATGCGTTTGCCGACGAACGGTTCCGGTGCCCTGTAGTCGTGGCCATGCACGTAGTCGCCGGCAAAGTCGTCTTTGAACATGGGCACGTGCAGGGGCGTTGTCAGATGTCCGCTGGCGACAACCACGGCGCCGAAGGCCTCGGTGGTGCCGTTCTCCAATTCGATCTCCCAGCTGGCCGCCTCACCGGCGTTTGGATCAAATGCCGGGCGCAGATCGACGACGCGTGATTGAAACCGGATCATCCGGACCAAATCGAAATGTTCGGTGTATTTTTTGAGATAGTTGTGCATATCCACGTGATCGGGAAAGGCCTGGACGCCGGGATCGAAATCCAGGTCATGGAACCGCGTGACGCCGCGCGACGTATTAATGTGCAGCGTGCGGTAGGCCGATGATCTGTCGTTGTCATTCATGAAGCACCACAGACCGCCGATCTGGGTGCCGATCTCAAAAATGGTGACGTCCATGCCGGCGGCGCTCAAATATTTGGCGGCGCACAGCCCGCAGGCCCCGGCGCCGATGACGGCGATGCGTTTTTGCGGAGGGTTCATCGTCATTGGGGCTTCGTACCCTTCAAAAGAATGCGGTGAAACTCACGCCGTTGGTTGACGTCGAAGTCCGTGTTGGCGCGGTGCATGGTACAGCGATTATCCCATATGACGACATCCCCCAACTGCCATTTGTAGCGATATTGAAAGCGTTCCTCAAAGGCGAAAGCATACACTTCATCCAATAGGGCATCGCTGTCCGCCTCACTCATGCCTTCCACATGATCGATGCGATTGGGGTTGATGTAGAGCGACGCGATCCCGGTTTCGGGATGCGTCCTGATCAATGGATGAGAGACGTCCGGGGTCGCGGTCTGCTCATCGGCGGTACGCACCGCCACCTTGGCCCGACCCCGTCGGCTCAGGTATTTGTGGACGGCGCGGCGCCCTGTAATGCGGCGGCGCAAAGGGCCGGGCATCGCTTCCAAAACCGCCTGGCAATTGATAAATCCCGTATCCCCGCCGGACGACGGCAGGGCACGGGCATGGAGCAGCGTCGCCTTGGCCGGCACCGCGAAATAGGAATCGTCGGTATGCCAATAGGTGGCGCGGACGTGCGGTTTTCCATTTCCCATCTTGTTGAAATTGGAAATGATCGTGATTTCCGGCTGGTCTTCCAATCTGTAGTCGGCCAGCAGTTGAACCTGCGGATCGCCGAAAATCCTGCCGACCGTCAAATACTGTTGCGGTGTCAGGTTTTGGCCCCTGATGCCAAGCACACCGTTTTCCAAAAACGCCTTGTAGAGCAGTTGGGCCGTCGGCACATCCGGTTCACGCCGAAGGTCGACGCCGGTGACAACGGTTCCCATCACGGCACCGCTGTTTTCAAAATGCACGTTCATCCGCCACACCTTCCATCGGCCCTGTCGCTGTTCGAAAAATTTGCGACGGCGCAAAGCACCTCCGTGCATCTATCGCCTCAGACGATACAGGCCTCGGACCGTAATTTCAGGTGTTCATTTGTCTTCGACCCGAGAGTGTTTTTAGAAACGTTAAATTGTATCAAAGGTTTATTAATTTTTGCGTGTATAAATTTGAACCGCCTATCTCATAATTGTGGCATTTTGGAGAACGCTATGGACACCATGGTCAATCATTTGGACCTCGCACGGTACGTTTCCGAGATCGATGCAATCGCCATCGACAACGGCATACAATTGGAGTTATGCAAGGATTTCCGGGAGTTCCGGGACATCCGAAACGCCTTCACCGACCGGCCACCGATACCACCGATTTTTGACCCGAACTTCACCGACATCGGACCGGGAAACGGGTTCTGGATCAAGGGCACGAACCAGGAAGGGGAAATCGTCCATTTGCAGGCGACCCGGCGCAACGACATCAATGGCATCAGCCTTGCCGAACATCTTCATGAACTTCGCCAGCTTTATAAATTACCGGGCCTGAACCGCGACCTCGATCGCGCTTCCTATGCCGCGCCGGCGACAAAAACCATATCGGGCACGGTCTGCTATCACGGAGAAATCTGGCTGAAAGGCGGACCCGACGGATACCGGGGACAAGGCCTGGCCAGTCTTCTGCCACGCATGCTGCTAGCCTTGGCACTTGCCGAATGGACGCCCGACTACGTGTTCGGGTTCGTCCCGACACCGATCGCCCACAAGGGGGTTTTGGCCCAATACGGCTACATGCACGTCCAGCCCGGCGGCATACTGTGGTCGGGCATCGACGATGAGGCGCTGGTCAACAAATGGCTGGCATGGCTAAGCCGCGAAGAACTGATCTATCTCATGCGGTTTTCGCCCGCAGCGGAATCCGGACCTGCGGTGTCCGAGCCGCCATACAAAGAACCAAAGGCTCGCCACGATCACCTCTCGCCGGAAGCAATAGGCGCTGGTAGGTAACCCATTCCGAGGTGTCCGTGTGGCGGGTAATGCGCGCCCGAATGTGGTCCAGTCTTGGTTCGGCGGTGCGCAAAACGTCACCGTAGGGGCCTGTCAACACGTCGCTATAGGGGTCGCGTTCGACACCACGCCCGCAGGTCTTGCCAAGCACATCGGAGGCCCAATCGTGGCCTTTGAACCGGGTCAAGGCCGCCTGGGCGCCAAGGAAACCATAGATCAGATCGTCTTCGGATGGCGTCGGCGTGAACACCAGAACCCGTTGATTATACGGCGTAAACGGCGTTTCCGAACGCAACGAGAAACGGCCGCCGGATTCCTCCCATGCATTGAGCACGGCCTGGATCGTCGGAACATCGGTTTTCCCGTCACTGATCGATACCTGACGAACGAACGGCTTCGGGATCGGGATGGTGTCGCGGTAAGCCATGGCATCGTCAAGACAAGCCCGGGCTTCTTCGGGGCTCGAAAATCGAAGTCGTTCCCAGGCACCGAAATAATATTCAAGGACGATCCGCGGTGTGGTCGTCAGCCCGCCAAGGAAATCTTTGATCGCCAACAAAGTATCGGGCATGACGTGCTGGACACTCCATCGTACCTGGATACGGTTTGACGCAAGTTTGATATTGGCCATGCCCAAATGGAAAAGCGCGCCACATTCCGCAATGTGGCGCGATTCCGAATCACCGCTCGATGCGATCAGATTTAGATACCCACCGCCTCTCCAGGCACCATCGTCATCCACCCACCATTCACCGATGGGAACAGTGCCTTCACTTGACGTGTCGTTTCGTCCACTCATCATTCGATGAGTATAGAGTATTTAAGCGGATTTTGCGTAAGATCTTACGAGCCGCAGAAAATGCGTTTTCACGTCATCATCGCGGATCTCATCAATTTCCTTGGCCAGCTTGATCGCCCGCGAACTCAGCGCCGGTTCCGGCTCGTTCTTGCCGCCGCGGCTCAACCCATCAAAGAAGTACGCGACCGTCACGTCCAACACCGTGCAGATGTCCCAAAGCCGGCTTGAACCAATCCGGTTTGTGCCCTTTTCATATTTCTGCACTTGTTGAAAACTGACACCGAGGGCATTGCCAAGGTCAGTTTGAGTCATGCCCTTGGCAAGCCGGGCTTCGCGAAGACGCCGTCCGACATGTACGTCTGTTGCATGTGCCATGTATATTCATCTCCCATACTGAAAAAATCTCGTGACGCTCATTATCTCCTGCTTACCTTGCGTCATCCTTGCAGATCGCAATTCAAGCGAAAGGTGAGCTATTTTAGCCGCTTCAGCGCTAAGAATCTATGAGCTGTCATACCTATTCACTTTGCCAACACGTGAAATTGATATGAACACGAAAAAGACCGCCGATACCACCCATAAGATGTTTCAAAAAATGTCTGTCCGGCGGCATATGGATATGGGACTGCGAAAACCCTCAGCCATCCGGGTGGCAAGCCAACCTCACAAGGCGCGGCGCGCCTGCTGTAGGCCGCTCATTTGTTGTCGATGAGGGCGATCCATTCCTCCTCGGAAAAGACGGCAATGCCCAGCTCTTCGGCCATCTTGAGCTTCGATCCCGCACCCGGGCCGGCGATTAGGATGTCGGTTTTTTTGGATACTGAACCCGCGACCTTGGCACCCAGCTCTTCGGCCCGGGCCTTGGCCTCGCTGCGGCCGATGGTTTCGAGTTTTCCGGTAAATACCACGGTTTTCCCGGAAACCGGCGAATCGGTGACATCGGGCACCTCGAAGGGCATGACGGAGACATATTGTTCCAGATCCTCAAGAATTCCGCGATTTTGATCCTGCGCGAAAAAGCCGACGATCTCATCGGCCACGCCCGGGCCAACCCCGTCAATATCGACCAAATCTCCGTAGGCTTCCGATTCCGGGTCCTGCGCCTGCTTCATCGCGTTCGTCCAACTGGCCATGTCGCCGTATTGTTTGGCCATCAGCCGGGCTGTCGCCTGACCGACCTGACGAATACCGAGGGCAAAAATGAACCGCGGCATTTCAATCTCGGCGCGTTCGTTGAGCGCCGTGATCAAGTTCTCAACGGACTTCTCGCCCCACCCTTCCCGGCCGGCAAGATCGTCGCGCCGCTCACGCAGCCGGAAAATATCGGCCGGCGTGCGCACCATTTCATCGGTCCAGAAGTTCTCGATGTGGCTGCCGCCAAGGCCTTCAATGTCGAAAGCGTCCTTTGAGACGAAGTGTTTGAGGCGCTCCACTGCCTGGGCCGGGCATATCATGCCGCCCGTGCAACGCCGTGCCGCTTCGCCGTCCTGGCGCACAGCGGGACTGCCGCATTCTGGGCACGTGTCGGGAAAGACAAACGGTACGCTGTCGGGCGGTCTCTTGGCGGCAATGGCCTCGACAACCTGCGGGATCACATCGCCGGCGCGCTGGATCACCACCCAGTCGCCTTCGCGCACATCCTTGCGGCCGATTTCGTCTTCGTTGTGCAAGGTCGCCCGCGACACGACAACGCCGCCGACGGTCACCGGCTGCAAATTGGCAACCGGCGTCAAGGCGCCGGTCCGTCCGACCTGAATGGTGATCCGGTCGAGGCGCGTTTCCGCCTTTTCGGCCGGGAACTTATGGGCCACCGCCCAGCGCGGCGCACGGCTCACAAACCCCAGGCGTTCCTGCCAATCGAGGCGGTCGACCTTGTAGACGATCCCGTCGATATCATAGGGCAGGTCGGGGCGAAGCGCGGTCATCTCAGCGAAATAGGCAAGAAGCTCATCACTGCCGGTGCACAAGCGTGCGGGTTCATTTAACTGGAACCCCCACCTGCCAATGTTTTCGCGGGCATGCCACAGTGTGTCGCCTAGGGCTGCCGACGTTTCACCCCAGGCATAGCCGAAAAATCGCAACGGCCGGGCGGCGGTGACGGACGAATCCAGTTGGCGTAACGATCCGGCAGCCGCGTTCCGGGGATTTGCAAATACCTTCTGTTCGGCCGCTTCCTGGCGTTCATTGAGGCGGCGGAAGTCATCCTTGGACATGTATACTTCACCGCGAATCTCCAAAACATCCGGGGCATCAGCGGGCAACTCGGCGGGAATGTCGGAGATGGTCATGACGTTTCTCGTCACGTCCTCACCGACCGCGCCGTCGCCACGGGTGACCGCGTATTTGAGGCGCCGGCCCTCGTAGCGCACCGACAGGGAAAGGCCGTCGATCTTCGGTTCCGCCGCGACGGCCACGATCTCCGTATCGGGCAGGGTCAAATAACGCCTGACGCGATCAATGAAATCCCTGACATCGTCGGCGGAAAAGGCGTTGCCCAGCGACAACATGGGCCGCGCGTGGGTGATTTTGGAGAACCCTTCGCGGACGGTGGCGCCAACTTTTGTTGACGGGCTGTCGGGTCGCACAAGTTCGGGGAACCGGGCCTCAATCGCCTCGTTGCGCCGGCGCAACGCATCATAGTCGCCGTCCGATATGAGCGGCGAATCGTTTTGATGATAAGCCGTATCGTGCTTGGCGACCTCGATAGCCAAGCGCTCCAGTTCCGCGGCGGCTTCAATAGGTAACATCTGATCAACGGGAACGCTTGGCTTCACCGGCCTCACCCCTGCCCTCCGGCGAGAAGGCTATCGGCGGCGGCGCGCGCTTCGTCGGTGATCTGGGCACCGGCCAACATGCGCGCGATCTCCTCCTGGCGGGCCCTGGCATCCAAGGGCTCAACCGTCGTCCAGACGCGGTCGTCGTTTTTGTCATCGTTCGCGGTCTCGGACTTGGTCACTCGCCAATGGTGCTGTCCCTTGGCTGCCACTTGGGGCGAATGGGTGACAACCAGCACCTGTGAGCTGTCGCCGAGCAAGGCCAGTCGATCGCCAACCGCCGATGCGACGGCACCGCCAATGCCGGCGTCCACTTCGTCGAAGATCAGCGTCGGCACCGTATCGGACGCCGCCAGCACGGCTTTCAGGGCCAACATGAACCGCGCCAATTCACCGCCCGAAGCGATCTTATTGATCGGCCCCGGTGCCGTGTCGGGATTGGTGGCAACCAGGAACGCCACGCGGTTCGCCCCGTGCGGCCCCCAGTCGGCTTCATCGAGCGGCCGGATGTCGGTTTCGAACCGGGCCTTCTCAAGCTTCAGACCGGCCAATTCCTGGGCGACGGCGGCATCAATTCGAACCGCCGCGTCGCGCCGCCGCGCGCTGAGGTCTTCGGCCGCGGATATGTACTCCCGCCGCACCGTTTTCACTTCATTTTCCAGAGCGGCGATCCGGGCGGCGCTGTCTTCGACGGCCGACAGGCGTTGGCGAAAGGTTTCGGCCAGATCGGCAAGATCGTCGACCTCGACGTGATGTTTTCGGGCAACCGCCCGGAGTGCAAACAGACGTTCCTCGGCGGCTTCCAATTCGGCCGGATCGACATGCAGGTCACTATGCAGGCGTTCCAACAATCCGACACCCTCGGCAATCTCATTGAGACCCCGCTCCAAGGTGCCAATGGCATCGCCCAACCGGCCTTCCGCCATTTCAGAAACTTGCTCAAGGGCCCGCTTGGCGTTTTGTATCCGGGCTTCGGTTCCGTCGCCACTGATCAGATGTTCCTGGGCCTCGGACAATGCGGCAATAAGCTTTTCCCCGTGCATCATGATTTTGCGTTTTTCCGCAAGGGCCGAATCTTCGCCGGCTTTTGGGTTGAGGGCGGTCAATTCGTCGACGGAGAAGCGCAGGAATTCTTCATCACGCTGCGCGTCGGCAGCCGCTTCAACGGCCGCAAGATGGCGCTGAATGGCGTCACGCCACGCCCCATAAGCCGCGTCAACGCGTTTACCGATCTTGCTGTAACCGCCGAACGCATCAAGCAGCGGCCGGTGGCTTTCCGGACGCATCAGCCGTTGGCTGTCGAACTGGCCGTGGACTTCGACCAATTGGCCGCCGATGTCGCTCAATAGGCCGACACTGATGGCCTGATCATTGGCGAAGGCACGCGACCGGCCATCGGCGCCAAGAACCCGGCGCAGGATCAGCGGCTCACCCGTTGTATCGACGCCTTGCGCCGCCAACTGCAGGCGCACGGGATGGTCATCGGCAATTTCGAAAGCGGCGCTGACGCTGGCCCGTTCCGTGCCCTGTCGCACCAACCGTGCTTCGGCACGGACACCGACCGCCAATCCCAGGGCATCCAGAAGGATCGACTTCCCGGCCCCGGTTTCGCCAGTGAATACACCCAACCCGGATTGAAATTCAAGGTCCAGGCGGTCGATCAATACGACATCACGGATCGATAGGCTGGAGAGCATGATTCACCAATCTGACACGTCGCATCATTTCCAAATCTTCCACCAGGGCGCTTCTTCCTTGTTGACCGGTACTGTCTTGCTGACCGGCGCTTTTTCCTTGGCGACCGTCTCTTCCTCGCCTTTCCATACCTTCCACCAGGGGACATCTTCCTTGGTGACCCGGACTTTCTTGCCTTCGACAATTTCGTAGGAGTCGATATACCATTCGCTGCCCGGAAAATTATGCCCCAGAACAGCCGCGGTTTTACGGGCTTCGTCCGAGATGCCAAGCGAAAGATAGGCTTCCGTCAACCGGTGCAGGGCCTCCGGGACATGGGTCGTGGTCTGATAGTTCTCGACCACATTCCGGAACCGGTTGATGGCGGCAAGATATTGGTGCCGCGTGTGGTAATAGCGCCCGATCTCCATTTCCTTGCCGGCCAAATGGTCGTGGGCCAGATCCATTTTCACTTTTGCGTCACGGGCGTATTTGGACTGCGGGAACCGGGCAACCAGTTCCTTGAAGGAATTCAGGGCAAGCTCGGTGATCTTCTGGTCCCGGGCCACGTCCGATATCTGTTCGTAATAACTCAACCCCTTCAGATACATGGCATAGGCGACATCGCGGTTCGATGGGTGCAACTGGATAAACCGGTCGAGGCCCAGAATGGCGTCGTCATATCTGTTGCCCAGATAATAGGCATACGCCGACATCAGCTGCGCCTTCGTCGCCCAGGCGGAATAGGGGTGTTGACGTTCCACCTCGTCGAACGATTCGACGGCGTCCGAATAAAATCGCGCCTGCATGTGATCGATCGCTTCGTTGTAAAGATTCTCAACGGGCCGTTCGACGTATTCCTTTTTCTTTGTGCTGCATCCACTGATCGCAAGGACCATCAGCAGAACACCAACCAGCGCCGGAGACCGACGGTA
>CAZQPC010000098.1:0-14362 GCA_964595005.1 uncultured Magnetovibrio sp.
GAAAACCCTGGAAAACCGTCTCTATGGGTCATTATTAATGCAACTTGGTATAAGATCCCGACGCCGCCGAGGTCATCATGTCAGGCGATGGTCGGGGCCAATATCACAGGGAAATGGGCGCCTATTGGACGCTGCCGGCTTCCGCGCCCAGGCGCAGACGGCGGCGGATGTGGCGCGACAGGGCATCGATGCCCATGTTCAAAAACGCCGTCACGATAATCAGGAAAATCGCCCGGTCGAGACGGATGTCGGCCAGCGCGCTGTCGACGAAAAAGCCCAGCGTCGCAATGCCGAGAATGCCTAGGATGGCGGTCTCGCGCATGATCACTTCCCAGCGGTAAAACAGAAAGGCCAGGAACTGGCCGTAAATCCTCGGCACAATCTCAAAGCCGTAAAGGGTCAGGCCGCCGGGGCTGTCGGGCCGCAAATGCACCTCGTCGCTGTAGCGGCCCAGCAGATGTGCGATGATGGCGCCGTTGTGCAGGGAAAGCGCAACGATGGCCGGCAACATGGACGGGCCCCACAACTGCAGGAAAATGTAGGCCAGGATGAATTCCGGCGTTGAGCGCACGACCACCAGGAAGACGTGACCGACGGTGCGCCCGGCGCGGCCGAAAAATTTCCGGGAAATCAGCGGAAACAGGGCCAGCGCCAGCACGCCCGTGGCAACCAGGGCGACCTGGGTCAAAAGGAACGTCGCGACAATCCCGGGCAGTGCTTGATCGGTAAGCATCATCGACACCCAGTCGCCCAGCGCCGCCCAGGTGCCGGCGTCAGCAAGGCCGCCGGCGCGCAGCGGCGCGGGCACAATATCCTGGCTCAGGAAACGCACGATATTGGTCATCTCAATGGCCGCGCCGCCGCCCAACAGGAACGGCGCGGCAAGCATGTAAATGCCGATCAGTTTCGGCCGCATCCAAAACCGCAAGGTGGCGATCAGCACATAGAAGATGATCATCAGCGCCGCGGCTTCCGAATAGTTGCCTTCGCTAAACGCCGTCTCCAGATAGAACCCGACCGTCGGCAAGCCGACGAAGCCCAAGACGGCGCTGGACCGCAACCCGCATTCGAACCGGTAGCTGGTGTAGCTTTTGATGTGCACCCAGACGTCCGGCAGGCGGGCGAAGAAAAATGCCGAGACCATGCCCGCGCCGTTCGGCAGCACCCGCACCGCCGGCGGTTCCGCCTCTTCCAATATCTCCGCATAAACCTTGGCACAGATGCCGGCGTAAGGAATGGCGATGGCCAGCACCCCGGTAAGCGGCGACAGCCCCAGCATCTGCAGGAAAATCAGCGCCCAGAACAGCTCATGCACCGCCCGGGCCGCCGCGCAGGCCCAGCGCACGGGGCCGACATGAAAGACGTTGGCCAGCATGAACCCGGCAATGGCGCCCAACGCAACACCCGTCAGCGCGAAGGCGATGGTCTGCACGATGACCATGCCGAGGCCGGCCACGGCGGTGAAATCAGGGGTCAAAACCCCCCAGGCCATGCGCCGCAATTCGGTCCAGGGATCGAGAGTCGTGATGGCGATATCGGAGAACAGCAGGCAGACCGCGGCAACGGCGACGAAACCAAGGCTGGTCTTGACGGCGGCGGAATAACGCGGCACCGCAGATGCGAAAACCACCTCAAGCGCCGTCATGTTTCCCCGCCGTAGAGAAAATCAAGATCGGCCCGCGAGACCTGTTCGGCGGGCGCGTCCAGGGCGATCCCGGCGTCCTTGATGCCGATGATGCGGGTCGAAAATTCCAGCGCCAGATCGACATCATGCATGGCTATTATGACGGTGTCGAAGACCTCATTGATGGCGCTCAGGATGACCCGCGATTGATGGCTGTCGGCGGCCGACACGGGCTCATCGGCCAACACCGCGTCGCCGCCCTGCATGAGCGCCCGGCAGACTGCCGTGCGTTGCTGCTGGCCGCCGGACAATTCACCGGTGCGCTCAAACAATTTATCGGCCAACCCCAGGCGCTTAACGATGGGGCGCACTTCCGCCTGGGCCTTGGCCTGCGGCCAGACAAGATTGAGCAGATTGTAGGCGGTCGAATGGCGGTGCAGGCCGCCCATGTAGACATTGTGGAATACGCTCAGGGACCGGACCAGGCCCGGATCCTGGGGGATCAGGGCGATGTCGCCGCCGGCGCGTTCGCGCAGCACGGACAACAGAGTTGATTTACCGGCCCCGCTTTTGCCGACCAGGGCGACCCGTTCCCCCCTGGAAACGCTGACGGAAATTCCGTGCAGCACGGCATCTCCGTCATATCCCAGGTCTTCGTTGGCAAGCCGGAAAAGCACGGTTCAGTTGATCAACTTGATCTTCTCCGCGACATCCAGGATCGGCTGATAGTCATCGTTGGTCGCCGGGATGAAGCTTTTGCGGGGGAACGACGCCAACAGGTCCGGGTCTTTCATGTCCAAAAGCGCCCGGGTGACCTTGTTCTTAAAGCCGGCGTTCCAGCGCTTGTCCACGTCGCCGCGGATCGTCCATTGATAATCCGGATAGGTCGGCGTCTTCCAGATGATGGAAACCTTCGCCGGATCGATCTTGCCGGCCTTTATCTCGTTCTGCCAAACCTTGAAGTTGACGGCGCCCACCTGATAGGCGCCGGACTGTACCAAGGCGATGGTTTTCGAATGATTGCCGCTGAAGCCAACCCGCGAAAATACGCCGCCCGGCGCCATACCGAAGGCCTGGCGGATGTGAAATTCCGGCATCAGGCGCCCCGATGTCGAGCCTTTCGATCCGAACGTGAAGGTTTTGCCCTTGATGTCCTTGGGGAAATCATTGGACGCCTTCAGCCCGGTCGAGGCGTGGGCGATGAAATAGGTTTCGAAGGCGCGGTCTTCAAAGCCCTGTGCGATGGCTTGCGAACCGGCCACCAGACTGCGTGCCCTGACACCGGACAGACCGCCGAACCACGCCAATTGCACCTGATTGTTGCGAAAGGCGGTGACCGCCGCGGCGTAGGACTTCACCGGAATATACTTGGTCTCGACGCCCAAGGTTTTGGTCAGATAATCAGCAACCTTGTTGAAGCGCTGACGCAGGCGCGATTCGTCTTCGTCCGGGATCGCCGTGAAGACGAATGTATCGGCAAGCGCCGGCACGGCAGCGCCAGCGGAGAGAAATATGGCCACGGCAAGGCCGAGCAAAAGTTTCTTAAGGGATGGCATGGATTGGTTCCTTCGAGTTTCGGTTCGCCAAGGTTACTTGGCCGAAAGACTTAAATCACCTGCCAATTGATATCAAATTCTCGTGTGGGGTGAGATTGAATTGAGGTTGGTGGGTTTTGCCCTGACCATGCCTTTCGCCGCCGTTTTCTTGGTCAAATTAACGCCACCGGACAAAATGACTGTCAATTTAGTTACAGTGGCCGGCATTCTTGTTACCTGCGGCGCGATATTTGTTTTGCCCATGTATTAGATGTGGCAGTTCAACGAAATCAGGCGCATCCGGCAGATAGAAATGCATTTCTCATCGCTTTCCCGGCAAGTCAATCATCTCGAATCACGTGGCGAGCGGAATGTCGAATGCTATACGATGCTGGCTTTCATGGTCCTGGCATTGGTTATCAATACGGTCATCGTGCTCATGGTAATCCGGTAACCCGCGCCAATCATCGCGTATGTTCGTGCCCGGCGCCCGAAGTCTTCAATTGATGGAAAATTTTGGCCGGAAGCGGACTGAAGTTTCCCGATATTCCCTTCATCTCACCGCGGCCACCCGCGTCCCATTGGTGTTGCCTGGAGGTCTGGACTGTTGACGTTCTTTGCGTATGCCAACAATTGGCTCATATTAGGTTGATGCCAGAAGAATACCGCAAATTATTGTTCACCGACGACGAACTGAAACAGGCGATCGTCGAATTCTGTCAGAGCAATGGCATGATCTTGCCTCAAGATGAGATTATCGCCGTCGAAATGACCGGACTTCCCCACAATCCGGTCAGGCTCCGATATTCCACCACGACGCAGCGTGGTGCGACGGAGGTCTCGCTGTCCCGTGATCAATTGGGCGCCGCCCTGATCATCTACTGCCGGCAGCGGCGTATTCCCGTCCCGAGATCGGCTGAAAAGAATGTCAAGATTAATGGATCGGAAGTTGCGCTGCTTGTCCATGTGCCAACGTGAAACCGGACAGACCGTGGGATAATACAACACGACGAATGGCAATTATCCGGATGGCATCATAATTGCGGTAGGTCTGATTCGTCCCTACCCCTGCCCCGGTTCGGTCTCGGGTGTTGACCACACCGCTTTGTCCTTGGCTCCGGAGCCCGTTCGGAAGCTTGGGCGGACGCTCATAGACCGAAAAGGAAACGGAAGTTCGCCACCAGTGGCGGACGATACGCCGAAAGACGAGCCATCCTTGATGTAGATCAAGGCCCCGGCCATCGCGGCCGCCTAAGCTTAACCCATGGATAACAGACGTTAAGGCCGGCTCAGCGGTGTTCGACCCGGCTCGTGGCCACCCGCAAAGGCACCGGGAACCCCACAATCGGATCGCCGGCAATGTTCGCGGCAAGAGGAGATGTTGGATGTCGAAAATCATTTCGAAACTGCGTGAAGACCACGGCAACATGACGACGTTGCTGGCCCTGATCGCACGCGAGGTCGATTTCTTTCGCGCCGGGAAGGACCCCGATTATTATCTGATCGAAAGCATCATCACCTACATGCAGGAATTCCCCGACCGGGTTCATCACCCGCTTGAGGATATGATCTGCGCGAAACTGCAGGACCGGGATCCGGCCGCCATGGTGGAGATCGGTGATCTGGCCAAGAGCCACGAGACGCTGGAGGCCCTGGCCGATCAACTGCGCACGGCGTTGGATCGGGTGCTCAGCGAAGAGACACTGCCCCGCGATATGTTCGTCGACGCGGTCGCCGAGTATCGCGACAGCCTGCTTGGCCACATTAACATGGAGGAGGCCAATTTCTTCCCGCCGGCCCTGCGCGCCCTCAGCGATGACGATTGGAACGAAATCGAACGCAATATGAGTGCCGTCGACGATCCCCTGTTCGGCGGCAAGACCGATGACAAGTACCGGGCGCTGCACCAGGAAATCGTCGATTGGAGCCGGATGCTGGAGGAGGCCAGTTAGGGTGGTGACCCGGCAATCTGATTAATCGACCTTCGGCTTTCTTCGCATCAGCGGCGCCGAGCCGGGCAGCGCCTCAGCACCGGCGCGCGGGCGCTGTTTGTCGGACCTGGGTGCCGCGGCCCGGGATTTCGGCTTCTTGGGTTTCTTACGCTTGGGTTTTTTCGCGGTCTTTTCCCAGGGTTTCGTCCGACCTCCCTGTCCGTCCGCCTTCGATGCGAACTTGCGCTTGGGTTTACCATGGGGCTTGCCGCGCGGCTTGCCCCGGCCGCGAACGACGTGGCCGACATCGGGCGGCGTCTCCAGGCGCGTCACGGTAATGGTTTTCTCGATCTTCCGGCTGGGGCCCAAGGCTTCGAGAAATTTGTCGACACATTCGGGCGCCAATTCGACAAAGGTTTCGCTGGGTTGAATGCGGATGCCGCCGACATCGTGTTTGGTGATGTGACCGGCCCGGCACAGCATGGGCAACAGCCAGCGGGGTTCGGCCTTGTGTTCGCGGCCGACGGAAAGCGAAAACCAGACGCCGCCCTTGAAGTCATCGCGCGGTTTTTTCGGGCGGTCCGCCGGACCCGCATCGAGCAATTCCTCGGGCGCCGCCTTTTCGCCAAAATGCTGACGGACGAAGGCGGCGGCGATCTGTTCGGCGCTGTGGCGGGCCAGCAATTCGTGGGCGAAGTTCTGTTCGGTCTCATTCAAGGGGTCGCTCAAGGACGGATCGGACAGCAGGCGTTCGCGGTCTTGGGCCATGACGTCATCGGCGGACGGCGGACGCTCCCAGGTGGCTTCGATGTTGGCGCTGGACAGCAAGCGCTCGGTCCGCTTGCGCCAATTGTGGGCGACCACCAAAGCGCAGATGCCCTTGCGCCCGGCCCGGCCGGTGCGGCCGCTTCGGTGCAGCAGGGTTTCCGGGCTTTTCGGAATGTCGGCGTGGACCACCAATTCCAGATTGGGCAGATCGATACCGCGAGCCGCCACGTCGGTGGCGACACAGACCCGGGCGCGGCCGTCGCGCATGGCCTGCAAGGCGTGGGTGCGTTCGTTCTGGCTCAATTCACCGGACAGCGCGACAACGGAAAATCCCCGGTTGTTAAGACGGCTGGTCATGTGGTTGACGGTGGCCCGGGTAGCACAAAAGACCAGGGCATTTTTGGCCTCGAAATACCGCAGCACATTGACGATGGCGTTTTCCCGGTCGTTGGGGGCAACGCTCAGGGCGCGGTAATCGATGTCCAGGTGCTGGGTCTGCTCGGCCGTGGTCACGACCCGCACCGCATCGCGCTGATAGCGTTTCGCCAAAGACGTGATGGAGCGCGGCACGGTGGCCGAAAACATCAGCGTGCGGCGCTCTTTCGGCGCCGCGTCGAGGATGTACTCCAGGTCTTCGCGGAACCCCAGATCGAGCATTTCGTCGGCTTCGTCCAAGACCACGGATTTTAGCCCCGTGGTATCCAAAGACCCGCGTTCGATGTGATCGCGCAACCGGCCCGGCGTGCCGACAACGATCTGCGCGCCGCGCTGCAAGGCCCGGCGTTCGGTGCGCATATCCATGCCGCCGACACAGGACGCCAGACGGGCCTCGGTCATCTCAAAAAGCCATTCCAATTCACCACGGACCTGCAGCGCCAGTTCCCGGGTCGGCGCGACGACCAACACCAGGGGCACATCCAGATAGGCCGCCGTGCTTAACAGGGCCGGCGCCACGGCCATGCCGAAGGCAATGGTCTTGCCCGATCCGGTCTGAGCCGAAACCAGCGCATCGGCGTCGGCAAGCTCAGGCGCTAGCATGGCCTCCTGTACCGGGGTCAAAACGGAATAGCCGCGCTTGTTCAACGCTTGCCCAAGCGCCGGAACAACGCCCTCGAAATCTGTCATGTTTTTTCTTTCGGAGTATCGGTTCGTGCGCCCGGCGGGGGCGCACGGGTTCGCAGAGGCGGTGTTGTACGTGCTGTGGGCGGAAGGGTAAAGGACCAAGGGAAATTGATGAATTGTAGTGTCGCCGTTACGTCCTAAAAATAACTTTACGCCGGCGTTTGCGGCGCCCGCCATTTATGTTCGCCCCTCAATCGCCGGGCGTTCGCTCCGCTCACTTGGCTTTCGCGCTAACGCGCGGCGCTCAGTCGCGCTAGGCGGCGCAAGTGCGCCGAACGGAGGTTGAGATGTGGTGGACAGCCTGCCAATGGGTGGGACTTCCAGCCAACGGGCCTTTGGCCCGTCGGACGTTCCCATACCAATGAGAGCAAGCGAGAACCAAGCGCCGACCATGGTATGGAACGTCTATCGGGTCGCTAGGCCCGAAGGCCGTCGTCTCACATCTCGCAATTTTCGTTTCGATGCCGGCCACGATGTTCGGCGCTCTTGCGCCGCCTAGCGCGACTGAGCGCCGGGCCGCGAGGCCCGAAAGCCAAGCGAACGGCGTGAGCGCCCGGCGACTGAGGGGCTAAACAATAAACCATGAGCGCTGCGCGCTCATGGCCATGCCGTATCCGGCGGTAGGGACATCAAGATGGCTTCCGTGTTGCCGCCGGTCTTCAGACCGAACAGTGTCCCCCGGTCGTACAAAAGATTGAACTCCACGTAACGGCCACGCTTGACCCGCTGGGCCTGGCGCTGTTCATCGGTCCAGTTCAAATCCATCTTGGCCCGGGCCAATACCGGATAGGTTTCGACAAAGGCCCGGCCGACATCTTGGGTGAAGGCGAAATCTTCGTCCCAGTCGCCGGTGTTGACCTGATCGTAGAAAATACCGCCGACGCCGCGGGCTTCACCGCGGTGCGGCAGGTAGAAATAGTCGTCGCACCACTTCTTGAATTTGTCATAATAGGCCGGGTCGTGGGCATCACAGGCGTGGCGGTAGGCCCGATGAAAACGCGTGGTTTCCTCATCATCGGGAAACACCGGCGTCAAATCACCGCCGCCGCCGAACCAACCGCGCGTCGTGACGATCATCCGGGTATTCATATGCGCCGCCGGCAGCAGCGGTGAGCAAGGGTGGACGACCACGGAAATGCCGGACGCCCAAAAGCGCGGGTCTTCCTCGGCGCCGGGAATGTTGTTGCGGAATTCCTCGGAAAATTCGCCCCACACGGTGGAGACGTTGACCCCGGCCTTTTCAAACACCCGGCCGCGCAGGATCGACATGACGCCGCCGCCGCCCTGTCCCGGGGCGCCTTCCGAGCCGTCTGCCGGACGGTCCCAGGATTTGCGCTCAAATCTGCCGGGCACATTGCCGGACGTGGGGTTGGGACCCACGACATCTTGCTCGGCGGCCTCCAGGGCGGCACAGAGATCGTCGCGAAGTTGTGCGAACCAGGCGGTTGCGCGCTGTTTGCGGTCGTCGGTTCCGTAAATCTCGGTCATGGCGCTGGGTTCTCCGATTTTGGAAACGCCTCCAACTGGCGCAGCGCCTCCGCCGCTACCATCGCCGCCGCGGCGGCCAGATTCAAGGACCGCATGCCGGGCGCCATGGGGATCGTCAGGCGCGCATCGGCGGCCGCATGCACATGGTCCGGCACCCCGGCCGATTCGCGGCCCAAGATAAGGATATCACCGTGTTGGAAGGAAAATTCCGTGTAAGAGTCGGCACCGCGGGTCGTCAACAGGACGCGTCGGCTGCCGGGATGACTGTCCTGAAAGGCCGCCCAGTCGACATGACGGCTAAGCCTCACATGGTCCAGATAGTCCATGCCGGCGCGGCGCATATGTTGTCCGCCGAAGACGAACCCGCAGGGCTCAACGATCTCGGCGGCAATGCCAAGGCACGCGCAGGTGCGCAGCACGGCCGCGGTATTCTGCGGAATATCGGGCTCATAAAGGGCGAGGCGCAGGGGAAAACTTCGGGCAGCGCTCATCTGCGAGTCCTGGGACGTTCCGGCGAAAGTGACGGCCTGCCAGGAAAGGCCCGGAAAGGCCCTTTATGTCAAGGGGCCTTGCGACTAATGGGGGACTGATGGGGGACTGATGGGGGACTGATGGGGCCAGATGGGAGACGATAATAGGAGTTATCTAAGATGCGGAAAAACGACCTAAAACCCTTGAACCAATGCCAGTATCCTTTATACCTGAACGTGGCCCCGCACCCGCTGGAATTGGGTGTGCGGCCGTCGATTTTGACCGCGCCGGCCGGCGCTTGGCCGCCGGCGCATGAGGAGTTCAGAGAGGGGAACCCCATATGAGCGACACTGCGGACCCGGCCGGCTCGGCCGAATTCGACGAACAGACACGGCGTGACTTCCTGTTCACGACCACCGGCGCCGTCGGCGCCGTTGGCGCGGCGGCCGCCGTGTGGCCGTTCATCGATCAAATGAACCCGGCCGCCGACACCCTGGCCCTGGCCTCGACGGAAGTCGATCTCGACGCCATCGAGGAAGGCCAAAGCATCACCGTCGTGTGGCGTGGCAAGCCGGTCTTCATCCGCCATCGTTCGGCCGCCGAGATCAAGGCCGCCACAGAAGGCGACAAGGTGGACCTGCCCGATCCGGCGACCGACGCGTCCCGGGTCAAGCAGGCCAAGTGGCTGATCCTGGTCGGGGTCTGTACGCACCTGGGCTGTATTCCGCTGGGCAATAAATCCGGTGAGGCGAGAGGTGATTTCGGCGGCTGGTTCTGCCCCTGTCACGGTTCGCACTACGACACGTCCGGGCGCATCCGCAAGGGCCCGGCGCCGCTTAATCTGAAGGTGCCGAGCTACGAATTTTTGTCCGACGCCAAAGTGAAGATCGGTTGAGGAGCGGATCATGAGCAACAAACAAATGCATCCCCTCATCCAGTGGATCGATTACCGGCTGCCCATATTCTCCTTCATGGAGCACGAGCTGCATGAGTATCCGACACCGAAGAACCTGAACTACTGGTGGAACTTCGGATCGCTGGCCGGAATCGTCTTGGTAATCATGCTGGTCACCGGCATCGTCTTGGCCATGCACTACACGGCGCACGTGGATTATGCCTTCGATTCGGTCGAACGCATCATGCGCGATGTCAACTACGGTTGGCTGATGCGTTATATCCACATGAACGGCGGTTCCATGTTCTTCATCGTCGTCTATATCCACATGTTCCGCGGCCTTTATTACGGCTCCTATCAGGCGCCACGGGAATTGTTGTGGATTCTCGGCGTGTTCATCCTGTTGGCGATGATGGCCACGGCGTTCATGGGCTACGTGTTGCCTTGGGGCCAGATGAGCTTCTGGGGCGCCACCGTGATCACCAACCTGTTCTCGGCGATCCCTTGGGTCGGCGACAGCATCGTGACGCTTTTGTGGGGCGGTTTCTCCGTCGACAACCCGACCCTGAACCGGTTCTTCTCGCTGCACTATCTGATGCCTTTCGTCATCGTCGGGCTGGTGTTCGTGCATCTCTGGGCTTTGCACATGCACAAGTCCAACAACCCGCTGGGCATCGACGCCAAGACGGATCAAGACTGCATCCCCTTCCATCCCTATTACACGGTGAAGGATATGTTCGGGTTGGGCGTGTTTTTGATCTTCTTCGCCTACTTCGTGTTCTTCGCACCCAACTTCTTCGGTGAGCCGGACAACTATATTCCGGCGAACCCCCTGCAGACGCCGCCGCACATCGTGCCGGAATGGTACTTCCTGCCCTACTACGCAATCCTCAGGGCCTTCACGGCGGACTTCTTCCTCTATTCCTATACGCCGATCGCCTGGATCATGACGGCGAAACTGGCCGGCGTGATCTCCATGTTCGCCTCCATCCTGCTTCTGCTGTTGATGCCCTGGCTGGACGGATCGAAGGTCAAAAGCTCGAAGTTCCGGCCCGTCTACAGGATGTTCTTCTGGATCTTCTTCATCGACTGCATCGTCCTTGGCGTGGTCGGCGGCAAGCCGCCGGAAGGCATGTGGATCTACATCGGTCAGACGACGACAACGTATTATTTCATCCACTTGCTGATCGTCGTGCCCATCGTCAGCCGCCTGGAGCGGCCGAAGACCCCGCCGGAAAGTATTTCCGCGGCGGTCACCCAACAGGCCGAAGGTTGAGGAGGGCGCCATGAGGAACAATATGAAACGTCTCATGAAGACCACCATCGCCGCGCTGGCGCTTTTCGGCGCCGCGGCGTTCGCGTCAACTCCGGCCCAGGCCGCCGGCGACACGCCGAAGCCGCCCAAACAAAGCTGGTCCTTCAGCGGCATGTTCGGCACCTTCGACCGGGCCGCCGCGCAGCGCGGCCTGCAGGTCTATCGGGAAGTCTGTTCGGGCTGCCATTCGCTCAGGCTGGTCCATTTCCGCCAGCTCGCCGGGATCGGCTACAAGGAAGACCAGATCAAAGCCATTGCCGCCGAGGTCGACGTTCAGGACGGGCCCAACGATGAAGGCGAAATGTTTGAACGCAAGGGCCTGCCGGCGGACCGGTTCCCATCGCCTTTCGAGAACGACAAGGCGGCGGCGGCGGCCAACAACGGCAAGGCGCCGCCGGACCTGAGCTTGATGACCAAGGCGAGGTTCAACGGCCCCGATTACCTGCACGCGTTGATCACCGGATTCGCCGAGGCCCCGTCGGGCGTCGAGGTGCCGGATGGCGGCAACTACAATACCTACTTCCCGGGTCATATCATTGCCATGGCGCCGCCCCTGGCCGACGACGGCGTCGAATACCAGGACGGCACCAAGGCGACCGTCGGCCAGATGGCCAAGGACGTGACGACGTTCCTGTCGTGGGCCGCCGAGCCCGAATTGGAGGAACGCAAATCCATGGGCATCAAGGTCCTGCTGTTCCTGATCTTCTTCACCGGCCTGTTGTTCGCCGTGAAACGGAAGATTTGGGAGGACGTGCACTAAGCGGCACGATCCCAACGGATCAAGAAAACGGCCCCTCGGATTGGAAACCAGGGGCCGTTTTTTTGTTTCCTAAATCGACGCCCGTTATGAAGTTGAAAAGAAGAGTGGAATGCTTAGATGTGGACTGGAATAAAGATCGGCGTAATAAGGGCTGCAAAATCCGGGTTAGTTTTCAAGAGACAGCTGAACAAAGAGATTTCGACGGGCGAAATATTGCCCGGTTACGATTGTATTGTTGTTTCGCGTCACTGAGGTTTGAATATGAAACTGAGAGATGATCCAATATTCCGTTACCCCTTCCAGGCCGTACCGTAAATGATACCCAGCATAAGTTCTCGGGCCCTGACCTATTGGATCGTCGGCATCGGTCTCTTCATTTCAGCTTTGCTGGGCCACAATCTCGAATGGCGTGGAAGTTCACAACTTCACACGATCATGGAAGTCATCGCGACGTTGCTGGCGGTGATCGTCGGTGCGATGGCGTTGGTACGTTATTATTCCAAGGAAAACACAGTTTTTCTGTTTGTCGGTGTTGGTTTTTTAGGCACGGCATTTCTGGACGGCTATCACGCCGTCGTAACATCTGCGTATTTCAGGCCGTTCATGCCATCTGATTTACCCCATCTTATCCCGTGGAGTTGGGTGGCATCACGTCAGTTCCTTGCGGTCCTGATGTTTCTGAGCTGGGTTGCATGGCGAAGAGAGGAACGGCTTGGTGTCGCGGGGCAAATACCGCGGCGTGTTGTGTATATCGGCACGGCGGTCTTTACCCTGACCAGCTTTATTTTCTTTACCTTTGCACCGCTGCCCCGTGCCTATTACCCCGAGATTTTCTTCCATCGTCCGGAGGAATTCGCCCCGGCCATATTCTATATGCTGGCCCTGTTTGGCTACCTAACGAAAGGACGTTGGCGAGACGACCACTTCGAGCATTGGTTGGTGTTGTCGCTGATCGTCGCGTTTACCAGCCAGGCCGTTTTCATGTCGCAATCAGGGGTGCTGTTCGATTACGAATTCGATGCGGCACATACCCTGAAGAAAGTCAGTTATATATGCGTTCTTGCCGGTTTGCTGATCAGCATGTTCGTGGTATTCCGCCGAGAGATCGAAGTCTCTCAAAACCTTCTGGCGAGTGAATTGCGCCTTCAAGAGTACTCCCGTAACCTGGAATCGGAAGTTGGGAAGCGGACCGAAGAGTTGCAGGAAAGCGAGGCAAACCTGCGAAAACTTCTCGATTCGGCGCCCACGGGAATCGGTGTCGTCGACCAAGAAACCAATGAGCGATTGTTCGTCAACCAGCGCCTGGTCGAAATGATGGGCGGCACATCAGCAGATCAGTTGACGACGGCCTCGCTGGCAGACAGCTACGTAAATCCGGATGATGTTCAAGAACTCCGCCGCACGCTTGTCGCGGGCGGCATCGTGGAAAATGTCGAAATTCATCGTCGTCGGATCGACGGATCGACCTTCTGGTCTCTGCAAAGCTCCCAGGCCCTCGGAACTTTTCACGGCAAAGACGCGCGGGTGGTTTGGATGGTTGATGTCAGCGCGTTGAAGGATACGGAGCGCGAATTGGAACATGCCTACGCGCAGATTTCGTCGTCCATTGACTATGCCAGCAATATTCAAAAATCACTGTTGCCAACCGAAGAAACACTACAGGGCGCCATTGGAAATCACTTCGTCGCCTGGGAACCCAAGGATGTTGTCGGCGGTGACTTCTATTGGATCCGTGAATGGGCCGGCGGACGTCTCCTGATTCTAGGCGACTGCACAGGACATGGCGTGCCGGGCGCATTCATGACGCTGATCGCCACAGCGACACTGAACCGATCGCTTCGCGAAACGCCGTCGGGGCAACTCGACGAGTTGATGAGTTGCATCAATGGACGCATCAAGACCGTGCTTGGCCAGGATTCAGATGACGCCACGTCGGATGACGGCATGGATGTCGGCATGGTCTACTTCAAGAATGATAGCGATACCGCGTGGTTCTGCGGTGCAGGGGTTTCGCTGTTCGCGACAGGCGCCGAAGATATAGCGGAATTCAAGGGTGCCCGTTTCGGCGTCGGTTTCAACACCATCTCAACGGACCAGGAATACCCCGTCGTCGAGATTACGACGACCGATTTCGACGCTTTCTATTTGGCCAGCGACGGTGTCTTTGATCAGACCGGCGGCGACCGCGGGCACGGCTATGGCAAGCGTCGCTTCAAGGAAGCGGTCGTGGCCGCGGCCGGTCAGGAATATTTGCAGCAGAGGGCAAGTTTGCTCGGCTCAATCGAAGATTATCAAGGCGATCACCCACGACGGGATGACCTGACGATTATCGGGTTTGAGACGGGCGGCGCGGAAAACTAGGAGCGAGTTATGAATCTTCAGAACATTCATAATGATATGTTGGGTAGCGGAATTTCATTCTGCTTCACGGGTTTTATGTCCGAGGACATGTT
>CAZQPC010000099.1:0-14328 GCA_964595005.1 uncultured Magnetovibrio sp.
TGTGGAAGTGAAACTGCAACAACTGGTATTCCGAATGGCCCAGACGCAGGACGCTACCCTTGCCATAGTTGACCTGGATGGTGTGGCCGTTATTGACGACGTGAAGCGGTGTCGCCTTGTAATCGACTTTAAGTGCCGCCATGCTGGCCCGCTGGGTGTCACTGATGTCGACAGGGGATTGCTGGTTACCGGTCTTGCACAGCTCATAAGCCGGCGACAAATCGCCCCATTTGGCCGGACCCTCGGCGCCGGAATATCCCCAATGGGCCTTCGGACTGCTGGGCGCGGCATGGCTTTTTGCGCTGGCATGGCCGGCGGATGGTTTGGCATGGCCAGCGGCGGGTTGAGCCTTGCCGCCGATTTGGCTGCTCGAAGAAGACGCCAGCGAGGCACCTGACACGACCGTCGTCGCGACCAGAACGGCGATCAATGTGGATGAGATTTTCAAGTCAACCATTGTTCATTCACTCCATGTCTTCGGCTAGATCGGCCTGACCGAAGAAACAAATTCCTTGGTTAACCGGGATCGCTCTATTCGTTCGGATATTCTGAACCGCGACGTTCATTCCCGGCGGTCATAGGCCGCACCGGATAACTGTATATTTGACCTCGAGGCGAAAATATCTCAATCGGGCAAAGGGATACGGGTGGAAGGCAAATGGATACCAAGGGGGGACAATTCGGACACCTCGCCGATCTTTGACGGGGCGATGACAGTGTCATCATGGCCATTGCCGATAATGGCGACACGGCATGAAATGCGCGCTGGACAACGGTTTTGCCCGTTCTCGCACCCGCTGAAGGCGTGTCAACAGGCGCAAGATGCGCCGCTTGAACGCAAAAGATGTCTATTTGGAAACAGATGTCTCGAATTGGGAGACCGACCCGACCCAGAACCAGGCAATCGTGTCATCTTCGGTTCGCACGCCGACGGTGCGATACCCCAATCCGACACGAAACGAGAAAATCGGTTTGGCCGCGTGGATTTGCTTGAAGCGCAGTTTCGGATGATTAGCGTCTTGGCGCCAAAGTTTAAAGTTGCTCTCGGCCAGTTCACGAACCTCGTCCGGTAGTTCGTCGAAACCTTTCCAATAGGCGTCTTCCCTCAAATAATCATCGCGTGGCAGCGATATGTGGCTTTTCGCCAGGCTTTTTGAAACTTTTTCGTAAGCATCCAGAGCCAACTTGGATTGGCGTTCCAACCATTGTTGGGATTGCGCCGCTTGGACAACCTGATCCCATTCGCTTTTGTCATCCAGCCGCTCGATGATTTCCCAAGCGATGCGCTCACTTTCCGTCACCGGTAAGGCCTTCAAGGCGGCAATGGCTTGATCTAGTATATTCACCATGAAATTTTCGCCCTTGTTTATCCATCAAAACGCGTCTTGTGGCTGCACTATCCGCTTAACGTCGCGCTCAAATCTCAAGGCGCACAAATCTCCGGCCTTGCTTGCCAATGCAGTTCCCTCAATGGCGGCGCTGAGACGGACTCTGGGCTACTCCGTGCCCCGCGCGCAGCCAATACAACTGGGCATCGTCGGGTCATGCTCAAGACGCTTCGGTTCAATATCCTCGCCGCACACGGCGCAATATCCGAACTCGCCTTCGTCGATGCGCTGAAGCGCCGCGTCGATGCGCTGGATTTCGATACCACGGCGGCGTTCAGCCTCAAGCGCCATGGCCTGATTCTGTAGCGCGTCCATGCGCGACAGGCGGCCGACCATGGATTGGTCCAGGGTCACGGGCTTGCGTTCGAGTTCCGTCAGTTCGGAATCGTGTTCGACTTCATCGCGCATCTGCCGCAAACGTTCCTTGAATGCCTTGATTTCGATCTCCGCCACGTCCTCGGGGCTCCGGTGGTGTTTCTTCTTGCAAAAGCGTGGCACGGACAAGGAATTGCCGCAACCCTGAGACATCCGCGACGCCAGCGTCCGCTTGATTGGGCGCGGGTGATGGCGTATCACCCGCGAAGCCGGATTGACCGGTTCGCCGCCGCATGCCAGAGGCCCACATGAACATACATCAATCCTTCCTGGCCGACATACGGGCCGCGATCCAGGCATTGGCCGCCGACGGCACCCTGCCGGCCGATCTGGATACCTCGCGGATCAGCGTTGAGCCGCCGCGCGAGGCCGGCCACGGTGATATCGCCACCAACGCGGCCCTGGTCTTGGCGAAGGCGGCACAGATGAAGCCCCGCGACATTGCCGACGCGCTGGGTACACGGCTGCAAACACTGGACGCCGTGACGAAGGTCGACATCGCCGGGCCCGGGTTCATCAACCTGACCCTGAGTGCGTCGTTTTGGCGCGACAACCTGGTGGCCATCTTGAAGGCCGGTACCGCCTATGGTGATTCGGCCTTTGGCGGCGGCGAAATGGTCAACGTGGAATATGTCTCCGCCAACCCCACGGGGCCCCTGCATGTGGCCCACGCGCGGGGCGCGGTGATCGGCGATGCCCTGGCCAAATTATTGGCCAAGGCGGGTTTTGACGTGACCACGGAATATTACGTCAACGACGCCGGCGCCCAGGTGGAAGCCCTGGCGCGATCAGCGCATCTTCGCTACCGCGAAGCCCTGGGCGATGACATCGGCGAGATTCCTGAAGGCCTTTATCCTGGCGCCTACATGGTTGAGGTCGGCGAAGCGCTGGCTGCCGAACATGGTGATGCCTACCGCAGCGCCGATGAGGCCGACTGGCTGCCCTTGTTCCGCGATTTTGCCGTCGCAACGATGATGACGTCGGTAAAGGCGGATCTGGCGGCGCTTGGGATCGAACAGAACGTCTTCACATCCGAAAGCGCCTTGGTGGACGCCGGCGCCGTGGACTCCATGTTCGCGGCGCTGGAAAGCCAGGGACTTATATATACGGGCGTCCTGGAACCGCCGAAGGGTAAAAAGCCCGATGACTGGGAGCCGCGTCCGCAAACCCTGTTCAAGGCGACGGCATTCGGCGACGATGTGGACCGGCCCCTGAAGAAGTCGGATGGCAACTGGACCTATTTCGCCAACGACATTGCCAACCACCACGACAAATACAAACGCGGCTTCAAGACAATGATCGATATTTTCGGCGCCGATCACGGCGGCTATGTGAAGCGCATGAAGGCCGCGGTAACGGCCATGAGCGGCGGCGAGGCGGAATTGGATATCAAGCTTTGCCAGATGGTGCACCTGAAAAAGGGCGGCGAACCCATGCGCATGAGCAAGCGGGCCGGCAACTTCGTCACGCTGCGCGATTTGATCGACGACGCCGGCCGCGATGTGGTGCGGTTTATCATGCTGACGCGCAAGCAGGATTCGCAGATGGAATTCGATCTGGACAAGGCCTTGGAACAGACCCGCGACAATTCCGTGTTCTATGTTCAATATGCCCATGCGCGGTGCCGCTCCGTGTTGCGCAACGCGCTGGAGATGTTCAGCAACGACGAACTCTCACCGGCCGCCCTGGCCGCCGCCGATCTCACGTCCCTGGATGATCCGGCGGAACTGGACCTGATCCGCCAGATGGCCGGCTGGCCGCGCCTGGTGGAAAGTGCCGCCGAAGCCCATGAGCCGCACCGGGTAGCGTATTATCTGCACGATCTGGCGGAATGCTTTCACGCGCTTTGGAACAAGGGCAAAGATGAGGCGCGGCTGCGGTTTATCGTTGAGGACGACAAAGCACGGACCCTGGCGCGGCTGGCCCTGGTGCAGGCCGTGGCATTGGTGGTGGCGTCGGGGCTACAGGTGTTTGGCGTCACACCGGTCGAGGAACTCCGGTGAGCCGCAAGCCCCGGGTCCTGTCACGCCATACCATGCCCAAGCACGTGCGGGCCCTGGCCAAGCAGTGCGACTACATGGCGAAAGCTTTCGAGACCGGCGGCATGCCGCCGGCCCGCAACCGCGAAGGCGGCTTCCGCACCTTGCTCCGGATTATCGTCGATCAGCAGATTTCCGTTCACGCCGGCGCCGCCATTTGGGCCAAACTGGAGGACCGGTTGGGCGAGATCTCGGCGAAGCGGGTCATGGCCGTGCGTGAGCCGACCTTGCGCAAATGCGGCCTCAGCGGTCAGAAGATCCGCTATGCGCGCGAACTGGCCGGCGCGATCAAATCCGGCTCTCTGGATTTGGGCGGGCTGGCCGCACTGGATGATGACGCGGCGGCGGCGCAATTGACCGCCATCAAGGGCATCGGCCGGTGGACGGCGGAGATTTATCTCATGTTCGCCATGGGCCGGCCCGATATCATGCCGGCCGGGGATTTGGCCTTGCAGGTGGCGGCGCAGAACTTGATTGGATTGAAGGAACGGCCGACGGACAAGGAATTGCGCGTCATTGCCGAACGTTGGCAGCCCTACCGGACGGCGGCGGCAATCATGCTGTGGCAATTCTACCGCAAGATGCCGCTGATGGAGGCGCCGGCCGGCAAGGCCGGAAAATGACAGCCCGCATGTTTATTTTGCCCGGTCGGTTGTGCTAGGATGCGGGCCGTTTATACCGATCTTGGGTTTCTGGGGAGTCCGATCATGAGTTTTGTTTCGCCTGCCAGATTGCTGGCCCGCGCGACTTCGGCGGCACTGCTGGCGGGCCTGCTGGCCGGTCCCATATTGGCCGACGAAGCGCCGAAAAAAACCGCCCCGGAAACCCCCAAGGTCGACGACCCCTTGGAAAAGCTGAACCGGCTTACTTCGGGGTTCAACCGGGTGGTGCGCGGTGCCTTGATCGATCCGCTGGTTGACGGCTACCAGGCGGTGACGCCGCAGCCGCTGCAAGATGCCATCGGCAACGCCGCGGCCAATCTCAATGAACCTGTGACGGCGATCAGCAGTTTCCTGCAGGGCGATACGGAAAACGCCGAGAAATCGACGCAGCGTTTCTTGATCAATTCGACCATTGGCCTCGGCGGGCTCAACGATCCGGCCAAGGAAATGGGCATTGAATCGCGCTCTGAAGATCTGGGCCAGGCGGCCGGCAAGGGCGGTACTGAGCCCGGCGCGCATATCGTGCTGCCCATTCTCGGCCCGTCGAACATGCGCGACGCGACCGGCGATATCATTACCGGCATCCTCTCGCCAGTGCCGCTGGTCGGCAAGGTCGCCCAGGGCAGCGTCCAGTATTCCGGCCAGCAAGACGACGTCAACGCGGTTTCGAAAGGCGCGCTGGACCCCTATGTGGTGGAGCGCAACGCCTATGAGGAACACCGTCAATTCCTCATCAATAACGGCCAATTGCCGGTGAGCGTTGGCCCGAAGATGGATTCTGCCGACTTCAAGTAGCGCCGGGTCGGTTCGAGATTGTCGGGTTAGTCCCGGTACCCCAGCAGTTTCAACAGCTCGCCGGCCTGACGGCGGAACAAACGGTCGGCGGTGTCATCGAAACTCTGGCGCCAGGTGCCGGGCTCCAGGTCCATCGGCGCGGCGTCCCAGGCCGTGTCGGAACACAACTGCATGAGGTCCGGGTCATCGGCGCCGCCGACCCCCAGAAACCGGCACAGGCGTTCGGCCTCACCCATGGGCGCGCGGGCAATGTTTTCGGCGTGCACTTCCAGGTAACGGTCCGGGTGAATGCGGCCGAAGCGCCGGCCGGCCTCGATGGAGCGGCTCCAATTGCCGGCGAAGGCGTCGGCGAAGTGGGCGAAGGTGGGATAGGTGCGCGGAAACTCACCCTGGCTCAATCCCATATTGAACTCCCACGCCGCCACTGCCTCGTCGCGGCCGTCGCGGACCACGTGAACGATCTGCGCGCCGGGCACGATACGCGTCAGGATATCCAGGGACACCACATGCTCGGGGGTCTTTTCAACCAGACAGATCGCGTCGCCGGCGGCCAGCCACCGGTCAAATGTCAGCGCCACGGCGGTGCGCATCAGATGATCCATATCGTCGAAGGTAAACCCCGCCTCGGAACCGCCAAGACCGGCGACCTGCAGACGGTTGCCGATCTTCGTGCATTGCTGATTGTAATCATCGAAAGCTTCGGCCATGCGCGGAAACAGGATATCAGAGAAATGCCCTTCGCCTTTGGCATGAATATGCGGATGCGTATCCAGGCATTGCTGCACCCAAGCCGCGCCCCAACGCGTGGCACCGACGATGAAGGCTATGCGCTTGTCGAATACGCCCGTCAGGCGGTCCTGAATCTGCCGAAAACCAGCCATCGGGCACTGCGCTCCCTTCGTCGAATTCGCCATCTTACTGTAGCCAATGCGCCCGAACGACCCAAGGCTCCATAAGGGGTTCAGTTGGTGATTTGCAGTCTTGCCTGTGCCCCATCACGAACCTATAGTGCGCGCCTATGAACGGCACGACGGAAACACCGATTTACCCTCACCGTCACATACTCGGTATCGAAGGTCTTTCGCCCGAGGAAATCACCGTTCTCCTGGACCGATCCGAAGCCTACGTCGAACAGAACCGACAAGCCGACAAAAAACAGTCGCTGCTGCGCGGCCGCACCATCATTAATCTATTTTTCGAAAACTCGACCCGCACCCGGACGTCGTTCGAACTGGCGGGCAAGCGTCTCGGCGGTGACGTGCTCAACATGTCCGTCTCCACCAGTTCCATCAAGAAAGGTGAGACGCTGATCGACACGGCCATGACCTTGAACGCCATGCACCCCGACGTCCTGTGTGTCCGCCACCCCTCATCGGGGGCCGCCAAACTGTTGTCGGAAAAAGTCAATTGCGCCGTGATCAATGGCGGCGACGGCTCTCATGAGCACCCGACCCAGGCGCTTTTGGACGCCCTGACGATCCGACGGCGGCGCGGCACGTTGCAAGGCCTGACCGTCGCCATATGCGGGGATATTATCCATTCGCGCGTGGCGCGCTCGAATATTCATCTGCTCAATACGATGGGTGCGCGCGTCCGGCTCATCGCGCCGGCGACCTTAATTCCGCCGGGCGTTGAACATTTGGGCGTCGAGGTATTCCACGATATGGAAACCGGGCTCGCGGATTGTGACATCGTCATGATGTTGCGCCTTCAACAAGAACGCATGCATGGCAGTTTCTTCCCCTCCGTGCGGGAATACTTTGCCTACTTCGGCCTGGATTACGCCAAGCTGGCCAATGCCAAAGCGGATGCCTTGATCATGCATCCGGGGCCCATGAACCGGGGCGTTGAAATCGACGCCGAAGTGGCCGACGACTTTGGCCGCAGCGTCATCCGGGAACAAGTTGAGATGGGCGTTGCCGTCCGCATGGCCTGCCTGGAAGTTCTCACGGAGAATCTTGACCGACCGGATCAAAGGAACCTGTGACGTGGCGGTGTACGACGACAACGCCAGCATGACCGCCTACACAAATGCCCGGCTCTTGGATCCGGCAAGCGGATTGGATTCAGCGGGTGGTGTCCTCACGAAAGGCGAGATCATCGTCGAAGCCGGTGCCGGGTTGTTCGACAAAGGCGCACCTGCCGACATCGAGACCATCGACTGCCAGGGGGCCTGCCTGTCGCCGGGGCTCGTCGATATTCGCATGCATACCGGAGAACCGGGCGAAGAACACAAGGAAACTTTGGCGACGTCAGGCCGCGCCGCTGTTGCCGGCGGGGTAACGACCATGGTTTGCCTGCCAAACACGGAACCCGTCATCGACGACATGTCGACGGTTGAGTTCGTGGCCCGGCGGGCCCGCAAACATGGCCTTGCGAAGGTCTATTGTTACGGCGCCGTGACGCGCGGATTGAAAGGCCAGCAGATCACTGAAATGGGGATGCTGGCGAACGCGGGCGCCGTCGCCTTCACGGACGGACTTCGCGCCCTTGCCGATGCCCAGGTCATGGCACGCGCGCTCGCCTATGCGGGAACGTTTGGCCTGCTCATCGTCCAACATCCGGAAGACCCCAGCTTGACGGTGGACGGCGCCATGAATGCCGGAGAGACGGCAACGCGTCTGGGCCTCACCGGGATTCCCAGCCAAGCCGAGGTTATCATGATCGACCGTGATATCCGGCTTGTTGAAATGACAGGCGGCCGGATTCATTTTGCCCATGTCTCGACGGCGGCCTCCATTGACGCCATACGGCAAGCGAAATCGCGTGGACTTTCGGTTACCTGCGACACAGCCCCCCCCTACTTCGCGCTCAATGAGCTTGCGGTCGGCGACTATCGTACATTTGCAAAGCTATCACCGCCGTTGCGCACTGAAGCGGATAGACAGGCCGTGGTAAATGGCATCAAGGATGGCACCATCGATGCCGTCGCTTCCGATCATCTGCCGCAAGATGAGGAAGCGAAACGCCTGCCGTTTTCAGAAGCGGCATTTGGCGGTACAGGCCTGGAAACACTGCTGGCGGTGACTTTGGAACTTTTCCACAATGGACACTTGAACCTTTTGGACACGCTCAATTTGATCACCCAGAAACCTGCCGGTCTCATGGGGCTTAAGGCCGGCCGCCTGGAGCCCGGAGCCCGTGCCGATATCATGATCTTTGATCCCGATCGCGGTTGGAAAGTCACCGACAACAAACTGCATTCAAAATCCAAGAACTCACCCTTTGATGGTCGGCCCGTGCAAGGCCAGGTGCTACGGACGGTCATCGACGGACGCACCGTTTTTGACCTGGACAGCTGATTTTGGATGCTAATTTTCCCATTGGCGCAATGGCTGCGGCTTTCGGATACCTGCTGGGATCGATCCCTTTTGGCCTGGTATTGACCCGCCTTGCGGGCCTGGGCGATATTCGCGAAATCGGCAGCCGCAGCATCGGTGCAACCAACGTATTGCGAACCGGCAACAAGGTGCTGGCCTTTCTGACGCTGGTGATGGATTCGGGAAAAGGCGCGATGGCCGCCTGGATGGCCATTCATTTTTGGGATTTTGAAGCCGGACTAATCGCCGGGTTTTGTGCCGTTCTGGGCCATAATTTTCCGATCTGGCTGAAATTCAAGGGCGGCAAGGGCGTGGCCACCACGTTGGGTGTGCTGTTCATTGCATCATGGCATCTGGGCATCGCGGCATGCGCCGCTTGGCTACTTATCGCGGGAATTTTCCGATACTCGTCCCTGGCTTCACTCGGCGCACTTGCCGCCTCGCCGATCTTTACCGAATACCTTGCGACCCGTCCGGTTACCATTTTAGCGGCCGGCCTCGCGACCCTTGCGTTTATCCGGCACCATGAGAACCTCGCTCGATTGTTCCGCGGCCAAGAAAGCAAGATCGGCGAAAAGAAAACCGACACCGAACCAACCGACGAAGATCAATCGACAAGCGGCTAAATTTGCCGCGGCTCCCGTTGACGTCGCCAAACGAAATCTGGCATAATACTATTTATGAGTGCGAATGATGAACCTTTCCTCTCGGATAAAGAAAGGTTGGACCGGCTGCGCTTGATACGAAGCCAGCATGTTGGTCCTGTGACCTTCCATCAACTGCTGGGTCGATTTGGCTCCGCGACGGCTGCCATCGACGCTCTCCCTGATCTTGTACGGCGCGGCGGGCGGACAAAATTGCCAAAAATCTGCAGCACCGGGAAAGCTTCCCGTGAAATGGAGTTTTATGCCAAGTCGTGTGGCCAAGTTGTTTTCTGGGGGGATAGGGATTACCCGCCACGTTTATCGGTTCTGGTCGATGCACCACCAGTATTAAGCCTATATGGCCACGCGCCACTGCTGAAGAAGAAGTCCGTTGCAATTGTCGGCGCACGAAACGCCTCTTCTAATGGATGTCAATTCGCGAAGGAAATTTCCGCCGCGATTGGCGATGCCGGATACCTTGTCGTTTCCGGCATGGCTCGGGGTATCGACGCCGCAGCCCACCATGGCGCATTAGAAAGTGGAACGGTTGCCGTTCTTGGCTGCGGCGTCGACGTCATTTATCCGCATCACAACGCAAACTTATACGGCTCAATCATTGAACTTGGCGCGGTCGTATCGGAGGTGCCCCCAGGAACGCAGCCCGCGGCGCGCCATTTTCCGCGCCGCAATCGAATTATTTCGGGCATGGCCCGCGGTGTTGTCGTGGTTGAAGCATCACTTCGGTCCGGATCACTGATTACAGCACGCTTGGCCGGTGAGCAGGGCCGGGAAGTATTCGCAGTCCCTGGCGCCGCTGCTGACCCGCGGGGCCGGGGCACGAACTCATTGATTCGCGATGGCGCCGTGCTGACAGAATCGGCGAACGATGTCTTGTCGGTTCTCGATAATCTGCCACAGGATGCATTGGCCGCCGCCTGTCCCGAGAAACAGGATATTGATTACACCGTGATCGAACCGCCAGCGGATTTACGAGACTCGATTTTGTCGGCCCTCGGGCCAGCGCCGACACCACGTGACAACCTCATACGGCAACTAGATGCGCCCGCGGGTGCCGTATCCACCGTGTTGTTGGAACTGGAACTTGCCGGTCGATTGGAAAACCATCCGGGCAACGCGGTTTCGCTGGTCGCAGGAGACTGAGTTTATTTGGCTGTCGGCTCTGCCAGACTATCCAAAACGCCGTCCAACGCATCATCGGATAGCTCTTCCCCCGCGTCGACAATGCCGCTAATCGCGTCCAAATAGGCTGGCACGTCGGTATTTATCGAAAATGCCGCAGCACTCATCGATATCAAAAATTGTTCGAGCCGCCGGCTGATCATGGTGATACTCGCGAACCCGAAAGACTGCCCCAGTCCCTTCATGGTATGGACTTCGGCTTTAAAGGCCGAATATGCCTCTTCGGGGTCTTCCGCCCGCGACGCCGTATCCTTGTGTTTTGCCATCACATCAAGACGGTGACGGGCATCTTCGAGAAATTCACCCCGAAGATTGGCAATAATTTGAGATTCCGTTTCACCATTTTTGAACATCCCGACACTTTACCCGGAAGCCATTGATTTACAACAACAAACTGCACAGTGCGCCGGCACGTTCAAAGGCCCAAGATGGATCGCTTGAAAATCGTTCAACAAAATATCGCGACGTGATCGCCGGTTGACATTGCCGCAGGAAGTGCCAATTCTCCCGTTCGCCTGAGAAAATATCGAACTAGCAGACGGATTGAACCAAAATGAGCAGCGTCGTCGTTGTCGAATCGCCGGCCAAAGCAAAGACCATCAATAAGTATCTGGGCGGGGACTATACGGTTCTCGCCAGCTACGGCCATGTCCGCGATCTGCCGGCGAAGGATGGTTCCGTACTCCCCGACGAAGATTTTTTCATGCTCTGGGAAATCGATGGAAAAGCCCAAAAGCATGTCCGCGAGATTGCCAAGGCCCTGAAAGGCGCCGATCACCTTTACTTGGCGACTGACCCGGATCGGGAAGGCGAAGCCATCTCCTGGCACGTTCAAGAGATTCTCAACCAATCGAACGCGCTCAGCGGCATTGACGTGAAGCGCGTCGTCTTCAATGAAATCACCAAAGACGCAATCCTCGCTGCCTTTGATCAGCCCAGGGAATTGGACAACGAACTCATTGAAGCCTATTTGGCGCGACGTGCCTTGGATTATTTGGTCGGGTTCACATTATCTCCCGTGCTGTGGCGAAAGTTGCCGGGCAGCCGCTCCGCGGGCCGCGTTCAATCCGTCGCTCTTCGATTGATATGCGAACGAGAGACGGAAATCGAAAATTTCGTTGCGCGTGAATATTGGACCGTCAAGGCATCAATGCTGTCGGCCGGCGATGAAAAATTTGAGGCCAATTTGACCCACCTGAACGGTGAAAAACTGGACAAGATGGACATCGCCGACGAGGCCGCCGCGACCGCCGCCGTCGCGGCCATTGAAAGCCGCGAGTTCAGCGTCCAACAAATCGACCGAAAGAAAACCCGACGCAATCCGTCCCCCCCCTTCACCACGTCCACATTGCAACAAGAGGCCTCACGCAAATTGCGGTTCGGCGCCAAGCGAACCATGCAAGTTGCACAACGGCTTTATGAAGGCATTAACCTGGGCGGCGAAACCGTTGGCCTGATTACCTACATGCGCACGGACGGCGTCCAAATCGCCGGTGAGGCCGTTACGGCATGCCGCTCACTCATTGGGCGGGAATTTGGCCAGTCCTATGTGCCCGGCAGTCCCCGCGTATACAAATCCAAGGCCAAGAATGCCCAAGAGGCCCATGAGGCCGTTCGGCCCACGGATGTTAGCCGGCAGCCCGCTGAAGTCGCGGCCTATTTGGATGACGACCAGCGCCGGCTCTATGAATTAATTTGGAAGCGAACAGTGGCCAGCCAAATGGAATCGGCCGTGCTTGACCAGGTTGCCGTCGATATGGTTGCGCCGGACGGGCAGGTCACGTTGCGCGCCAACGGCTCGGTGATCGCCTTTGACGGCTTTTTCCGCCTTTACCGCGAGAGCCGCGACGAGGGTGACAAGGAAACAGGCCGAGATCGAAGCGGACAAGCAGAAGATCGGATACTGCCGGCACTCAATGAAGGCGAAGCAGTCAAATACCAAGAAGTCATTCCCGATCAACATTTTACCCAGCCCCCACCCCGGTATTCGGAAGCCAGCCTTGTTAAAACACTTGAGGAATTGGGCATCGGGCGTCCCTCTACTTATGCCAGCATCATTTCCGTTCTCCAGGATCGAAATTATGTGCGGCTGGAGAAACGCCGTTTTGAGCCGGAAGACCGGGGCCGGGTCGTTACGGCATTTCTTGAGAGTTTCTTCACCCGATACGTGGCCTATGATTTTACTGCTGAACTGGAAGAACGCCTTGACGATGTTTCCGGCGGGCGGATCGATTGGAAAGCCCTGTTGCGCGATTTCTGGGGTGCTTTCTCGGAAGCGGTGAGTGAGACCAAGGATCTTCGTATCACCGAAGTCTTGGACAAATTGGATGATTTGCTTGGGCCGCATTTTTTCCGCGATACGGGCAACGGCAAAGATCCGCGTAAATGCCCGACCTGCACAGACGGGCGTTTGAATTTAAAATTGGGTAAGTTTGGGGCCTTTATCGGATGCTCCAACTACCCAGATTGTCGATTTACCCGGCCACTTGAAGTCTCTGACGGCAACGACGAAGCAAATGGTAACGGCGGCCCCAAGGAACTTGGTCCGGACCCGGATACCGGCCTGATGGTGACGCTTCGCAAGGGTCCGTATGGATGGTATGTACAACTTGGCGAGGTTGAGGAAATCGTCGTCGAAACAAAATCCAAAAAGCCGAAGACCAAGAAGACGAAACCGAAACGTGGCTCCATTCCGAAAGCCATGGATCCATCCTCGGTCGATCTTAAAATAGCGTTGGGGTTATTGTCATTGCCGCGAGATGTCGGCGCTGACCCGGAGACCGGCGAGATGATTACCGCCGCCATTGGCCGCTTTGGGCCCTACATAAAACTTGGCGGAACCTATGTTTCGTTGAAGGGCGAGGATGATGTCTTGTCGATCGGCCTGAACCGGGCCGTTCATTTGATGGCCGACGCGCCGCGCAAGGATCCGCCGCGGGAGATCGGCGTTCATCCAAAAGACAAAAAACCGATTACCCAACGCCAAGGTCGATGGGGACCATACGTTCAACACGGTCGAGTGATGGCGACATTGCCGAAGGATATGGACAAAGATTCCGTCACCCTGGAACAGGCCGTTGCGCTGTTGGAGGCGAAGGCCTCGAAAAAAGGCAAGGGCGCGAAAAAAGGCGGCGGCCGGCGGAAATCCGCCAGCGGTTGAACGATAGGCAATAACCCTTTGCCAAAACCTCCCAAAATACCTGCCTCCTTCCCATCGCGTGAGGAAGTTCTGGAATTTGTGAACGGTCAACCAGGAAAGGTCGGCAAACGCGAGATTGCCCGGGCCTTCGGTTTGAATGCCGAACAGAAGCGTGACCTGAAGAAGTTGCTGCGGGAATTAACTTTGGATGGCAGCCTGCAAAAAGGCCGCGGACGGCGGTTTAGCAATCCCGGCCATCTGCCTGAAGTTACCATTCTGGAAGTGTCGGGCGTCGATTCTGATGGTGAACTTATGGCCCGCCCCCTGAATTGGGATAATGAGTTCGACACGCCAACGATATACATGGCGCCGGAACGTCGCGGCCAGCCGGCTCTTGGCATCGGCGACCGCATTTTGGCCCGCCTGACGGAACTGGGCGGACATACATACAAGGCGAAAACCATTCGCCGCATTGCCGCCGCACCGCCGACGGTACTCGGGGTTTTCGACGTCGTCGATGGTACGGGCCGCATTCGACCAACAGATAAGCGCCAAAAGGCCGACTTCACGGTTCGCACCGGAGAGGACATGGGTGCGCGGCCTGGCGATATTGTACGGGCCGAAGTTTCATCGGGCCGCCGCCTGGGCCTTCGTCAAGCCAAGGTGACCGAACGCCTCGACCACATGGACGGGGCAGCAAACATCAGTTTAATTTCCATTCATGAGAACGGCATACCGGATACTTTTTCGGCCGCCAGCATGAAAG
>CAZQPC010000100.1:0-14299 GCA_964595005.1 uncultured Magnetovibrio sp.
CAGGATATCATCGCCAAGCTCAAGGACAGCAAACGCACCGCCGTGCTGGCCATCAACAAGATTGACATGGTGAAGAAACCTGACCTTCTGGCACTGACCGCCGCGCTTCAGGAAACCGCCGCCTTTACCGATACCTTCATGATTTCCGCAACCACCGGCGACGGCATCGACGAGTTGCTTGCGCATCTCACCCAGCTGTTGCCGGAAGGTCCCTGGCTGTTTCCGGAAGATCAAGTTTCCGACATGCCTGAACGCCTGTTGGCGGCTGAGATCACGCGCGAGAAACTATACCTGGAACTGCATCAGGAACTGCCCTACGCAACCACCGTGGAAACGGAATCGTGGGAAGACAAAAAGGACGGCAGCGTCCGCATCGGCCAGATCGTCTACGTCGAACGCGACACCCAGAAAGGCATTGTGCTGGGCAAGGGCGGCCGCCAGATCAAACGCATCGGCGCCGCGGCGCGGGTCGAACTGGAGGAAATACTGGGCACCAAGGTGCACTTGTTCGTGTTCGTCAAGGTGCGCCAGAAATGGGGCGACGACCCGGACCGCTACCGCGATTGGGACCTGGATTTCAACGCCTGAGGCCGGCCGCGTGCTAGGGTAGCCCCATGGAATGGCATGACATAGTGGATTTGCGTCATGGAATGGCATGACATAGTGGATTTGCGTCATGGAATGGCATGACGACGGCATTGTCCTGGCAGCACGCAAGCATGGCGAATCAAGTGCCATTGTGACCCTTCTAACGCGCAATCAGGGACGGCATCTGGGTCTGGTCCGCGGTGGCATGGGGCGCCGCAAGCGGGGACTTTTTCAGCCCGGCAACCGGGTCCGTGCCACTTGGCGGGCAAGATTGGCCGAACACCTGGGCAGTTTTACCTGCGAAATGCAGGATGCCGTCGCCGCACCGCATCTGGATGATCCGCTGAAACTGGCGGCGCTCAGCGCCGTTTGTGCGGTCGCCGACGCGGCCCTGCCGGAACGCGAGATCCACCAGCCGGTGTATGAAGGGCTTTCCATCTTCCTGAACGCCCTTGACGATGATGACTGGCAAACGGTCTACGTGAAATGGGAGTTGGGTTTGTTGCAGGAGCTGGGCTTCGGGCTGGATTTCAGTTGTTGTGCGGCGACCGGTGTGACCGAAAACCTGACCCATGTATCGCCCAAAACCGGACGGGCCGTGTCATCGCAGGCGGCCGAGCCTTATCGAAACTCGCTACTGGTTCTGCCGGCATTTCTGTTGGAAAACGGCCGCGCCGGCACGCCGGCAGAGATTATCGAGGCCTTGAAACTGACCGGCTTTTTTCTGGAACGCCACGTCTTCAGTCACACCAAATCTGGCCGCGCACCGGCGGCGCGGGGCCGGCTCAGTGACCGTCTTCGGCGCTCAGTAGCGCGCTAATCAAGAGCAGCATGCCTGTCAGATCAGTCGCCGGCCGCTGCGGCGGGTTCGCTGGGCGCGTCGGCGACGCCGCCACCGACGACGTTCAATTCGTCGGCCATCAGGCGGCCGTCGTCCAATGGTTTCAGATCGTATTCAAGGCGCTGGCCTTCATCGAGGGTCAACAACCCCGCACGCTTGACGGCGCTGATGTGGACGAAGGCGTCCTTGTCGCCCTCGTCGGGTTCGATAAATCCGAAGCCGCGCTTGCGGTTAAACCACTTCACCGTACCTGTGTTCATTCACCTGACCTCCCGAAAGGCGTTGATTCGTAATTGGGGTTTCGGAAAAGCCCTTTCAAGGCCGAAATTTCACTAGTTTTAACACCTCCGGATTGACGTTTCTGGCTCTTCGAATACTATATATTGTGGAATTCAACGCGCCTGATGGGAACACCTACCATGAGTAAATCGGCCATTGCCGAAGATATCCGCGAAGCCCGGCTTGCCGACGCGCTGAGCGAACGCTACCTGTCCTATGCCCTGTCAACGATCATGTCGCGGTCCCTACCGGATGTGCGCGACGGCTTGAAGCCCGTGCACCGGCGCCTGTTGTTTGCCATGCGCCAGTTGAAACTGGACCCGGAAACGGGGTTCAAGAAGTGCGCCCGGGTGGTCGGCGACGTGATCGGCAAGTATCACCCGCACGGCGACGCCTCGGTCTACGACGCCCTGGTCCGCCTGGCTCAGGAATTTGCCCAACGCTACCCCCTGGTCGACGGCCAGGGCAATTTCGGCAACATCGACGGCGACAACGCGGCGGCCATGCGCTACACGGAATCGCGCATGACCGCGGTGGCCAAGGCGCTTTTGGACGGCATCGACCAGGACGCCGTGGATTTCCGCGAAACCTATGACGGCGAGGAAGAGGAACCCATCGTTCTGCCGGCGCGGTTCCCGAACCTGTTGGCCAACGGTGCCGCCGGCATCGCGGTCGGCATGGCGACAAATATTCCGCCCCACAACGCCGGTGAGTTGTGCGATGCCCTGTTGCATCTGATCAAATTTCCGAACGTGCGGTTCGACAAACTGGTGGACCTCATTCCGGGCCCGGATTTTCCCACTGGCGGCATTCTGGTGGAAGCCCGCGACGCCATCGTCGAGGCCTACAAGACGGGACGCGGCGGTTTCCGCATTCGGGCCCGGTGGGAAAAAGAAAAGCTGGCCCACGGCCAATA
This sequence comes from uncultured Magnetovibrio sp., assembly GCA_964595005.1. Taxonomy (GTDB): domain Bacteria; phylum Pseudomonadota; class Alphaproteobacteria; order Rhodospirillales; family Casp-alpha2; genus UBA3470. Next base: position 2,625 of record CAZQPC010000100.1, read on the forward strand.
CCAGATCGTCATCACCGAAGTGCCCTACCAGGTGCAGAAATCGCGCCTGATCGAGAAGGTCGCGGATCTGTTGAACGCCCGCAAACTGCCCATGCTGGCCGATATCCGCGACGAATCGGCGGAAGATATCCGCATCGTGCTGGAACCCAAGAACCGCACCGTCGACGCGGAACTGCTGATGGAACATCTGTTCCGGCAGACCGATCTGGAAACCCGCTTCGGGCTCAACATGAACGTTCTCGATGCCAACAACACGCCGGGTGTCATGAACCTGCGCGAGGCCCTGCAGGCGTTTTTGGACCACCGCCATGTCGTCTTAGTGCGTCAGTCCGAACACCGCCTGGGCAAGATCGACCACCGGCTGGAGGTTCTGGGCGGCCTGCTGGCGGCCTATCTGAACCTGGATGAAGTGATCCGCATCATCCGCGAATACGACGATGCCAAGGTCAAGCTGATGGCGGCCTTTGAGCTTTCCGACGTCCAGGCGGAAGCCATCCTCAACATGCGCCTGCGCCAGTTGCGTAAGCTGGAGGAGATGGAGATACGCAAGGAAAACGAAGCCCTCAGCGCCGAACGCAAAAGCCTGGACGCGCTTTTGCATGACGAAAAGAAACGCTGGAAAACAATTGCCGACGAGATCGCCGACATCAAACAGCAATTCGGCAAGAAAACCGAACTGGGCAAGCGCCGGACCACCATCGGAGAGCCGCCCAGCGCCGTCATCGTACCCCTGGAAGCGATGATCGAAAAGGAACCGGTGACGATCATCTATTCCGAAAAGGGCTGGGTGCGGGCCGCCAAGGGCCACCTGGACGACACCGCCAGCCTGAAATTCAAAGAAGGCGACAAGTTGCAGTTTGCCCTACAGGCGGAGACCACCGACAAGCTGCTGGCCTTCGCCACCAATGGGCGTTTTTACACCATCGGTGTCGATAAACTGCCAGGCGGGCGCGGTCATGGCGAACCGATCCGGCTGATGATCGACCTGCCCAATGGTGATGAGATACTCGACATGTTCATCTTCACCGGCGGCCGCAAGATGCTGATCGCGTCGGATGCCGGACGCGGTTTCATCATTAACGAAGACGACGTCATCGCGCAGACCAAGAACGGCAAACAGACGCTGAACCTAAAACCCGATCAGGAGGCGGCGGCCTTGTGCTTTATCGGCGATGGACACGACCACGCAGCGATTATCGGCACCAAACGAAAGCTGTTGATATTTCCCTTGGCGGAACTGCCGGAAATGACCCGCGGCGCCGGGGTGATGCTGCAGAAATACGGCCAGGGCGGCCTGGCCGATGTAACGACGCTGAAATTTAAAGAAGGGTTGTCGTGGCAAACCGGCGCCGGGGTGCGCACGGAAAGCAATATCAAGAATTGGCTGGGTAAACGCGCCCAGGCCGGTCAGTTACCGTTCAAGGGTTTCCCGAAAGCCAGCCGCTTCAAATAGGCATCAAATAACAGGGGCGGCACCGAAAGGCGCCGCCCCCGCAAATTAAGTTGAACGGAAAGCGGCTTAACCGGCTTTCATGGCTTCTTCGATCGCCTCGTTGAGCTTTTTCTCTTCGCACAATTTCTTGGCTTTCGCGGAGGCCTTGCCGCCGGTCATTTCCGCAACCGTTTCCAAACAGATTTTGACTTCCGGGTCCTGGCTTTGAGCCGACGCCGGCGCCGTGGACATCACGCCGACCATACCGAGGGCCAATGCCGCTGCAAAAATTCTTTTCATCATCTTCTCCATATTCAGTTCGTACAACATGAGTAACAGGTTTTCCCAATTGGTTCACGTGACAGTTGGCAAAAACATTTGCCGCCGCTTGCTGCCGATCCTTCTTCCCTTACGTTCATGAGACAGCGAAGCGCCTTTCTCAACTACTGGCCCCGCGCGGCTGCCATTTCTGGGTCGGTGTCGTCGAGCAGGTTGACAGCACCAACCGTCCCCGCTGGTTGGCGTTGTCGGTGGAATCCAGACAGTACCCGCTCTGCACATGCTGAATTCGACCGTCCTTTAACTGACGCCAGCGCTGGCGTTGCATCGGCGCGCCGCTGCCGTTACAGCCCCAGATAATGATCGCCATGCCGCGTGTCACCTTCGGGTTTTTCACATCAAGGCAGAGCCCATTGGTGGTTTTCACCTGCCCCTCGGCCGTGTGCGACCACAATTGCCGGTTCCGCGACTGGCCCGAACTGTTGCACGTCCACATAATCACCGGCCCGCCGCGGGTCAGCTTGCCGCTGTTCTCGTCGGCGCACTGGCCGCTGTGGGCGTTGACCAATTGGGCGCTCCGGAACATGTTGGCCTCGCCCGCCGGCAGTGGCAGCTTCCGCATGGCCCGCCAGGTCTGCGCCGCAGGCCAGGTGTTTGCGTTGTCGGTGCCGCCGCATTTGACCGTCGTGTTGCGGTTGCCGCCTTCCTGAAGGCAAAGGCCCGAGGCAATGTGGACGATACGGAACCGCCAGGTGGGGTCAAGCGACGATGGGCCGGCCCCGCCGGACCAACGGATTGACCATTTCTGGTCGGTGCTATCGTCACAGCGGGCAACATATGCCCGCCCGCCGTTCTTGGCGGTGACGCAGAGACCTTGCGGCCCGTGGCGGATGGTGCCGTCGGTCCAGAAGGCCCAGCGCAAGTTGCGGTGATTCTGGCAACGGATGGCGCCCAGATCGCCGCCGCCGGCAGATGAATCGAAGCAGCTCTTGGCGTTGTTGTTCCCGGCCACGTAGATGTTGGTATAGGCTTGTCGGGGCACGCCGACCTTCGCCATGCTGACGTCGCGGGACGAGCCTCGCAGGTGTACCCACTTGCTGCCGTTCCAATAATGTGCTGGCCCACCCGCATCGATGGCGACCGCAGTGCCGTTCGGCCCAGCGGTGATCTGTGCCGATTCGCCGGACATATTTTTCCAGGCGCGGCCATCCCACTTCATGATGTTGAAGTTGGCGCCACGTTTCGTTGTTCCGATCGCCCACATGGTGCCATCATCGGCGACACTGATGTCGCGTGCCGCGCCCGGCATGCGGCGCCATTGGCGACCGTCCCACCGGTATATGCGATGGTCGGCCGCCGTGCCGTAAAGGGTGCCGTTCGGCCCGGCGGATATCTGCGCCAGCGTGCCGGGCATCTTTGTCCACCGGCTCACATCCCATCTGTAGATTGGGGAATCCTTGCCGGGCGCACCGCGGCCGAGCGTGTAGATGGTGCCGTCGGCGGCAATGGTCGCGTCGCTGTGTGAGCCGGGCAGACTGGACCACCGTCCGCCGTCCCAGAAATGTGTCGAACCGCTGACATCGACGGAGACCGCCGTATTGTTTGGCCCGGCGGCGATATGCGTCGAATTGCCGGGCATCTTGCCCCATGATCTGCCGTTCCACCGGTAGATGCCCCAGTCGTTGCCGATCCGGTCTTTGCCGATGGCCCAGGCATTGCGGTTGGCGGGCATGCCGCCGGCCACCGGTGGCTTCGGCTGGGTGGCGGCTGCAAGCTGTTGTTTGCGCGCGTCCTCCTTGGCTCTGGCTGCCTTAAGGAGGCGGATTTTTTCCATGGCAGCGGCGCGGACGGCGGCGACAATCTCCGCCTGGGTGACCGTATCCACCGGCAATTTCGGCGGCGGCGGCATGTTGTTGGCCAGGCGTTTGACCCCTTTGCCGCGGATTACTGCGTTAAAGAAATTGGCCAGGCCGCGGACGTCCGTATCGGCAGGATTGGAGAGATTGACCTTGATCGGCATGTACACATTCGGCTTACCCATGATGTCGGCAAGCATGTGGAATTCCGTCTTCAATTGCTTCAGTTGTCCTTTGATGACCACCTTCTTGACGTTCAGGGTGTCGGTACCGGCGGCAACGCGCACCAAACTCTGCGTAACACCATTGAACTTCGTGTTGAGCTCATTGGCGCCGGCCATCGTCAGGCGTGCGAAGGCCAACAATTTCAATTCGGCTTCGCGTTTGAATATCCAAAATGAAACCCGCGGATGCCAATCGACGTTTGCGACGGCGCGCTCTCGTTCCAATTGACGGCGCAGGTTGGAAAGCGCCCTGACTGCGTCGTCACGAGCGTCCTCCAGCCTGTCGCGGGAATTCACGGCAAAGCTGACACCCTTCTCGGCGGCGCCGCAGCCCCACCGCACAACAAATGACCAATGGTGACAAATGTGGCGTTCGAACCGGCGGGCAGCGTCCAGCGCACCTCTGGCCCTATCGAATAGCCAGTCCGCCGTACGCAGGGCTGCCACGGCCAATTTGATCGGCGTTTGCAACAACTTCAGATCGGCACGCGCCGCGGCGCGTTCCGAGATGATTTTATCGTCGGCGTTGCGGACGCCGTCTTCGGCGGTCTTGAGGCCGCGCTGGGCCGCGGTCAGGCCGGCGGAAACGGCTTTCGACCCCTTGTTCAAGGTGCCGCCGACCTGCTTTTGAATCCACGTCCCGAAGCCGTTGGTGACTTGCCCGTAGTAGGCGATATCGTTGGGGGACTGGGCGGTGCCGCCGATGGAGCGGACCTTCATATCGGCGTCCCAGAGGCCGGCGATGCGATCCTTCAGGGCAAAGGCATAACCCTTGTCGGACAGCGCCACATTGACGGTGCGGGTCGCGCCGAGGAAGTTGCTGATCTTCCCCTTGAGGACGAATTTCGGGTCCTTCGGATCGGTCGCCAGGGCCGTCATTTGCGCCTGTTCGACAGTGATCAGGCCCAAATTGACCGGCGGCATATTGACCGGATTGGTGGCCAGGAACAACAGGAAACTGCGCCGCATCTCATTGGCGATAGGGATCGCCGGGAATGCCGAAATCGGGTCTTTCCAGACCGGCCGCAATTCGATGACCGCCGGCTTCATGCGTTGGCCGAAGTACTTATGGTCAAGCTTTAAGGTCACGGCGCCGCCCTTGATGAAGTTCGTCAGCGAGCCCTCGAAGGTGCCGCCGTCGATGAACAGGGGCGTCGATTTCGCCATTATGTCGCCAACCACCTTGGGGATGCCGAAGCGCGGAAACACCTCCTTGGTGATGATCTTGTCAATTGAGGTTTTGGTGCTAGCGGAAACGACGAAATCCTTAACCCGGAACAGGTCCTTGCCGACGGTCTTCGCGTCGATGCGCATTTTCACCACCGGCCCCAAATTTTTGTCGTAGAAGAAGCCGATCTTGTCCTTGGACACCTCAATTTCGAGCTTCTCCGTGGCGCCGAACAGGGCCGCGTCGGCCTTGATCTTGAAATGCGGCAGGGCCTCGATGTTGGCGGCCACGTCGACCACCGCTTTCCTCAGTTTCAAGGGCCCGAGCTTCCTCGGTTCCAGCTTGCCGTAGATTTTAAAACCGTCCTTGAAGGTCAACCTGTTGTCCACTTCGCCGATGGGAAAACGCTGGCCCATGAGGTTGACGGACATCTTGCCGGCGACAACCATGCCCATGCCGACCAAGGTGTCATCGCGGCCCGGGATGACGGCCCCAGGGGTGGCGAAAAACAAGTCGACGTCGCGAAATTCCATGTAGGGTAGGGGCAGTTTTTCGACCTGGAAGATGTCGATTAGGCTGCGCTTCGCCAGTTCCTTTTGCAAAAATTGCGCGGATTTCCTGGCCACGGGATCCGCAATCAACTGGGTCACGACCTTCGCCATGGGTCCGGTCATGACGCCGCGGAACACCGCGTCGGCGACTTCCATCTGTGCCATGGGACCAAGCTTTTTGGCCTGCAGGCGAAAGCCCAGCTTCTTCGGAATGGGGAAGGTCGATGAGAAATTGATATTGGTGACGAAATCGCCGGCGAAGCGAAGTTTCTGATTGTTGCGCGCGGCAAACTCGGCGGTCGTGCCAAAACCGAATTCCACGGAACCCTCCGAATCGGCGCCAACCAGGACGGCCGGGTTCTCAAATGTAAAATTCTTGAGCCCCAGGGGTTCGCGCCATTTGCCTTCCATGCGGCCCGCCACCTTGACGCCGCCGGCCGCCGAGACGGCATCGGCGCTGACGTAGCCTTCGCCACGGAACTTCAGGGTGTCGACCTTCTTTGGGTCATCAAGATGCGGCACCTTCAATTGCATCTCACCGCCGACACCGAGGCTCAGCATGGTGGCTGCCGCATCGGCGCGGATGAAGAAGTTTGCTTTGGCGCGCTCGAAACTGACTAGCCGGGCCCAGGGTTGATTTTGCGGAAATATGAACCCGGGCAGGTCGGCATAAAGGCCGATCTTCGGATTGCCGCCGAAAATTCCATTGATCCCGCCGGCCAGGACCAAATCCCCGTCGATGACCTTGAAGACGCCCAGGTCATCGGCAATGACCTTGTGTAGGTTTTTCGGCAGGTCGCGCTCACCAACCGCGCCGATCAATGTGACGCCGTCCCAAATGGGCACCTCATTGGAAGGGTTCTTGATGATGTCCTTGAGCATATCTTGAGCGGCGTCCGGCATGTTCACCAGCTCATAACCGGTCAATTTTTGGGTGCTGAAGGCCAACACGGCGCGCGGCATCTTGAAGTCGCCCAACGCATCAAGCGGTTTCGGCATCTTTTTCAGAATTTTCTTTAAAGACAGATCCGGGAACTTGGCGAACAGGGTGTACTTGCCCTCAATACTGACAATCGCCGCCTGACCCTTGTAGCCGATGGTCTTCCAAATCAAGGTGCCCTGGGTGGCGGCCCTGGACAGGGTATAGTTTTCGATGACGAAGTCCTTGAGGCCGGGAATTTTCCCAATGCCAGGCAGCTTCGCTAGTTCGATTTTACCGGGTACCGACAGGACCAAGTCCTCGACCTGCCAAGTCTTCTTGCCGGTGGATTTGCCTTTCTTCTTCTTGTCCTTTTTCTCGAACACCAATTCAATTGATGAATCGACCTCTTGCGCGCCGATCTTTGTTTTCGAGCCCAACCCGGCAACGAAGGTGTGGGTGTTCTTCTTGTCGACGTTCAAGGTTGCCGCCAGATTGATATTGTCCAGGGTCAGGAACGGGATGCCGAAGGCCTTCTTCCAGTCGGAGGTAGAGGTGCCGATGACCTTCGCCTCGAAGGATTTATCGGCAATGCCCTTGTGGAAATTCAATTGCGACTGCATGCCGATGGTCTTGCCCGGCAGCTTGACCTTGATCTTGCTGATGATCTCCGTGACCACTTCGACGTCGCCGACATCGGTGCGCGCGCCCATGCGGTCGTAGACGGCATCGCCGCGGAACCGCAAAGTGCCGGGTTCGAATTCCAGGAATTTATCGACACCCGGGATCTGCGCCCGCGATATCTTGGTCGCCAGCCTGAGCGTTTTCAAAATCTCTTCATGAACCTTCTTATTCGCCTTGATCTGCGCGCCGGCCTTTTCCGGCAATACCCAGAAGACCACGGGATTAACCGAACCGACGAAGGTCAAAATCTTGTCCTTGATCTGCAGCTTGTCGAACATGAACTTCATGATGTTCGATTTGTTGACGTCGACCCGGGTGTAAAGATTGAGCCCGTCGGCGATGGGCAGCTTGTTTTTATTGCCCTTGATGATCTTGGTACCGACGACGCCGACGATCTTGTCGGCGACCAGTTTCGGCAGTTCGCGCAAGGCCCGATCACCGCCACCGCCGGTGGGAATGACCAGCAGCGCCGCCTTGTCGACCTTGGCGCCGTCCAGGGGCGTGCCTTTGACGGCCGGCACCCAGGAGCCGAAACTGAACGCCTTCGGGATCAGGGCCAGAAAGGGCTTCTTGGCTTTTGCGGCGGCCTTGAAGACGAATGCCTCCATATCGCCGCCGGCCAGCTTGACCGTTCCCGTGATCACCTCTCCGACCTTCTTCGGATTCTTGAAGGGCACCTTGTCCAGGGCCTGCTGGGAATAGCCCAGCAAATCCTTGACAGTCAGATTGTCGGCAAAAGCCTGTTCAAGGACGATCCTGCCCTTGACCAGTTTGGCCGTTGTGGCGAACGGCTTTTTCTTGTCTGTGGTGCCGGAAAAGCCGACCGTCAGACGCCGGTTGCCCATCACCGCCGAATTCAAACTCAGCACGGCGGCCTTGCGGCCGCTGAAGTCTATGGGCTTCTTCAACGGCTTTGCCAGAGGGCCGAAGATGGTGAACATCTTGGTGTCGGCGTTTTTGGCTTTCGGGTCGAAGCGGAGGCCGGTCCGGAATGCCAATTTGCTTTTGCCGACGACTGCGGTGATCGTTGCGCCGCCGACAAGTTGAACCTGACCATCCTTGGCGCCACGAAAGGAGACCACCAGATTCGGTGAGGTGAAACTCTTCGATGCCAATTTCGGTTTGATTCCGGGCATTACGGCGCTCAGCGAGACGCTGGCCAAGTCAGCCATTTTGGTGGCCGCCTTGCCATTGACCAGGAAGCGGATGAAATCCGCACCCATGGTGCCGGCCATGGGACTATCCTTGTCGCCAACGCCAAGCGCCGTTTTCAAATGGGCCAAGCCCACGGTTTTCTTGACTTTGACGATAAATGAGAAGTTCACCCCCGCCGGGTAAGTGACGGTTTTGATGGATTTTCCGAAAACCTTCTTGATGCCGTCTTGCACGGCTTTCGGCAGGACCGTGAATTTGCTTGAACTTTTTGCCGACGACATGACAACGGCTGGATCACTGAGCACAATCCCGCCCAACACGGCGGCGGCACCCGACTTGTAGACATCTTTCATCTTTAATTTTTTCGGATAGAGCGCCGCGTTCCAAATCGGCTTCTTGTCGGTACCTGTGTTGAAAATCAGGGCCGGATGTTTGCGGGTTCCGATCTTCGCGGTGAAGTGTTTTCCGACGGCTTTGAATTCAATAGTCTTCAAGCCATTCATCATCGGCGTCTTCAGAAACGCCGATTGCGCCACCTTGGCATCCAAGGCATGGGCCGCGGATGTTCCCAGACAAGCGGCCATGACGGCGACCGGCAACATCCGCAGATGGCGCGTCACAAGATTTTGAATTTTCATAGCAGACCTCTGTGTGCAAGCTCAGCGAATAGGCAAAAGGCTCCCCCAACCTTGTGCCCGCGATTATTCGTAGATCCCAACAATACCGCCTTGGTCGCGGCACGGTCCCAAACGTCTTCGTCGTCTAAGTCACCCGAAATGGAAATTGGTTCAGGTGTTCCCATCGAAACGTAGATCAACGTACGACTGGAGTAAATCAAAGCACGTTGATCGGCAGTTTGTATTCGGTCGACACCTGAGGAGGTGGTGAACACTCGCAAATTGGCAGAATTCAGCGGCGAATTGTCATTGGATCGACCGGGTATCCTTGCCACAATGCCACCATGCCTTTGGCCCTGCCGCGACGTGATATCATGATCGAAGTCAACAACCTGAACTTCAACTACCCGACGAAACGGGTGCTGTTTGACATCAACCTGAAGATTGGCGCCGGGCTGATCACGGCCCTGGTCGGCCCCAATGGCGCCGGCAAGACAACCTTGATCAATTGCCTGGTCGGCCTGCACGCCCCGGCGGCCGGCCGGGTCATGTTCGAAGATATCGATGTCGCCGGCAGCCCCCGCGAGGCACACAGGCGCATGGGTTACCTTCCGGATTTTTACGGTCTCTATGATGAATTGACGGTTCGCCAGTGCCTGGTCCATGGCGCCGAGATGCACGGCATCACGCGGGCCGAGGCGAAACGCCTGGCCGAATTTTCGGCGGCGCGTCTTAACGTCGCCGACCGGCTGGACGACAAGGTCTCGTCACTGTCGCGCGGCCTGACCCAGCGTGCCGCCATCGCCCGCTCCATCATTCACGACCCAGCGTTCCTGGTGTTGGATGAGCCCGCCGCAGGCCTTGATCCAGATGCCCGGGCGCAGCTTTCGGCCTTGTTCCGGCAGTTGCGCGACGACGGCATGACCTTGCTGGTCTCATCGCACATCCTGGCCGAGTTGGAAGACTACTGCACGGACATGATCATCATCCGCGACGGCCGCGTCGTTCATCAAGGCATCGACGCCGCAGCCGCGGATGCCGAGATGCCACGGCGCATGAGCATCGAACTGGCGGAACCGCACGGAAAATTTGCTGAAATATTGGCTAGCTCTGACGGCATCGCGGAATTGCGCGTCGACGGTACCCGGGCGCAATTTCACCTTGCCGGCGGCAACGCCCATCAATTTGGCCTGTTAAAGACGCTGATGGCCGCTGGCTTGCCGATCATCCGCTACGCCGATGAGCAAGAACGGTTGCAAGATACCTACCATCGCACGGTGGCTGGAAATAATGGCGCCGGCAAAGCCGGAAATGATGGAGACGAAGGCGCATGAACCCGGAGTTCCGCCGCTTGATGATCGTCGAATTCCAGGGTCACCGTCTGATTGCCATGCCGACCGTATTGGCCGTCGTGTTCGGGCTGGGGTATTACCTCAATGATTATCGCTGGGATACGTCAACCGGTTTCATGGCCACGCTGGGGTACTTCGCCCTGGTTTTCATCTGGGGAACCCGCCAGGCGGCGGAAAGTGTGATCCAGGAGATCAACACCAAAACCTGGCCGCCGCAGCGTATGTCATCCATGTCGGCCTGGGGCCTGGCCTGGGCGAAATTGGCCGGCAGCACAGCGTTCACATGGGCCGGCGGTATCGTCTGCCTTGCCGTTTATGGCGCGTCCAACGCCGAATGGTGGGACGGGCCGCGCATCGCGACCTCGGTCGCGCTTTATCTTGGCGCCGGCGTGTTGGCGCAGACCGTGTGTTTCCAGGCCAGTCTGGCGGCAATCCAACGGCGCCGGGAATTCGGCCGTGTGCACGTTGTCGCCTACCAGTTTCTGGGCTTGGTGTTTGCCCTGCCGCCGCTCTATATCGGACTTTCCGTAACCGGCGGCGCCGGGCTTCTGGATCTGATCATCTGGTATGATTATTACTTGGCGTTGCCGCAGTTCATGCTGATTTTCATGGGCCTGTTCATCGTCTGGGGTCTGGCCGGCGCCTGGGCCTTGATGCGGGTCGAACTTCAAGAACCATTGGGGCCGTGGCTATGGCTGACGTTCGTCATCTTCACCATGGCTTTCTTCGGCGGCATGCGGTCGGTCCCCATTGGCCCGGACACGCCCGTCGCGTTGATGGACTTTCCCAGCATCCCGACCATGGTGTTATCGATTGGCATTGTCATGATTTACGTGATCGGGCTGATGGAAACGAAAAACCGGTTCCGGCTGCGCCAATGGGATGCGCTGATCCATCAACGGCAATGGCGCAGCTTCTCGAGGTTTGCGCCGCGCTCCCTTTTGAGCCTGCCCGTGGTTGCCGCCGCGACCGTCATTGCCGCCTCTGCGTTTGCCGATTACACCGCGGCCCGCGCCCATGATCTGCACATCGTTTTTGCGGCGGCGCTGTTGTTCACGACCCGCGACCTGGGCTTCATTTATTGGATTTGCCTCGGCCGCACCGACGGCCGCGGCGAGGCCATGGCGGCGGTGATGCTGGCGTTGGTCTATATCGCGGTACCGGGGGTGCTTTTCCAGATATCAGCGCATGTCCATCCCGCGATCAGTTACTTGACGGCGTTTTTCGCGCCGGCCACCGAATTGCCGTCGTGGTGGAACATCGCCGCACCGGCGTCGGAATGCCTGTTCATTGGGATGGCGATCCGGCTGCGCTGGAAAAGCGCAATTGCCGCCCCGGTGGCGGCTTCGGCATCTCAGCGATAACATACCAACGTGAGAACCACTAATACCAAGTTGCACTAATAATGACCCATAGAGACGGTTTTCCAGGGTTTTCG
>CAZQPC010000101.1:0-1751 GCA_964595005.1 uncultured Magnetovibrio sp.
CTAGTCGACGCCGAGCCCCTTCATCAGCGGTGCCAGGTGTTCTTTGTAGCTCCGCCATTTCTGCACGGATTCCTGATAAACGGGTTTGCGGGCCTGAAGGAAACTGGCGGTGGCGATCACCTGGTCCGATTTGTAGTACTCAAGGCATCGCTGGTCCCAAGGCAGGCCGCAGGCGTCAAGAAGTTGTCGGGTTTGTGGTTCTGCATCGGCGACCAGTTTCTCATAGGAAATCTGATATATCCGCCGACCCAACTCTCCGTTCCAGTGGGCCATCAAATCCTGATAGGCTTGGTAAAATTTTGCCAAATCGGAGAGATCCCAGGCAAAATCGACGGCCGCCGAGAATTCCTGTTGATAGCATGAGAAGCACGTATCCATGGGGTCGCGGACACAGTGGACGAACTTGGCTTGCGGCAATGCCATGGCGATGAGGCCAAGGAACAAAAAGTTCAACGGCATCTTGTCAGTCACGTACGCTGCATCCGGCGACAAGGATTGGAGGTCTGTAAGATAGGCCGCTGCCGTCGCCGCCATAAACGCCTTCAGATCGTCATCGCCCGTCTTTGCAATCCAATCCGGATAAAGCAGATCCGGACGGGTTGGCGATCGATAGCCCCTGAATGCGGCCGCCATGAACGTCATCTCACCGCCAGCGCCGACCTCCGGGTGGCTGGCCAGTATCTGCTCAACCAGCGTGGTCCCCGATCTTGGCATGCCGATGATGAATATGGGGACCGGGGCTGTTTGAGGGGGCGCCACGGTCTTTTTCATGAGTTCCGGCGAAAATATCTGGCAGAGTTTTCGCATGCCCTTGACGTCGGTTCTGACATCGTAGGTCAGCCGCTGTCGTTTCAATCTGTTGGCTTCGCGCAGGTGGGCGAACGCGCGGTCGTATTCACGTAAGTCGTGGTAAGCCTTGGCAAGACCAAAACGGAGCGCTTGGCAGGCATCAGTTCCTTGCTCTGGGTCTTCGAGGTAGGACTCCATTACCGCGATATCGGGATCGCCCACCCGGAACCGCTTTAATTCCGATATATCCTTGAGTGGTCGTGGATCGGCAGGGAGGGCCGTCAAAAGATGCCGGTAGACGGCCTCCGCTTCCTCTGTTCGGCCAAGGATTTTTAGCGACTGGGCGCGTTTGGACAGTGCCTCCCGGTGGCCTGGATGAGCAGCTAGAATTCGCGCGAATATCTCTAAGCTTTCTTCATCGCGTCTGCGTTTCGACAGGAACGTCGCAAGCGCCATCTGCCATTTCAGATCATCCGGCTCTAAGTCGGCGGCCCGGCGCAGCCGCATTTCCGCCTCTGCGGCCCGCACATGCATGCAAAGGGTACCGACGCGTTCATGGAATGCCGCGTTGTCAGGGGCACGGCGCGACAATTCCTCGTACGCGGCGACGGCGGCGTTTTCATTGCCGGATTTCAACTCGGCCTCAGCAAGGTTTTCCAGCGCCAGTGTATTGGCCGGTTCGGCGGCGACGGCGCGCTGAAAAAACTCCAGGGACTTCTCGTACTGGCCCTTCAGCAGATATTCATTGCCCAGGTTATTCCAGGCCTTCGACATGTTCGGCGCGATCTTGACGGCACGTTTGTAAGCGCGGATGGCGGCATCGTCGTTTCCAGACTTCGATTCGACCAACCCTAACAGGTTCAAGACTTCCGGGTCGTCGCCGGAGGTCTTTAATTTATGCGAAAGATATTTCCGCGCCTCGTCGAACCGATCGGCCTCGAAACAAGCCAACCCGGCGTAGG
>CAZQPC010000101.1:1761-14244 GCA_964595005.1 uncultured Magnetovibrio sp.
GACGTGAGAAGATGGCCGTAAGCAATGATCGCCCGGTCAAGATTGCCGGACTGGTGGTCGGCCAGGGCCTTCTCCAGATCGGCTTTCGGGACAGTGCGCATTATTAACGACCTGAACGAAGCTCGAAATGATCAGGCGCGCCGTTCGGCGATGACCGTTTCCAACTGAGCAACAGTGGCCCGCAATTGAGCTTTTATCTTCTGTGGCGGGATGGCTTCGTTGGCGGACGATACATAATCGCCCGGTAGTATGCCCTTCACATCAAAATCTTCGGCGACACCTTCGATATCGAAATCATCGTCGGAAATATAACGGTATTTCAAGACCGCGTTGGTCCAGGCAAAGAACCAGAACTGGAAGTACCCGAATGCTCCACGGCCCGGCCGAGACATGGCCAGCATAAGGCCCCGAAACGCCCAGTAGATATTGGCAGGCTGGGCTGCGAAACGGGTCATGCGCTGGGTCATCTGCCAAAGAGCGGCCTTGTTGGCGATAATCATTTTCAAGAATAAACCCAGATTTCCGAAACCCTTACCGTCCATGGCGACAAATCGGCCCTCTTCCAAAAGGTCAAAAAATCCCTTCAGACGCTGATACTGGTAGGCGCCGCTGCAGAATTCGGTGACGAACCATTTGTAGCCATCGACCATGTTTCGAGCCGGCAACAAATATCGGATGTTGGTTTGATATTTATAACCGCCCAGGCCAAAGCGTACCTGGCGCAACCGATCGGACAGCTTCATCCGGCGGTACAAGGGGGTTCCCGGTAAGGCCGTCAGCAACGACGGATCGCCTGACAGCAAGGCAGAATTCTGTAATCCGTCCAAGGTAATCTTAAAGGATTCGTCCGTATCTGAATCGAAACCGAATATCAGTCCCGCAACAATAATGAAGCCGTAGGACTGTATCTCGCGAACCACGGCGACCATATCCGGCGCCGTGTTTTGCACTTTGGCCGTCTCCAACAGCGAGTTCTGCGAAAAGCTTTCAACGCCGATAAACAGCATGTCGAAGCCGACCCGGCGCATCTTGATCATTAATTCGTCATACTTGTAGAGATTGATGGTCAACCAGGTATAGAGACTGGGCCGGAAGCCGGTGCGTTGCTGCCACTCCAAAATCTTGTCGATGACCTCTTCCGCCCAACGCGGCTCACCGATGAAATTGTCGCAGGCGAACAACACCTGATTGACGCCAAGGCGGCAGAGGTGATCGAGCTCGGCGACAATGAGGTCCGCTGATTTGTTATGCGATCGGTTGTTGTCCGGCAGGATGCGGATGTCGCAGAATTCACAGAGGAACGGACATCCCCGTGAAACTTCCAGCACCGCCCCGTAATAGCGCCCGACGGTTTCATTCAGCATCGGCTTATGGAACGGTCGCGCATCGCCGATCGCGAAGCGCGCCAAGGCGCGGTTGACGCGCTCCAGAGGCGAGTTTGTACGTAGGGTCTCCAACAGGCCCTCGATTTCGACCTCGCCGTCACCGATGAAGACGTGATCGAAACCGTCCAGCTGCTCCATGTTACCGCCCTGATCGAAAGACCAGCATATGGGTCCGCCAATCATCGATTTGGCGTTGGGGTAGCGTTCCTGAAGCCGGGCACGCACGGCTTCCAAATTGGCGCCGTCCTGGTTGATGCCGCTGAACAGGAACACGTCGTGCTCCTTGATCCCGGATTCAGGCTCGAACCGACAGTCGTAAAGCGACGTCACGAACCGGCCGTCGTCCGGAATGTGGGCAGCCAGCGTGTAGGCCCAGACGGGCATGAACTTGGCCCCGTAGTTCTGGGTGTCCGCGTAAACGGGGTCCGGCGCGTGGATGAAGGCGACGCGATAGGGCGCGGCAGATTTGTCGGTCATCAGGCGATTGCCAATCCCAAAAATGAGGGCGAATCAATATCTTGTAATGTAGGGTGGAAGACAGGCAAAAAAAAGTTGTTTCCATAATCGGTGGCTTTACGTTTCCGGTGCGAAGCGGGAAACTCCGCCCCGGCGTATCCAGGCACCCAATGATTTCGAGGTCGGAAAATGAGCGACAAGCCGCAGTTTTACATCGATGGCGCGTGGTTGGACCTTGCCGACCGCCCGCGCATGGACCTGATCAACCCGGCCACCGAGGAAACCATCGGAACCCTGTGCCTGGGCACGGAGTCTGATGTCGATACTGCTGTCGCCGCGGCCCGTCGGGCGTTTCCTGAATTCGCCGCGACGCCGATGGCTGAACGAATTGCTCTGCTGCAGCGTATCGCGGATGGTTACAAGGCGCGCTTTGATGATATCGGCGCCGCCATCTCTCAACAAATGGGCGCGCCCCGGAAATTCGCCACGCGCTTTCAGGCAGGCGCCGGCCTCAGTCATTTCAAGCAAATCCTCAAAATTCTCGAAACTTTCGATTTTGAGCGTAAACTGAACGCCACCCGAATTATTCGTGAACCCATCGGCGTTTGCGGCATGATCGTGCCGTGGAACTGGCCCATGAACCAGATCACCTGCAAGGTCGCACCGGCGCTGGCCGCCGGCTGCACCATGGTCCTCAAACCGTCGGAACTGGCACCCGGGCCGGCCATCATTTTGGCGGAAATCCTTGAAGATGCAGGGGTGCCGGCGGGGGTGTTCAATATGGTTCAAGGCGAAGGACCCGTTGTCGGCGCCGCCATCGCCGCTCATCCGGACGTCGATATGGTGTCGTTCACCGGTTCCACCCAGGGCGGCATCGCTGTCGCCCGGGCCGCCGCCCCGACAGTCAAAAGGGTTGGCCAGGAACTGGGCGGCAAGTCGGCGAATATTTTGTTGGACGATGTTGACTTCGATGACGCCGTGGCCCGCGGTGTGACTCTGTGTATTCGAAATTCCGGCCAATCGTGCAATTCACCCACGCGTATGCTGGTACCAACGGGTCGCATGGCCGAAGCCTCAGCAATTGCAAAAACCGCCGCTGAGTTAATCAAGGTGGGCAATCCGGACGCTGCGGACACGGGTATGGGGCCGGTGGTCTCTGATAAACAGTGGAAAGGCATCCAGGCCCATATTCGATCCGGCATTGACGAGGGCGCGACATTGATTGCCGGCGGGCTGGACCGTCCTGACGATTTGCCACGGGGGTTTTACGTGCGGCCCACCGTGTTCGCCAATGTGACGCCAGAGATGACCATCGCGAGGGAGGAGATTTTCGGTCCCGTGCTATGCATCATGGCTTACGATGATGAAGACGAAGCCGTCCGTATCGCCAATGATACGCCATTCGGACTGGCGGCGTACGTTGAATCCGCCGATCTCGGGCGCGCCCAGGCCCTGGCCCGACGCGTACGCGCCGGCATGATTCACTTGAACGGCGCGGTCGCCGACCCTGGCGCGCCCTTCGGTGGTTACCGGCAATCGGGCAATGGTCGAGAATGGGGGCTGCATGGCCTTGAAGAATTCACTGAGATCAAGGCCGTGATGGGATACTCAGCGGCTTAACAGTTAACGCCTTACAACAAGATCAGCGCCGCTAACCCAAGGAACACAAAGAACCCAACCACATCGGTGATGGTGGTGAGAAAGACGCTGGAGGCGATCGCCGGGTCAATGCCGGCCCGGTCCAATGCAAGGGGAATGGCCGTTCCAGCCAGACCGGCGACCACCATGTTGACGATCATCGCCAAGCCGATAACCAGTCCCAAGGCCTGACTGCCGAACCAGATCCAAGCCACCGCGCCGGTCAACAAGGCGAACAGAATGCCGTTAAACCCGCCGACGATGAATTCCTTGCCGACGACCCGCATGGCGTTCGTCGCGGTCAGTTCCTTCATCGCCAGGGCACGCACCGCCACGGTCAGGGTCTGGGTGCCGGCGTTGCCGCCCATGGAGGCGACAATGGGCATGAGGATGGCCAAGGCCACCATCTGGTCAATAGTCGCGTCAAATAGGCCGATCACCATGGAGGCAGCGATGGCGGTGATGAGATTGACGAATAGCCAGGCGAACCGGGCCTTGGTGGTATCCATCGCGGCATCATACAGATCGTCTTCGCGAACCCCGCCCATGCGCATGATGTCTTCTTCGTGTTCCTCATCAATGACGTCGACGATGTCATCGATGGTGATGGCGCCGACCAGACGACCGCCATCGTCAGTCACCGGCGCGGATACCAGGTCGCGTTGCCGGAACAACAGGGCGACATCTTCTTGGTCGGCGGTCACGGGAACCGATTTAAACTCAGTCAACATGACGTCCGCCAACTTCACCGGGCGGCGGGTTCGCAATACCTGATCGAGCGCCAGTTTACCGATGGGCCGATGGGCCGGGTCGACGACGTAGATCGTATAAAACTGATCGGGAAGCGGATTTTCATCGGCGTCGGCATTGCGACGCAAATAGTCAATGGCGTCGCCGACGGTCCAGAACTCCGGCATGGTGACCAACTCGCGCTGCATGAGCCGCCCGGCGCTGTCTTCGGGATAGGCCAGGCCTTCTTCGATGATCGCCCGGTCGCCTTCCGGGATGGCTTCCAAGACATGCTGCTGTTCGTGTTCTTCAAGTTCCTCTATGACTTCGACGGCGTCATCGGAATCCAGTTCGACGACGGCTGCGGCAATCTCATCGAGGCCCAGCAGATCGACAACATGGTCGAGCACCGCGTCATCAAGTTCCGACAGGATTTCTCCGTCGAAGTCGGGGCGGATCAAATTGACAAGCTGTTCGCGGTCGTCTTCGTCCAGGCGTTCCAGTAAATCGGCGACGTCAGCGTAATGAACGGGCTCAAGCAGTTCACGGACCCGGTCCAAGTCACCCGCATCCAGCGCTCCGACGATTTCCTCTTCCGTATCGGAATCGAGACCGTGAATAAGCTCTTCGGGCGCGGTTTCGGTCTCCGCATTTTCAGGTGCCTGGGTATCCGGATCGGTCATGGCCGTCGCCTCCTCCCCACAAGCACGCCGATGTTATTCGGCTTTGAAAAACACGAGGCCCGGCGCTGGTGCGGCGGGCCTCGGTGAAAATGGTGCGGTCGAGAAGACTCGAACTTCCACGGGATATTATCCCACAGCGACCTCAACGCTGCGCGTCTACCAGTTCCGCCACGACCGCAAAACCCTTGCGGCAACCGTCCGGGTTGCCTTATTCATTCCTGGGCCGGGGATAGCAAACCACGGCGCCCGGGGCAAGCCTTCGATTTACCGTGAGCCGTCCATGAACAGCGTACAAATCAAAGAATTACCGGCAGATGATCTCGGACCCGCGGGGCCGGTGGAATGGCGCATCGATGACCGCCAGGTCGCCTATCTCGACGCGCTGGCATTCATGGAGACGCGCGCCGCCGAAATCCGCGATGGCAGCGGCCCGGAAACCGTCTGGCTGTTGGAGCACCCTCCTCTTTACACCGCCGGGACCAGCGCGGCGCCGGAGGAATTGTTGGATCCCGATCGCTTCCCGGTTTACGAGACCGGCCGCGGCGGACGTTACACCTACCATGGACCGGGACAGCGGGTGGCTTATGTCATGCTTGACCTGAAGCGGCGCGGCCAGGATATCCGGAAGTTCGTCGACGATTTGGAGGAATGGGTCATCCGGACCCTGTTCACCTTCAACGTCATCGCCGAGCGGCGCGAAGGCCGGGTCGGGCTGTGGGTGACGCAAGGCGCCCCGTCGAATCCCGCCAGTCATGAGGACAAGATCGCGGCTATCGGTGTCCGGGTGCGCCGCTGGGTCAGTTTCCACGGTATCGCCATCAATGTGGAGCCCGACCTTTCCCATTTCGACGGCATCGTTCCCTGTGGTATCGCGGAACACGGCGTCACATCATTGTGGGACTTGGGCAACACCGCCACCATCCCCGAGGTCGATACGGCGCTGCGCACGCAATTCGAAGCCGTATTCCAGCGCACGACCATGGACGGCCCCGGGGGCGGCAAGTGAACGCGCCGTGAGTGTTCTGTTGCCCTACGATGACCATGTCCTGCCCGATGGCGTCCGGTCGCGGTTCATCCGCAACGTCAATGGCCTGACGTTCCATATTTTGGAGGCGGGCAAACCGGAAAAAGAAACTCCCGTGGTCTTGCTCCTGCACGGTTTCCCGGAACTGGCCTATAGCTGGCGCAAAGTCATGCCGGCACTTGCGGCCGAGGGATACTATGTCGTCGCACCTGATCTCAGGGGTTTCGGGCGGACCACCGGGTGGTACGACGATTACGACACGGACCTCACGCCATTCTGCTTGGACAATCACGTCAACGACATGATGGGCCTGATGGCGGCGCTTGAACGATCCCATGTGGAAGCCGTCATCGGGCACGATGCCGGTGCGTCGGTCACCGCCTGTTGTGCGCTGATCCGCCCCGATGTGTTCCGCGCCGCCGTCATGATGAGCGCGCCGTTTACCGGCCCACCGTCAGGCGACATGAAACCCGATGCTGTTCATGATGACCTCGCTAATTTGGACCGGCCGCGCAAGCACTATCATTGGTATTACTCGACCCGCGAAGCGAACGCGGACATGCGCCGCTGCCCGCAGGGTGTCCACGATTTCATGCGCGCCTATTACCACCACAAGAGCGCCGATTGGGCCCATAACCAGCCGCTCCCCTTGAGCGATTGGAGCGCGCCGGAACTGGCGAAAATGCCGACCTATTACATCATGGATTTGAATGAAACCATGGCCGCCACGGTGGCCATGGAAATGCCGACACCGGCTCAAATCAGCGCCAATACGTGGTTGCCGGACAAAGATCTCATGATCTATTCAATCGAGTATGAGCGCACCGGCTACCAGGGCGGTCTCAACTGGTACCGCTGCCGGACCGAAGGTGAGAACAACAAAGTCCTGAGCCAATACGCCGGGCGAACCATCGACGTGCCGACGGCATTCATTGCGGGTACGTCCGATTGGGGCATTCAACAAGTCCCCGGCGCACTGGAGAAGATGCAGGCCGAGGCGTGCACCGATTTTCGCGGTTGCTATCTGGTTGATGGTGCCGGCCATTGGGTGCAGCAAGAACAGGCGGACGCGGTCAATGCGCGACTGATAGAGTTCCTCTCAGCCCTTCCCTAGGCCGCGACGGAAAAGCCTCGCCATATAAACGTCACAATCACCGAGGATACTCGGTTCGAATTTAACATGAGCCGGGGAATTGACTTGGCACAGCGATATCAATTTCGGCTTATCTTCACCGGCCTCCTCATATCGTTGGCTGCCGGTTCCGCTGATGCCGGCATACCCGTCGACAATGAATATATTTGCCCGATTGGCGGCGAAAAGTTTGTCCAAACAGGGACGATGTCCTGTACGACCTTCGGCATGCGGTTCGACCTGAAGCGGATTTCATCTTGCCAATGGGTGAAATGGCCGGTGATCTGCCCGACAAACGGCTTCCCCATTTACAAACTCGATTTCTCCTCCGATGAAGTGAAACGTCTGAGTGCCATCGTCAAAGCCGAGAATTTCCAGAAAAACCGCATCGGCAACGTCCCGTCATTTTCGTTGTATCTGGTGAAAAAGGCCATGGGCGAGGACGACGCGGCGCTGGCCGACGCCCTTTTGCCGGCGATCTGGGACGCGGCGCCGGGGGCTTCGAGACAGCTGTCCGCTTATCTGGACCTCGCCGTCAACCATAACAAGCGCGCGTTGTCGGCCATGAGGGGCCGGGACCGGCATTGGTGGAAAAGGCAAATTCTGACGGCAAACCTGGAACGGCGGTTAAGCCGGTTCGAGGCTGCGGCGAAACGCCTCGCGGCCCTGCCAGATGAGCAGTTGGCGCCCGACGAACACTTACACCGGGTGATCAAAGCACTTCGAGAATATGTGCGAAATCGCAATGCCCAACCGCAAAGGGTTCCGTGAGTCCGGAAACGCCTCGGATCAAACCCGAATGCCGCCCGATTTCCAGCCTGACATTCACATCACTTTCCAGAGCGTCGTGCCGACCGGTGCGGACGTCCACTTGTAGGTGCTGGACGACGAACACCTGGAGATACTTAACAGATAGGATTTGTTATGTGCCTTCAAGGCGGCGGTGACGGTTTCGCCTTCTTTCTTCAATTTCTCCATCTTCTTGCGGGCTTTGGTGTCCCTGGCAATCTTCGGTATCAGCTTGCCGATTTCCCTTGTAATGGCTTGAATTCGTTTCCGTTTCGTCTTGATCTGGGACGAGCTTAACCGCCCCTTGCCCGTGGGCGCGCCGAGGCATTGTTTGGATGAATTGCCGTAGCGGAACTGATTGCTCGATGCCACCCATTGCCAGCGCGCGTCGGCATAGGCCTGGGCCAAGTTGGTGATGGCTTTGACGACACTATTCTTGGCTGCGGCCATATCGGGGGTGGCGTTGATGGAGGGAACGGTCTTATCGGCAGCCGCGTCGATCCAGACTTTCTTGATCTTGTAGCCGTCCGATTCCCATCCCCGGTGCATAAGCTGCCCGCGGTTCAGACCGAATGCTTGACCGTTCTTCAACGCGCCAAGGGCCTTGCACGCCGATGACGTCACCGTGCCCGAACTCGTCACCTTCATGCAGCTGTTGCTTTTGACGTTCTTGTAAACAACCGGGCAACTTTCGACGCCGACCTGGGCGAAGCTGGCAATCGCTTTCATCTTTTTCTTCATCGCATCGGGGATGAACGGATGGTTCTTCAAGGGATCGAAAATAGGACCTTCCGAGATGCACATATCCGACAACACTGTCGCGTTCTTCGCCTTGCCTTTGCGCTTGAAATTGCCGGCAGCCATGGCGAAGGCTTTGTTCTTGCCGATCTTGCCGCGCATGAACGTCAGTGCCACGTCCGGGTTGGCCGCCAGTTTCTGGACGATACGGCCATCAGCATTGAACGACCATTTCTGTTCGGCTCCGTTGGTGCATTCCGTCAGGGCAATCTGATAGCCATCACCGAAGGATTTGTCGCGTTTGGTGGTGGTCAGGCAACGGCCCATTTGGCGAATTTCACCGTTTGGTGTCAGGGCATAATCCTGATAGCTGTCGTCGCGGCATTTGCGCGAGATAACCTTGCGGAACTTGCTGTCGCCGGAGGTTTCCATGCAGCGCTGAATGCCACCGGTCTTGTGGCCGATCTGTTTGTAGCCGGCGAAGAAGTTGCCGTCGGGTAATGTGTCAGCAGCCACCCATTTCTGCAATTTGCTGGACGAACATTTTTCGAGCGTCAGCAGGGAACCCATGGCACCGACCTTCCCTTTTTTCTGCTTCACCTTGGTCGGGTTCAGCAGGTGCTTAGGATCGAAGCGAAGCTGCAACGTCCCTTTCCGATCGGCCGACAGGCATAGACTCGTGCCACGTTTTTTCAATTGGCCATTTTTCTTCATCCGCCAGCGCTGCTGATCCAGTTCCTTGCGCTTGGTGCCGGCTAGTTTGAAGAAGTTTGCCGGATCAAGCGCGCTTGGCCTTTCGACGCAATCGGTGATGTGGACCCGCGCGCCAACCTTATCTGACGTGGCGCTAAGGCAATCGCCAAGGCTGCGGACTTCGCCATTCCAACGGAATGAGAAGCCCTGGTTGAAATCACCGTTGCAGGACCACAGAAGCGCGGCCGGTTGCGTGATGCCATCAACCTGAAGCTTGGTCCGGGATTCGATGCAAAGATTGCCGGCGCTCCGGATCATCGCCGAAGCCGGCAGGATGCGGCCCTTGGCGTCGATATTCGTCGGCTGTATCAGCCACGACGTCGATGCGTCCTCGCACGAGGCCAGTGCCGCCAATTTCAAACCAAAGGGATTTGGCTTCGAACTACGACCGACACACAAATTTCTGCCCTTGGCCTGAACTTTCAATCGTCCACCAACCCAGATGAATTTCTGCATGCTGGGCTTGTCGCACTTGCCCACGTAGAGGTTGCTGCCTTTCTTCAGGCTGCGCGCGGTGACGCAATCGAACTCATTGCGCAATTCACCAGAGCTGCGCAGATCAAAAACCTGATAATCACCGCCATCGCATTTGTATTCCAGTACCATGCCGTCGGCGCCGTCCAGGCAGAGTTTGGACTTCGGATTTCTGAAGGACACCGTGTAGAGCTGGGTCTGCGGCGTCGCGCTCAACTTTTCCAGATCGGCGATGTCCGTGGTTTCCCATTGCTGGGCCTTTGCGCCGTCGACACAGTCCGCCAATTGCATCTTGTTCTTGACGGTCGCCGCGCATAGGCCTGCCGCCATGGCCATGCGCCCGTCGCGATAGCGCCATTTCTGCAAGGGGCTGTCGTTGCAGCGTTGAAGAGAGATGGTGCTCCCCGAATCCGGCCCGGCGGCTTCCACGCACAAGGGCTTTTTGCGGTTCGACCCGACGGAGACCAGATCACCTTTCGGACTGAAGCGGAACAACACACTATCCTTGGTCCCCTTGCACGACCCGATTTGCAGCTTCGTGCCGCTCAGAGCCAAGCACTTGTTGTTGCCCAGGTTCTTATACTTGGCGCCCTTCAGCGGCACCGACGATGACAGGGCGCCATCGGACGACCAATCCGGCGGGATGTAGTTGTCGTTGGCCGCCAGCAGCGTCCCCGTGCCGCCCGAACCGCCTTGACCGCCAGAGCCGCCGAAGAAGGCCTTCTCAATCTCATTGATGGCATCTTTCGCCAATTTGGAGACCACGTCGCCAAGCGCCTTGCCCAAGTCCTCCGGGCTGGCCGGCTTGAATTTCAGGTCAATATTGACCGGCTGGTCGAAGGCCTCGAATTTGGTTTTCATGACGATGGGACTGTTGCCCAACAGCGCTTGCAGGCTGCCGGCAAACTTGGCTTCCTCGAAGCTGAAGCTCTTGCGATAACCTTTCACCGCCTCTTCCAGACCCTGTAAGGCGTATTCAGAGGCCTGAACGGTCAGGTCCGCGACCTTGACCGCGCCCTTGGCCGCTTCAAACGCCGCATTGGACACCAACACGGCGGGCTGGAACAACACCGGCACCAGCTTCAAGGACCCCTTCACGGCTTCCAACGCAGCCAGGGCGGTACCTTTACCCGCATAGAGGCCGCCAAGCTTGATATTCAGGCCGGCGATTTCCAGGGACAGCTTGATCTGTTTATCGACCCGCCAGAAGTCGACCTTCTTCAGCTCCTTGACCTTCTTGTCGATGGTCGTTTTCGTCGACTTGATCTCGCCTTGGATTTTTTCGACCTTGGCCGCGGCCTTGTCCACATCATTGCCGGCCTTATTGATGTCTTTCTCAGCCTTATCGAAAGCGCCCTGCACTTTCTTCTGCTCATTCACCACAGCCTTCTCGGCCTTCTTCAGATCCGCGCGGGCCTTATCGACCTCCTTTTTGTAACCGGCGACGGCTTTGTTCAATTCGTCCTCGATCTTGCCCAGGATGAAGTCCAGAAGGTCGCCCTTGAATTCCAATTCCGCCTTGAAGTCCGGATCGGCTGTGATCGCGGCTTCGGCAAATATATGACTGGTGAACGCTTGTCCGAACTTATCCTCGAGATCAAAGGACATTTTGGTTTTGCTGAGTTCAATGGCGATGTCACGGCTAATACCCAATAGGGAAATATCGGCACCGATATAGAGACGCGGCAAATCCGTTAGACTGGCCTCAGCGTCAATAACCGCTTCTTTGATTTTCAGCGGGCCTAACTTGCTCAGCAGAACCTCGCCGTCGATCTTAAAGCCGTTTTCTGAAATCTCGGCTTTCGCCTGGGCCAAGTCCTTACCAATGGCCCGCAGGCGTCCCTGGATTCCCATGCCCATGCCGTCGATATCGAGGTTCGGATCGGATGCGCCCGGGGTCGCCAGATAGATGCGCACATCTTCCATTTCGCCCTGGTCGTTCTTGAACTGGACGTATTCGATCTCCGGCAGCTTATCCAGCTGCAAGGTCTTGAAGAGGCCCTTGTTGCGTGCCGCCTTGGCGACCGGATTGCTGCCCGTCGAGCCGATAAACACATCGGCCAGGTCCATGAACCCTTCCAGGCTGATGTGATTGGTGGAAAGATCGAACACCACCTCCTTGGGCAAGCCCGCGGCGGCCGCCGTCGGCGTCATCAAGGTGCGGAGGGTGAATTGCGTTTTACCATCCTTGAGCGTCACGTCGCCCTGCATGCCGACACTAATGGCACCGTCAGCTTCGACGCTGATGGAGATGGCAACGTCCTTCATGTCGAATTCATTGAGGCCAAAGGCATTGTCCCAGGCGTCCAGCGTGCCGCCGATATTGATGCCGACGCCGGAAGCCGAGACCACGGCGCGCATGGCCGTGCCCAACTGCAGGTCCTGCTTGCCGACTTTCAGGTCGGTCAGGAGTTCAACGCCAATGGATGATTCGACACTTGATCCGGTTTTCTTGAAAGCCAGCACCAATTGCGGCGTGATCCCCTTCGCCGACTTCATAAACTTCGGCATCTTGCCGCCACCGCCAAACGTCGGCATGGCGGCGAATAAAGAGACGCCGGGATTGCCCCCGAAGACGCCTTCAAGAGTGCCGCCCAAAATGAATTCGCCGTCAGAGATTCCCAGCGCCTTTCCGGCGTCGCCCAGCTCCTTGGCGTCGATGACACCCAACAGACCAATGCC
>CAZQPC010000102.1:0-14198 GCA_964595005.1 uncultured Magnetovibrio sp.
GACCTCACCGCGAAGATGGCGGCGCTGCTTGCAGAAGCGGCTCTCGATATTCCCGACACCCGTTCCGTAACAATGGAATCGGCGGGCAGCGTTCTGGTTCTCGGCGGCGATGACGCCGCCATGGACGCCGCCGGTAAGTTGGCCGACCGCCTGGACGTCACCGTGGTTATCACCGGCACCGCCGACATTTCCGCGCCCCGGATCATGGACATGCCGGTGTTCCGCGGCCAGGTGGCAACCGCCGCCGGGCATCTCGGCGCTTTCGTGGTCAGCGTCGAACAATCGCAGCCGGCGTCGCCGTCTAATCGCGCTGGCATGGCCTTCACCGGGGCAGCCCAAAACGGCGCCTTTGAATGCGATATGATTTTGGATTTGCGCGGCCAGACCGCGTTGTTCACGGCGCCGGAGAAGCGTGACGGATATTTCAATCCCGACCCCGGCAATCGGGCCGCCATTGCCGAAACGATCCTGGACATGACCGACATGGTCGGTGAGTTCGAAAAACCCCGTTATGTGGATTACGATCCGAACCTGTGCGCCCACGCGCGCAACGAAATCGTCGGCTGTACCAAGTGCCTGGACGCCTGCCCCACCGGTGCCATTTCACCGGACGGCGACAAGGTCGACTATGACCCCTATATCTGCGCCGGCTGCGGCAACTGTGCCAGTGTCTGCCCGACCGGGGCGGCAAAATATGCGCTGCCGGCGGGGGATGCCCTGCATGAGCGCCTGCGTACCGTGCTGATGACCTACCGCCAAGCCGGCGGCGGCCATCCCGTGGTGCTGATCCACGATGGCGGATGGGGCGAAGACATGATCGCGGCCATGGCCCGTGCCGGCGGCGGCCTGCCCGCCAACGTTCTGCCCTTTGTCGTCAACGCGGTCGCTCAGACCGGCCTGGAAACCCTACTGGTGGCCGCCGCATTCGGCGCCGAACAGGTTGTCGTCCTGGTGCCGGCGGCGCAGGCGGATGAGACCGCCGGCCTGCGCGGCGAATTGGCGCTGGCGGAATGCGTCACCGGCGGACTGGGCTATGGCGCCGGCCGGTTCTTGATCATTGATGCAGCCGACCCCAGCACGGTCGAAGACCAACTTCACTCTCTGACCAAGCATTCGGACATGCCGGCGTCGGAATTCCTGGCCATGGGCCGCAAGCGCTCGGTCATGAACCAGGCCCTGCAGGCCCTGCATCAGGCCGCGCCAAGCCCCGTCGACGTTCTCGACCTGCCCGACGGCGCGCCCTTCGGCGCCGTCGAAGTGCGCATTGAGGGATGCACGCTGTGTCTGTCATGTGTCGGCGCCTGCCCGACCGGCGCCTTGAAAGACAATCCGGACATGCCGCAGTTGTCCTTCAACGAACAAAGCTGTGTGCAGTGCGGGTTGTGCCGCAACACGTGCCCCGAAAAAGTCATTTCCCTGACGCCGCGCCTCAGCTTTCTGGACACCGCGCGCAGCCATCAGGTGGTCAAGGAAGAGGAACCATTTGAGTGCGTGCGTTGCGGCAAGGCCTTCGGCACCAAGTCGACCATTGAACATATGGTGGCGAAACTCGACGGCCATTCCATGTTCGCCGACGCCAAAGCTCTGGACCGGTTGAAGATGTGCGAAGACTGCCGTGTCATCGCCCTGACCGAGGAAGACACCCAGCCCATGGCCCATGGCGCCGTACCGGTACCGCGGACCACGGATGACTATCTGCGCGAACGCGAGGAACTGCGCGAACAAGCGGCCGCCGACATGAAGGCCCGCGGCCTCGATGTGGCCGACGACGAGGAATCATAGGCTTGGCGAATAACCCTCAACAAATTGTGGGAGACAAGCGGCCCGATGGTGACTACATATTTGTTGCCTGAGCGGCGAATTTAGTATGCCATTGAAGATGAAGACAAGCCCGCGCCGGACGGCCATCAGCACATGCGGGAAGGAATGACCCAGTGACGGAAATGATCGACCCCTTCGGACGCCACGTCAGTTACCTGCGAATTTCGGTAACGGATCGCTGTGATTTCCGCTGCCATTACTGCATGTCCGAAGACATGACCTTCCTGCCGAAACAGGATGTCCTGTCGCTGGAGGAATTGGACCGGCTGTGTTCGGCCTTCGTCCGCAAGGGCGTCAAGAAGCTGCGCATCACGGGCGGTGAGCCGCTGGTCCGGCGCAACATCATGTCGCTGTTCAGGAACCTCGGCCGGCACCTGGAAACAGGCGCCCTGGAAGAACTGACCCTGACCACCAATGGTTCACAACTGGTGCGGTTTGCCGACGAACTGGTTGAATGCGGAGTCAAGCGGATTAACGTCTCCATGGACACTCGCAATCGCGAAAAATTCCAGCAGATCACCCGATGGGGCAAGCTGGATTAGGTGTTGGAGGGCATCGTGGCGGCCAAGGCGGCCGGTTTGGCCGTCAAAATAGATGCGGTCGCCTTGAAGGATTTCAACGAGTTCGAGTTCGACGACATGCTGCGTTGGTGCGGCGACGAAGGCTTCGATCTGACCCTCATCGAGACCATGCCCATGGGCGACATCGGCGGCGACCGGGTCGATCAGTACCTGCCCTTGTCAACGGTCCGTGCGCGGCTTGAGGAAAATTGGACCCTGACCGACATCCCCTACAGCTCCGGCGGGCCGGCGCGCTTTGTGGAGATCGGCGAGACGGGCCGCAAGCTTGGTCTGATCACGCCGTTGACCCACAATTTCTGTGAAAGCTGCAACCGGGTGCGCCTGACCTGTACCGGCACGCTGTTCATGTGTCTCGGCCAGGACGACGCCGCCGATCTGCGCGGCCCCTTGCGCGCCTCGGAAGGTGACGGGGTCTTGGAAAACGCCATCGATGAAGCCATCGGCCGCAAGCCGAAGGGCCACGACTTCATCATCGAACGCGGTGCGTCAGGCCCCGCCGTGGCGCGCCACATGAGTGTCACCGGCGGGTAAATCATTTCGTCCCGACGCCGACAGTCCACCTTTTCCCGCGCCCCTTGGCACTTAAGCCCCCAAAACGCTTTGTCCGATAATCATCGAGACCGTCTACACAAAATCGTGAACAGACATTCGGTGTTTTTGTAGACGTATGATATTATTGCTGATTCCCGATGCACTCATGGCATTTGTGGCATGCGCGTTGGGTGACGGAATTGAACGGGACCTTGGGGCGTTCGATGCAGAACAATGAATATCCATGTCGGGTTCTTGTCGTCGAAGATAATAAACCGACCCGCGATTTACTGAAGATGTTCTTGCAGGGGTTTGGCGCGACAGTCGTCGCCGAAGCGGACAATGGCGAAGAAGCGGTTCGGGCTTTTGACGCGCATAAACCCGACCTGACTTTTCTGGACATCGAGATGCCGGTCAAGAATGGCATGGACGCGTTGGCGGAAATTATCGCCATCGACCCGGCCGCCCATGTGGTGATGGTGACCGCGAGCAGCGAAATGAACGTTGCCAACCGGTGCATTGATGCGGGCGCGAAAAATTACATCCGAAAAGGCGTTGCCCCGGGCGTTCTCAAACTCATGCTGAAGGCACAACTGGATTTATGCGAGACCTGTTAAATCGCGGGTCGCGTGCAGTCTTTGAACACAATTGTGCGGCTGAGAGCGGTTGAAATCGCGGCCTACTGGCGGCCTCTCCGTGTGGATTGACGGCTGCGCTGCAGGGATTGCAGCAGTTGCCGCTGCTGAGCGACCAGTTGCCGGGTCAGGTCGCGCTGCTGTTGTTCCAGGGCGCGCGAAAGTTCCTGTTGGGCGCGGGTGCGGGTGCGCGCCGCGGTCGCCACCTCTTGGGCCAACTGTTCCTGTTCTTGGCGTAACTGCGCCGTTTGACGGCGAATTTGTTCGACCCGCTGGCGGGCTTCGACGATCAATTCGCGGGCCCGGCGCTGTTGTTCCGCGCCCAATTCCTTGTCGCTGAGAATCGTCGTCGCCTGCTGAAGAATCTGCTGTACGGCGCGTTGCTGACGGCGGATGGCCCGTACGGAGACGCTGCCGCCAACACGCTTGCGCTTGCCGCTGACGCATTTCATCTTGCCGGTTTTGCGGTCCATTTTCAGATGAAAGCGGCCACAGTCCGCCGTCGTGTCGGCGACCGCCGGCACCACCGGCGCCGACAGAAAATGGATGGCCAGGATCGGGCCGGCAAGAAACGGAAGAACAGATAAGTTCATAGCCGCGAAGTATAGCAGACATTCCCTAACAACTCATGTCGGTCAATTCGACGTCGTTTGACGCAGATCAATTCCGCCGGCGCCACGGCAGTGTAGACCTAGCGGAGCGCTAATCCGCCGCGCCATCGGTCGTGCCATCGGTCGCGGGCGGTGTGGGATGAGGGGAACATACATCATGGTGGTCGTCCAATGGTCAGACGATTACGAAACCGGCATTCCGCTGATCGACAGTGACCACAAGACGTTGTTCGCGACCTTCAACATGGTTCACGAGCGCGCCGCCGACGGGTTGGATGGCGACACCATCAGCCGCGCGTTGGATGTGCTGGTCATGTATGTGGACCGCCATTTCGCCCGCGAAGAAGCGATGATGCAGGCCAACGGCTATCCGGACCTGATTGAGCACATGGCCATCCACCGGCGCATCGCGGCGAAGGTCCATGGGTTCAAGACGGCCTTCGACGAAAACCCCGAAGCCATCGAGATTGAGCCGTTCCTGGAATTCGTCAGCGACTGGCTGACCGGCCACATTATCCAGCGCGACATGGACTATGTGCCGCATATCGATGCGGTCAGCAGCGAGTGACCCATTAGCCGCCGCCGTAGCGCGGCCGCGGCAACAGGCTGGCGATGAACAACACCACGGCGGCCAACACCACGGACGGCCCCGACGGCGTGTCAAAACCCAGCGATCCCCACAGGCCCAGCGTACACGCCAGGGCGCCGGCGATGGCCGCGGCCAGGGCCATCTGTTCGGGGGTGCGGGCCAGGCGGCGGGCCGCGGCGGCGGGAATGATCAACAGCGACGTGATCAACAGAATGCCAACAATCTTCATGGCAATGGCGATGGTCGCGGCGATCAGCAACATGAAGATGAACTGGGTGCGGAAAACGGAAATGCCTTCGGCGCGGGCCAGGTCCTCATCGATGGTGAGCGCCAGCAAGGGCCGCCAGATCCACGCCAGCAAGGCCAGGACGACGGCGGCACCGGCGTAAATCCAGACCAAATCGGCGGGCGTGACGGCCAAAATATCGCCGAACAGATACCCCATGAGGTCCAACCGCACCCAGCTCAGCAGGCTGATGGCGACCAGCCCCAGTGATAAAGCGGCATGCGAGAGGATGCCCAAAAGTGTGTCGTCAGCGATCCGTCCGGCGCGTCGGAACGCCAACAGACAGAGCGCCACGGCCAACGCGGTGACGATAATGCCAAGTCCCGGATCGACACCGGCGACCAGACCCAGGGCCACCCCCAGCAGCGCCGAATGGGCCATGGTGTCACCGAAGTAGGCCATGCGGCGCCAGACCACAAAGCAGCCCAACGGACCGGCGATCATGGCAACCCCAATCCCCGCCAGCCAGGCGCGGATGACGAAATCATCGACCATCGGCCGGTCCATCCGTTGAATGGTGATGATGATGGACGTGGTCATGATCGTGGACATGGTCATGGCCGGCGGCGACGACGACGTTGCCATGGACATCGTGGTCGTGGTCGTGGTGGTGTTCGTAGACGGCGTAGGCCGTTGCCGCCTTCGACCCGAACAGGCGCTGGTATTCGGCATCGCGGGTCACCGTCTGCGGCGCGCCGGTGCAGCAAACATGGGCATTTAGACAGACCACCCGGTCGGTGGCCCGCATGACCACGTGCAGGTCGTGCGAAACCATCAGCACGCCGACCCGGAGACGCGTGCGGATCTCGGCAATCAGCTCATAAAGCGCCGCCTCTCCGGCATAATCGACACCCTGCACGGGCTCATCCAGAACCAGGATATCGGGGGTCCGCAGCAGGGCCCGGGCCAGCATGACGCGCTGAAATTCACCACCCGATAGGGTCTGCACCGGCTGATCGATCAGGGGTGCGACCCCGGTTTCGCCCAGCGCCGCTGTGATCGCGTCACGATCGGCTTTCTGGGTCGCCGTCATCAACCGCGCCACGCTCAGGGGCAGCACCCGATTGATCTCCAAACGCTGCGGCACGTACCCGACCTTCAGGTTTGGTGCCCGGCGGATGGTCCCGGCATCAATGGCGACAATTCCCAACAACGCTTTCACCAGGGTCGATTTGCCGCCGCCGTTGGGCCCGATGATGGTGACGATCTCGCCAGCCGAGACGGCCAGGTCAATGTCATGGATCAGCCAGCGGCCGCCCCGGCGCACGCCGAGGCCCGCCGCGACAATCAATTTATCCTCAGACATGAGCCGGACCTGCGCAATGGGGGCAGGTGCCGCTGACTTCGATCATCATCTGCTCAACCGCGAAACCGGTGCGCGTGGCTTCCGTAACCACAGCGTTGGCAATGCCGGGTCCGGTGATCTCGGCGACCGTCCGGCATTCCATACAGATCAAAAACCGCGCGCCCTCACCACCACCATGCCCTTCTCCCGCATGACCGCAGGCGACATAAGCGTTGAGGCTGGCCAGACGGTGCACCAATCCCAACTCCATGAGGAAATCTAAAGCCCGGTAGACAACGATGGGTGCCGGCTTGCGCCCGCCCCAGTCGATGGCCTCCATGATTTCATAGGCCCCCAAGGCCCGATGCGCGGCCAACAATAGATCCAACACCTCGCGGCGCTGCGGCGTCAGGCGCGCGCCTTGGCGTGCACACAAGTGTTCCGCACGGGCCACGGCCTGATCTCGGCAGGCGGCGTGATCATGGCCGGGGTCGGGAAACCCGGCGCCGTCCGCAGCTTTGTTGTGCGCGTAACTCTTGGCCATGCGAGGCTCCATCTTCATCAGTGAAAACTCTGCTTGTATTGTTATGATATTACATAATATGTAACAATCTAACAATACAGGATAATGAACAATGCCCGTTCGGATGGCACCAAAGTGGCGGCATCGCCTAAGTGTATTTGTATGCGTGCTTGGCTATTCGGTCCCGGCGCCAGGCGCTGAACCGCCGGTCGTCGCCGCCTCCATCGCGCCGGTCCATGCCCTGGCCGCCGGCGTTATGGAAGGCGCCGGCGCGCCGCATCTTCTGATCCCGGCCGGCGCGTCCCCGCACCACCACACCTTGAAGCCCTCGAAGGCCCGGCAACTGTCCAAGGCCAGGGTGGTGTTCCGCATCAGCCCGCATATGGAAAGCGTCCTGGTGCGGCCCTTGAAGGCGTTGGCCGACACGGCCCTGATTATCGATCTGATCGAGGCGCCGGACCTGACCCTGCGGCCCTTTGCCGGCGCCGTCCACGCTGAGCATGGCGACCTCAAAGGGCATCTCGAAGGACATCGGGGCACCGACCCCCATATCTGGCTCGACCCCCGCAACGCCGGCGCCATGGTCCACGCCATGGCGGCCGCGCTGGTCGGCGTAGATCCGGGCCGCACAAAACTCTATCGGCGCAACGCCAAGGCCATGGCGGCCCGGTTGCGTGATCTTGACCACATGTTGGGGCGGCAACTGAAGGCCGTCGCCAAACAGCCCTACATCACCTTCCATGACGCGTACCGTTATCTGGAAGCCCGTTACAGCCTCAACAACGCCGGCATCGTCGCCGTCGATCCGGACCGCCAGCCGGGCGCCCGTCATATCGCCGACATTCGCCGCATATTCAAGGCCTCCAACATCCGTTGTATTTTCACGGAACCCCAGTTTCCGCCGCGACTGATCAATACCGTGACGGCCGGTCTCATGGCGCGTGTCTCGGTGCTGGACCCCATCGGCACCGATAGTTACTTCCAGATGATGCAAAAACTGGCGGGGAATCTGACCGATTGCCTCCGCGGCAAAAACTAACCGCCATTGTTGGGGTGCCCAAGCCCCTGTGGTAAATTGACGGCATGCGTTCTGTCCTTGCCCCGTCGCTCATTATTGCCAGCGCCATCGTCGCCGGCCCGGCGATGGCGAAGAAGGTCTGGAAACCGAAACCGGTCTTCACGGTCGCGCTGTGCAACGAAGAACTTGCGTCGGCCACTGGCGCCCTGACCAAGAAGCTCCAGGATGCCGCTATCGCGGTGCCGGCGAAGGATAGCCGCGACGCCAAGCTGAACGGTGCCTATACGGAATTTCTGGTGCAGACCGACCGGGCGACCCGGGCCCGGGCCCGCGCCCAGGCCCGCCACGCCGGCAAGTGGAAAGGCCGGACCCGCTACAAAGTACTGAAGTGGCAGGGCCGGAAATACCTGATCACGTCGTGCCAGCTGGCGAAGCCGCGCATTCCGCTGTCGAAGGCGCTGCGCATCGTCGAGGGCATCAAGGAACCCTCAAGCGTCGACGAAAAGATCGCCGGCATCGTCCGGAATTACGTCAAGGTGAAGAATGCCCGGCGCATCTGCCGCAGCCTGCGGCCCTTTAGAAAGGCCCGGCGCTGCCTGGCCAAATACCCGGACTTGGATTGGCTGGACCGCTATCCCATGTAGGCCGTGCGCCGCCCCTTATCGGTCAAGCTTCGTCGACAGAATGATCGATGACAAGGTATCGGCGACCCCGTCCAAGGTGCCGATCTGGTCAATCACCGTGTCCAATTGGCCGACTGACGGCGCCGATATTTCCGCGCTCAGATCATAGGCGCCGCTGATCGAGTGCAGGGACGTCAGCGCGGGGATCTTGGCCAGCGCCGCCTCCACCCCCGCCCGGTTGGCCGGCGGCGACTTGATCATCACCATGGCGCGCACCCGGTTGCGGGCGAATGACGACGACAGACGTACCGTGTAGCCATCGATGACGCCGGTGCGCTCGAGTTTCTCCAGGCGCACCTGGGCCGCCGTGCGCGACACACCGAGGCGCCGGGCCAGTTCCGCGACAGGCAACCGCGCATTTTCCCGAAGCAAGGCGATGAGCTGTTCGTCTTTATCCAGAATTGTCATATCAACCATTTATATAGTTGTTTCACCTAATATTTATCACATAAAGACCAATATGAAACTATCTTTCGACAACGTCACCGGGTCTAATGATGGGCATCCGTTGTTCCCTTATTCGTGAAAGACGGTTTCATGGCTCTCAACAATATCGCCGTGCTCGGCCTGGGAAAGGTCGGCGCCCTGGCCGCCACCATGCTGCACGAGGCGGATTTTTCGGTGAGCGGTTTCGACAATCGGGACCGCGATCCGGCCCTGCCCTTCCACGTCGCCCGGTTGGACGTGGCCGCCCCCAAGTCACTGACGGAAACCCTCTCAGGGTTCGACGCCGTGTTGTCGTGCCTGCCTTATCACCTCAACAAGGACGTGGCGGCGGCGGCGCACGCGTCGGGCCTGCATTATTTCGACCTCACGGAAGACGTGCCGACGACCCAGGCGATCCGCGAAATGGCCGGCACC
The DNA here is from genome assembly GCA_964595005.1 of uncultured Magnetovibrio sp. GTDB lineage: Bacteria > Pseudomonadota > Alphaproteobacteria > Rhodospirillales > Casp-alpha2 > UBA3470. The sequence goes on from CAZQPC010000102.1 coordinate 9,425, forward strand.
GCATCGGCGGTAATGGCCCCGCAATGCGGTCTGGCGCCGGGCTTCATCGGCATTGCCGGCGCGCATCTGGCCGAACAGTTCGATGACCTGCGCGCCATCCGGCTGCGCGTCGGCGCCCTGCCGCAAAATCCCACGGGGCTGTTGGGTTACGCCTTCAACTGGTCACCCGAAGGCGTCGTCAACGAATACCTGAACGACTGCGAAGTCATTGAGAACGGCGAACACAAGTGGGTGTCGCCCATGGAATGGTTGGAAACCATCTACGTGCAGGGCCGCAAACTGGAAGCCTTCACCACGTCGGGGGGCCTGGGCACCATGTGCGAGACCTACGGCGGGCGGGTCGAAAACCTGGACTACAAGACCATGCGTTATCCCGGTCATGCGGCGCTGATGAATTTCTTCTTCCATGAATTGCTGATGCGCGAGCGGCGCGCGGACGCCGGCCAGATCCTGACCCACGCCAAGCCGCCCGTCGATGATGACGTGGTTTATGTCCATGCCTCGGTCGAGGGCGCCATGGACGGCCGCCTGCAACGCAAGGAATTCGTTCGCGCCTATGTGCCCAGCGAAATTGCCGGCCAACGCCGCACGGCCATCGCCTGGACCACGTCGGCGTCGGTGGCGGCGGTCATTGAGATGGTGCGCGACGGCGCCTTGCCGCAGTCGGGCTTCCTGAAACAAGAAGACATCCCCCTGGCGGCCTTCCTGAAGACCCGGAACGGCGCCTTCTACGAAACCCATTGACCCAAATTCACGGAGTTTTTCCATGCGCGGTGCAGACATTCTTGTCGAGATGCTGATCGGCTACGGTGTTGAGACGGTGTTCGGTGTTCCCGGCGACACCAACGTCCCCTTCTATACGGCCTTGCAGCAGCGCGAGGGTGATATTCGTCACGTCATGGCGCGCGATGAACGCTCGGCGGGCTTCATGGCCGACGCCTACGGACGCCTGACCGACAAGCCCGGCGTCTTCGAATGCCCGTCCGGCGCCGGCGCCATGTATTCCCTGCCGCCGGTCGCCGAGGCCAATGCGTCGTCCGTACCGGTGATCTTGCTGACCATCGACGTGCCGCTACCCGGCGAAGGCCGCGGCGTCATTACCGAACTGGATTGCGCCAAGCTGTTTGAGCCGGTGAGCAAGCTTTCCGTACAGGTCAAGTCGCCGGAGAAACTGCCGGAGATCATCCGCCGTGCCTTCCGCGTGGCGTGCTCGGGCACCCCCGGCGCCGTGCATCTGCAAATCCCCGAAGACATGCTGAAGGCGGACGTCGATCCGGAGACCATTTCCCTGCATACGGAAGAAGAATGCCGCTCCTTCCCGGCGTTTCCCATGGCCCCGGCCCCGGGCAAGGTCGAGGCCCTGCTGGCGTTGTTCGCCAAGGCCGAACGGCCGCTGATTGTCGCCGGCGGCGGCGTCAACCGGTCCTGCGCGGGCCCGGAAGTGACGGCGTTGGCCGAACGCCTGAACGTGCCCCTGGTCAACACCATGACCGGCCAGGGCGCCATGCCCGATGACCACGCGCTGGCCATCGGCGTGATCGGCGACAACGGCTTTCACCCGCATGCCAACAGGGCCCTGGAGGAAAGCGACTTCGTTCTGTTCGTCGGCTCAAAGATGGGCTCCGTGGTCACGGTCGGCTGGACCTTCCCGAAGATCACCCTGAACAAGCGGGTCGCGCAGATCGACATCAATCCCGAATGCCTGGCCAACAACTATGAAAACATGCTGTCCGTGGCCGGTGACGCGCGCCTTGTCCTGGCCCGGATATTGGACAACGTGGCGGCGGATTTCGATGCGGCCAAGCACCAGCCCTGGGTCGATCACCTGAACGATTACCGCAGCAATTTTTGGGACAACGCCGAGCCGCTGCTGACCCGCACCGACGTGCCGCTGCGCCCGGAACGCGTGGTCCGCATCTTCAATGAACAGTTGGACGCCTACGGAAAGCCGGTCCATATCCTGTCCGATGCCGGCACGCCGACTCCCTACATGACGCGGTTCTTGAAGATCGGTGAGCGCCGCACCCGATTCATCATCCCGCGCGCCTTCGGCGGCCTGGGATCGGCCATCCCGGCCGTCGTCGGCGCCCATTACGCGGACCCGGATCGGAAACCCATCGGCTTCTTCGGTGACGGGTCGCTGGGCATGTCGGCGGGTGAGTTGGAAACCCTGGTGCGCCTGCAGGTGCCGGCGCTGTTGATGCTTTTCAACAATGGCTGCTTCGGCTGGATCAAGGGCCTGCACCGCATGTTGGGCCACAACCAATGTTTCGGCGTCGATTTCATGGCGCCGAAAGGCCAGGCCATCGGCGAAGCCTTCGGGTTGAAATCCTGGACCGTCAAGACGTCCGTTGAATTGGAAACGACCCTGGCGGAAGCCTTCCAATACAACGGCCCGTGCCTGCTGGACGTGCACGTGGAATCCATCGCCGAGCGCGTGCCGCCCGTCTATTCGTGGCTGACCAAGCGCGGCCGCGACCCGATGACCTTTGAAACCGACGATGTCACCTATTTCGATCACGCCAGTTGACCGGTGAGGAGAGCCCCATGACAACCTTGAACGACATTCTGAACCGCAACGGCATTTCGCAAGACCAGCGCGGCGGCGGCACCGCGACCGTATATTCCCCCATCGACGGCGCCGAGATCGCGGCCCTGCATGAGACGTCTTTGGACGATGTCGCCGACATCATCGCCGGTGCTCAAGCGGCGTTTAAGGCATGGCGAACCGCGCCGGCGCCCCGGCGCGGCGAATTGGTCCGCCTGTGGGGCGAGGAACTGCGGGCCGCCAAGGAAGACATCGGCCATATCATTTCCGTTGAGGTCGGCAAGATCAGCGAGGAAGGCCTGGGCGAGGTGCAGGAAGCCATCGACATCTGCGATCTGGCCGTCGGCCAGTCACGCCAGTTATTCGGCAAGACCATCGTCTCCGAACGCCCGGGCCATCGGATCATGGAGCAATGGCACCCGCTGGGTCCCGTCGCCATCATCACGGCCTTCAACTTTCCCTCCGCCGTGTTCGCCTGGAACGCCGCCAATGCGCTGATCTGCGGCGACCCGATCATCCTGAAGCCGTCGGAGAAATCGCCCTTGTCCGGCATCGCCACCTTGAATGCGCTGCTGCGCGCCATGGAACGCTTCGGCACGGACGCGCCCGAAGGCCTGGCCAGTTTGGTCATCGGCGGTCAGGCTCAAGGTGAAGCCCTGGTCGCCAGCCCCGACATTCCCATTGTTTCGGCCACCGGCTCGACCCGCATGGGCCGCGCCATCGGCCCGGCAGTGGCCGGCCGCTTCGGCCGGCGTATCCTGGAACTGGGCGGCAATAACGCAATGATCGTCAGCCAACACGCGGATCTGGAGATGGCTGTCCGCGCCATCCTGTTCGGCGCCGTCGGCACCGCCGGCCAGCGCTGCACGACGCTTCGCCGCGTCATCGCCCATGCGGACATCAAGGATACGCTGGCGGAAAAAGTCACCGCCGCCTATCAATCCTTGAAGATTGGCAACCCCGTGGAGGCCGGCACCCTGGTCGGTCCCTTGATCGATCAAGGCGCCTTTGACGCCTTTACCACCACCATCGGCAAGGCGCAGGCCGAGGGCGGCACGCTGTTGACCGGTGGCAACCGGGTCTTGGAAGATCAATATCCGGACGGGTATTACGTGGCGCCGGCGATCATCGACATGCCTGCCCAGACGGCGGTGATGCGCGACGAAACCTTTGCCCCCGTGCTTTATGTCACCGGCTACGATGATTTCGACGCCGCCATCCACATGCACAACGATGTGCCCCAGGGCCTGTCATCGTGCATATTTTCCAACGACATGCGCGAGGTGGAAGCGTTTCTGTCGGCGGCCGGATCCGATTGCGGCATGGCCAACGTCAACATCGGCCCCTCGGGTGCCGAGATCGGCGGCGCCTTCGGTGGCGAAAAAGAAACCGGCGGCGACCGCGAGACCGGGTCCGACGCCTGGAAAACCTATATGCGGCGGACGACGAACACGATCAATTATTCGACGGAAATGCCGCTGGCACAGGGCATCAATTTCGGCTGATGGAAGCGGCGCGACGGCGCGCCAATGGAACAGTCAGTCGTTCTCTTCGCTTGCTGAGTCCATAGTGAAGGTCATACCGAAAAGCAGAAGGCCCATGGTCACCGCAAGCCCGCAAATATAGTAAATCACCAAAATCAGTCTCCCGCTTGTATGGATTGGTCGCTGACGATCCTTTTATCAGTCTAACGTTTCACCATTGCGGCCCGGTTGTTTCATTTGGTTTCAATGGGTGTCACGCCCCTCACGTATTGAGCGGAATGCGGGGACCAGACATGAGCCACGAACTTATTGACGTCAGCCCCGGGGCCGGGGCATTGGGCTTGGCGCAATTGCGCGCCGCGCGGTTGGCACGAAAGCCAAACACCCCGGAAATATGTGCCCAGCGATTGAGGGCTCAAAAACCAACCCGGTTTGCCGCGCCCGCCGCAACCCCATAAACTGCGCCCAACCAAGACCATGGACTATTCAGCATGCGTTTCGAAAACATCGCCATCGTCGCCGCCGACATGCCGGAACCACAGCAGGCCGGCAAGCGCCTGGGCGAACGCTACGCCACCGTGGCGCCGGAGGATGCCGACGTCATTGTCGCGCTGGGCGGCGACGGGTTCGTCTTGCATACCCTGCACAGCCAGATGGACAGCGGCACGCCAATCTATGGCATGAACCAGGGTTCCGTCGGGTTTCTCATGAACACCTATGACGAAGACAACCTGTTGGAACG
>CAZQPC010000103.1:0-1505 GCA_964595005.1 uncultured Magnetovibrio sp.
GATTGAGACGCCGGCCTTCAACGAACTCAATCGCCGCCAGTTGTGCCTCACTGGGCTTCAGCGCCTTGAGAGCATCGATGAACGCCTTGGCGGTCTTGATATCACCAATTTCAACGGCGGCATCGGCGACAACGGTGCCCATCAGGAGCTTCAGCGCGCGCGGGTACTTCTGTGTAACCACACCGGTGCGTTTCAATTCAGGCGCCGCCGCAAGCATATCTCCGGACTCGGCAACCACGGCGGCCCGCCAGAAATTCGCCTCATCGCTGCCATCGAGGCTCTCGTGAGTGAAATCGGCGGCCGCGTCCGACAACCGTCCCATGAGATAACTGGCGCCCCCGCGGATCAGACGGAATTCAGGTTGGCCTTCGATCTTAGGCCGTTCCAATTTCATCCGCGCGAGCACCCCAAGGGCCTCGGCCGCAAATCGGTTGGCGAAAAAAAAGCGGGCCAGATTGAACCGTTTCAGCTCCAGCTGCGCACCGCGGGCGGCCGAAATCTCGTCTTGAAGTTCCTGTTTGCGACTATTGAATTTCGCCAGCGAGGGAAGTTCCCATTTGTCCAATTCAAGAATTTTCGTCAACGGCTTGGAGGCGCTCAATTTCGCACTCGCCGCCACATCGGCGGAAACCGCAGACAGGGCCAGTTTGGCACCGGACGTCAATTCCACGCCCTGACGTAGGGGGCGGACCCGCAAATCGTCAACAAGTGGTTGGATGACAATCCCTTGAGCCGTGGGCAAAACCTTTACTTGCGAATACGTGTAAGCCGCCTGGACACCGTGTCCGAGCGGAATGACCGGTACAACCACAAGGTTGTCGCCGACGGCTGGGTCGGTGATTCCCACGGGCTTCCCCGGTTCCGGTACCGGCATGAAAATTCGCGCGCCGACCGGTGAATTCGGTTGGGCTTTGATTTCAATGGGTGTCGATACGATGGGATCGCGCACATTGAAATCGACAATCCAACTCAGGCCATCGCGGGAAAGCCTTGGATTGATGCGGCTGGTCACCCTGATCCGCAAGACCGTCGCCGTCGGCGATGGCGCCTGGTCGATGGACTGAATAACATTGCCGCCCTGTTGCAACAGCGATTGCACATCGATTTTTCCAGCCTTATCGAAGATCAGCCATATATATCCGACGCGCCGAAACACAGCCGCGGCCACCGGTTCATCCCAATCAAACTTGAACCTGACTCCAGCCGCCGCGTTCGGGTCCGCATCCTTTGCCGCTTTCTCACCTTCCGGATTTTCGGCCTCTGCATCGTCATCCTTCTTTGCCGGAGCCCGTTCAACGGATACGGGCCGCAACGCAACGGGTTGTGCGGCCGACGTTGCCTGCGCGGCGGTGCTGGTTTTCGTTTCGGTCTCCGCCGCCGTCCCCGATGACTGCTCGGGCTCTGTTTCGGAAGCCGCCTTTTCGGTTTCCGCCAAAGTTTTACTTTCGACCTTCGCCTTGGGCGGCGCCTTTGCCGGAGCGTCCGCCTTGACCGGTTCTTCGGCG
>CAZQPC010000103.1:1605-14132 GCA_964595005.1 uncultured Magnetovibrio sp.
CGGCGCTCGCCTTGGCCTTGCCACCGACCGGCGCCGGCGTCGCGACGGCTGGCGGATCCGACGTCTTGCTTTCGGTCTTCGCCGTGGGCGCAGACGCTGGTTCTGGCGGCAAGGCGGCAATTTCTTCCGTGCCGCTTGGCCGTTGCACATCAAGCACAACCTTCGAACCTGACAGGAAGTGTTTGATCCGAGAGGACGCCGGAACGGCAACGGACAACACGGTCTCCTTGTCGGCGATACGGGTTCGCACCCCGCCAACCAATGGCGGCGGGGAGCGCACCAAGCGAGCCACCTGCAATCTTGCGGCGGCCGCAAAGCGGACCGTCACAACCCCTTTTGACTGCGCAACCGTGTAATTCACTTTCGCCGGCCAATCGAAAACAATCCTCGTATAAGCCTCATGAACCCCGGTCCTGACACGAACTGTCGGCAGGTCCGAAGTCGCGACTGACTGCGCCGCTGATTTTGCGGTCAGGGTTGATACCGTCAAACTGCCGGTCTCGGTTTGTGGCGCGGCAGGGACAGGCTTCGGCGCCAAACGCGCGACCTCAACGATCACCGCGTTCCCCAAGTCATAACCGTATGTGTCGAATGGCCCGGTCAACCGGAAGGTCACGGAACGGGCATCGGCGCCCGGTTGGACAAGGTTGATATAATCTGACAAGGCCCCGAGCACACGTTGATAGGACGCCTCAATTGGCCGCCCAAAACGGATCGTCAAATTCCGTCCGGCATGGGAAATTTCATGACTAACCGGGCGGTTCCACATGAACACGATCCGTCCGAAGTCGTCACCTTTTGAGGCCCTCACCGCAACGGCCTCGGCATGGGCCGGTTGAACCAGATAGGCACCAACAACCGCAACAGCCAGAATCACCGCTGCATATAGAACCCGGTTCATCGCGATAGCCCGCCAGCCGTCGGCATGATCACAATGTCGACACGCCGGGCCAAGGTATTGCGATCCTCATCGGAAATATCGGGCAGTTCCCCATACCTGCTATCCGCATACCCGAAAGCAATAATTTCATCCGGATATCCGGCGGCGCGCAAGGCATTGGCAACGGTCGCCGCGCGCGCCGTGGAGAGTTCCCAATTTGATGCATAGGCATCGCCGCTTGGCGGTGTCCGATCCGTATGACCGTTGATGCCGATCTCGTTGCCGATGTTGCGGAGCATACCGCCGATCACGAACATCGCTTCCTGCGCCCGCTCGGTCATGGCTGCACGGCCTGATTCGAACAACAAGTCACCGGGAAGCGTGATTACCAATCGATCCTCCAGTCGAATAACCTGGGCGCCTGAGAGAATTTCAACATCCGCAATTCCCTCTCTCGTGACGGATGCCAGATAATCCAGATTGACGGCCGTCTTGCGAAAGATCGTTCCAATATTAAACGTCGCGGTTTGTGCCTTGACCGTTTTCTCCGGTGTCGGTGCCAATGTTCGCGAAAGTGAATCGATGATGTTCTTCCATTCGCTCACTTTCACATTCGACATGGAGAATAAAAGCACGAAGAACGTTAACATCAGGGAAACGAGATCAGTGAACGTCACCATCCACGCCCGGCCTGCTGCCTGACTGGCCAAATTGGATTGATCAACTGATTCGTGCTGTGGCGCTGTCTGTTGTCGCAATTTTCTCACGGCGGAAGACACTTGATCACGTCGCACTGTCGCGGTCCCCCTTAACATTCAAACGAAGAAGGTTTTCGGTATCTTGGCGTACGAAAAACCAAATGGTGACTTCATCAGCCCGGCCCGGCCGGATGCCAACGGAGACACTATCGGGGGGAACACCGCGACGGAACATTTCCCGCGCCAGATTTCCGACCCGTTCGACCTCCATGGTCTGAACCACCGGGAGGGATTTTCCACTGGTATACGGGCTGCCAATTACAAATTCCATATCGAAACGAAGACCCGGCGGCCGCGCCGAGAGAACCGCGACAATGCGATCAAGGACGGGAACCGCAACCGGCCGTATGGCGCTTTCACCATCAACATACATGGCGTTGGTCGGCAATTTGATACGCATCAGGCGTCCCGGCTGGACGATTTCAATTTTGGCGATCTGGAGTGTCGTTGCAAATATCCCGGTGACCTGCTCCTGGAATTGCTGGCCGGCCAATACGTCGCCGTCCTTGGAGGTAAATTCTGTCGGGTCCGTGCTGGGAGGAATAACGGCTTTAAAGGTAGAGGTCAGACTATCCTTAACCGCATTGGATTTCACTTCCTCCAATGTCGAAATGCTGACTAAAACGATGAAAAATGCCAAGACAAGCAGGAACAGAGAGAGGAACAGAGAAATCGAGTTTGATTCGCCGGCCACATCGCCGGTCTCAGACGCCGTCAAGATAACTTCGCGTTCAGTCATGGCCGCCTAGTCAAATGAGGCAAATAATGCGTCGATCTCTTCCTGGGTTTGTGCCTTCTCTTCGAGCTGCGGACCATCCAAAAGATCTTCGTCCGACAACTCTTGATCAGGTTCGTTCTCCTTGGGGTTCTGTTCTCTGTATTTTTCTATCTCGCTGCCAAAGGCTTCGACCAAAGCATCGATTTTTTCCTCGATGTCTTTTAGTGCTTTGACGACTTTTGTTGTCCGCTGCCCGGTGATGTCCTGGAAACCGCAGGCTTCGTATATTTGCGTCGTCGCATCCATAATAGTATTGGCCGCGTCGGGCTCGACGCTTTCCATCAATCCTTCGATCTGCTCTGTCGCGTCCATAATGGTGTTGGTGGCATTTTCGGTTGCCGCGACAATGGCATCCAATTCATCCGCCGCCGTCGGCAGATAGTCGTCTTTAACTTCATCGGGGCGCAAGGCGGCAATATCGGCTTTTGCCGCATGAATGTACTTGGCCAACGCCTCAAGCTCACTGTAGAGCTCAAGATCCGTCGCCGTGAGATCGCCTTTCATGGTCGCCATCATACTTTCGACGACCGATGCGATATCCTCGACCCGAACCGTTTCCCCGTGATGTTCGCGGAGCTCATTGAGACGTGTCGTCAGCGCTGAATTGGTTGCGTGCGCGGTCATGCACCCTCCGGGGTGGATGTGAAACTCAGAATTCCCCGAGAACGCTCGCCATTTTACCTTTTAGAGTTTCGGCGTTGAAAGGCTTGACGATGTAATTGGAAACACCGGCTTCTTTTGCCGCGATGACGTTTTCCGACTTACTTTCCGCCGTGATCATGATAAACGGCAGGTGCTTCAATGAATCTTCGGCGCGCACTTCTCGAAGCAGCTGAATCCCGGTCATGGGCTCCATGTTCCAGTCTGAAATCACCAGCCCATAGCTGTCTTGACGAAGTTTCTCGAGCGCCATGGTTCCATCCGTGGCCTCTTCGACATTGTTAAAATTCAACTGACGGAGCAAATTTCGCAAGATTCTGAGCATGGTTTTGTAATCATCCACGATCAGTATTTTCATTCCTTTATCGACAGCCATCGAATACTCCACTTGTTCTCGGAAGGCATTGATTAGCACTTCCTACAATCATCCCCACCTCTTTTTCATACGGCGTTTGTCTATGCCGTATTTGCGAAATGCCTCCAGACATATGCAACACATAGCGTTTGTGCCCTCTTATCGATGCAGGATCAACCCCCAACCTGATCGCCAACCTTTGGCAATTCGCGCAGGCGCCGCAATTCGACCGTCACCTCGCGCGCGCGCTCTTGGCCGAGTTGGGCCATGATGGCAGCCAATTTTCGTTCCTTCATTCCTTCGGCCACTTCAAGCAGGGTATCCATCTCCAGTTCTTCGAAAATTCGCGCGGCGCTCTTCGGCTTCATGTTCTCATAAATTTTGACGAGACTCTTGATCTTTGCGTCCTGCTGGGCATCGAATTTCTTGATCAGGCTGTCGATAGTGAGACGAAGATTTTGCAACTCGGAAATCTTCTTTTCAATGCGCTCTTCTGCCGCTTTCAACAACCCCTCGCGGGATTTCAATTCACCTTCGCGGGCGTCCAGATTGTCACGCCGAACGGCCAATTGTTGGAGGATTTCGATCTCAGCCGGCGTCAACAATGTCGGATCATCGGTAATTAAGCGTGACGGGCCTTCTTCGTCCTCTTCGTCAGAATCTGCATCCGGTTCCTGTTCTGAATCTGGATCATCCGCATTGTTGTCCGGCGTTTTCGCGGGATCGGCACTGGTCTGGGCCTGCGCTTCCGAAACCTGGATGGTGCCCGACAGCCAGCCATCGACACCATCCCATATGTCGCTGATCTTGACCGTCAGCATGAGCGTCGCAAAGAATATGGTGAGCGGAAGAAACCGGATTTTTGAAAAAAATTTCGCCATCATTTCTCGCAATCAAACATTCCCATTGATCTCGTTCAGCCGGCCGAACGAAGCGCCTTCAACAATTCCCGTTCGGCATCCGACATCTGCTCGGGTGCAGGCCGATCCGCTGCATCGGCCTTTGGAGCACTACGTTGACCGGGTTCGGGTGCTTCCTGCACGGCACCTTTTAGCGGCTCGGTTTCATTGGCGGACGCGGCTTTCTGAGTGCCTGCAGGTCGGGGCACGACGCCAATTTCATCACGCGCCGTGCGTACAATTTCCTCAAGCGCGTCGGCCGTTCCATTTCCCCGCTCAACCAGGAATACCAGATCTTCACGCAAGGATTCAGCCTTCTTAATTCGCTCTTGCAACACTTCAATTGTTGAACGCAATTGCGCCGTGCTGTCTTCAGCGCGCATCGTCGCTTCACCAAAACTAAGCGCCAGTTTTTGAAGCTCCTCTTTGTCACCGCGCAACGTCGCGAGCCGCTTGTTCAAGGTTACGGCATAGCCGATCGTCACGACCAAAAGTACAGCAACAAAAATGTCCAATATCAGAGCAAATGGAATATCCATGGCCTCATCAGTTTCGCTGTGAGATGCGAAGATTATAGCAGATCGAATCTAAACCTTGGGTAAACGATCAATTCGGTCCTCAATTCTAATGGCGATATTCTGCCCCTTGCGGCCCATACGGCCGGTGTACATGGGAACTTCACCACAATGCAGTTCGATCGAATCCTCGGGCGCCGTGCTGAACATGATTTGCGAGCCGACTTTAAAGTCAAACACATCGGCTAACTTCATGATTTGCGTGTCGATGACGGCTTCGAGATCAACTTCCGTCATCCACAGCTCCTCTGCGAGGTGCGTTTCCCAAATGGAATCGCGGCCAAACTTCTCTCCCATGAACATCTGCAGCAACAATTCACGAACCGGCTCAAGGGTGGCGTAAGGCAAAAGAAGTTCGAGGCGGCCGCCCCGGTCTTCCATATCAATTCTCAACCGCGCCACGATGGCCGCGTTGGAGGGCCGCGAGATCGTCGCAAACCGGGGATTGGTCTCGAGGCGGTCGAACCGGAAAGTTACCGGGCTCAGCGGCTCGAAGGCGGCACTCAAATCGCCCAGCATGACATGCACCATGCGCTCTACCAGACTGCGTTCGATGGTGGTATAGGGCCGGCCTTCGATACGCATGGCCGCCGTGCCGCGACGCCCGCCAAGCAACACATCGACGATGGAATAGATCAGCGACGAATCGACAGTGATCAGTCCGAAGTTGTCCCATTCCTCGGCCTTGAACACACTGAGCATGGCCGGTAGCGGAATGGAATTCAGGTAATCGCCGAACCGAATGGACGCAATATTGTCGAGCGAAACTTCAACGTTGTCGGAAGTAAAATTCCGTAAACTCGTCGACATCAGCCGAACAAGTCGGTCGAACACCACCTCCAGCATCGGCAAACGTTCATAGGAAACCAGCGCACTGGACAAGATCGCCTGGATACCGGATTTCGACGTGTCGTCTTCGTGCTCTTCATCAAATCCAAGAAGGCTATCGATTTCCTCTTGGTTCAGGACCCGCGTCGATTCTCGCCCGCCACCGGCATCAGCGCCAGCGCCGGCATCATCATCATCGTCATCATCGCCGACCATGGCTTCCCATTCGGCGGCCAGATCATCTTGATCCTCACCATCGTCGTCCCCGCCAAGGGAAGCCTCCCATTCGGCGGCTAGGGCATCTTGATCTTCGTCGTCGTCGCCAGGCGTTGTCATTTATCGAAAATCCCACTCTCAGCTTGGAATCAACCTAGCCCTATTGAATTAACATCTCCTTGAAGAGAACATCCTTAATTTTCGCCGGCGCTGCCGCCGCGTTGACACGAAGTAACAACTCTTCGCGCAATCGATACATGCCGGCTGAGCCTTTCAGGTCGTCAATCCGCAATTCCCGCAGGTAGGTTTGGAAGTTGTCGATGATGCGGGGCATAATTGTATCCAATTTCGCTCTGTCATCCTCGCTTTGTAACTCAAGACTGACACGTATTTTTAAGAAGCTCGACTTGCGGCCGCCGGTGTTCAAATTGACCAGAAGTTCCTGCAAGTCATAAAACACGGCCCGGCCCTGGGATTGTCCTGACTGCTCTCCGTCTTCGCCACCTTCTGCATCCGGATTTGTGCCGATGACCATTTCGATGACCGGGTCCGTCAAACCGGTGAAATAGGCCGCCGCCAATCCGCCGATAACAATAAGAAACAGCAGCCCAATGATGATGAGAACCTTTTTTCCACCCTTCTCGGGCGGCTCTCCACCTTCATCGTCGCCACCACCGGCATCCTGATCGTCTTCGTCGTCATCTTCGTCGGCCATGACCGCCTACCGGTGGTTCCCGCGTTGCGGGCCCACAATTTTCCATCTCGATTTATAGGGATCGATGGTTAACAACTCATTGCAACCGCTTCGAAAATTCATGTTGACGCGTCGCACCATTTTTCCCGTTCAAACCCACCGCAATGACGCCCCGTCACTATCCGCGCAATGAGAAACCGATTCGGTCTAACAATACCAAATCGCGGTGTACCAGAGCAACACGTCCAACCAGAGCAACAATCCCGGCCGGCACGCGGCGACAATCATTTCGGCAAATCCTGCCCGGCGAGGCCGGCAGAAACCATCCATCTGCCAACAGAAACTTCCTGGCACAATTAACAACACTCTGATTTTGCACGATTAATCGGTTTGGCACGCGGCATGCATAAGATTGGCTGGGACCGTGTGGAACGGTTAAGGGAAAGTGGAACGATGGAAACACCAACATTAGTCGCGCTATCAAGGCAGACAGCACTCAGGCGTCAAATGGATATTGTTGCTCACAACATCGCCAATATGAGCACCAGTGGCTACAAGGGCGAACGGATGATGTTCGTCGAACACTTGGTCAAAAGCCAGGGCGGCGAACAAATTCTTGGCGATAAAGTCTCCTATGTACGGGACATCGCAACGATGCGCGACATGAGCCCCGGACCATTGGAGCAAACCGGCAACCCGCTGGATGTCGCCATTGAAGGCGAAGGTTATTTCGTCATTCAAACGGATACCGGTAACAACTACACCCGCAACGGACATTTTCGACTGGATAATGGCGGTCAGATCGTCACCGCTTCAGGCAATCCGGTTCTGTCCGATGGCGGACAGCCGTTCTTCCTGGCACCCGGCGACACGAAAGTCGCGATCGCCCAGGATGGCACCGTATCAACATTAAACGGTGCCCTCGGACGCCTTGCCGTCGTGAACTTTGAAAACGAACATCAATTGCGGCCCGGCGCAGGCGGTCTCTACAACACGGAGGCCGTCCCTCAACCTGTTGAGCGGCCCAATATCGCTCAAGGCATGCTTGAAGGATCGAACGTACAGCCGGTCATCGAGATGGCCCGAATGATCGAAGTTCACCGCGCCTATGACGCGGTCAAGGGGTTCGCGGAAAAGGAAGATGACCGTATGCGGAAGATGATCCGCGACCTGTCGCAAGTACAGGCATAGCGACGGGCCAGCCGAAGAATAGATAAAAAACTGAAAAAAGAACGAACATCGAAAGGACGGGAAAATGAGATCATTGGATATTGCGGCGACAGGCATGCTTGCCCAGCAACGCAACGTCGAGGTCGTATCAAACAACCTCGCCAACATGAACACGACCGCGTTTCAGCGCCGGCGAACGGAATTTCATGACCTGATCTACCAGGACTTGCGGCGCGTCGGCACGACCTCATCCGATTCAGGCACAATTGTGCCGACCGGCGTACAGATCGGATTGGGGGTGAAACTGGCGGCGGTTTATCGAATTCATGAACAGGGCAACCTGGAAGCCACGGACAACACCTTGGATCTTGCCATCCAAGGAAAAGGGTTCTTTCAAGTGCTTCTGCCCGACGGAACAACGTCCTATACGCGCGATGGCACCTTCCAATTGGACGGCACCGGCCAGATCGTCACCCATGACGGCTATACGGTGCAGCCGGGTATCACCGTGCCCAGCAACGCCATCGACGTCACCGTCAACAATTCCGGTCAGGTTCAGGTGAAGATCGAAGGCCAAACGGCGCTGTCGACGGTGGGTCAATTACAGATCGCCACCTTCCTCAATGACGCCGGTCTGGAAGCCATCGGCGACAACCTCTATTTGGAGACGCCGGCCTCGGGCGCGGCGACCACCGGCAATCCGGCCGCCACTGGTTTCGGCACCATTTTGCAGGGCTTCCTGGAAACCTCCAACGTCAACGCGGTCGAGGAAATTTCCAACCTCATTTCCGCGCAACGTGCCTACGAAATGAACTCCAAGGTCATTCAGACCTCGGACGAAATGCTCGGTACTTTGACATCCCTGAGATAAGGAGCCGGCTCATGCGATATCTTCTGCTTGCTGTCATCCTGGGCCTTGCCGCCTTGCCGACCGAAAGCGCCGCCGCCGGCAAATTGAACGCCACCGCGGTGATGTTGAAGACCTCGGTGAAAGTCGACGAATCGGTGATACGCCTTGGCGATCTGTTCACCGTCACCGGCGACCAGGCGGAGACGGCCGTCGCCTATGCCCCGGCTGCGGGAAAACGGGCCAGCTTCGATGCCCGCTGGCTCTACCGCGTGGCCCGGGCCTACCGGTTGAACTGGCGCCCCATCAACGACCGGGTCCGGGCCACCGTCGTGCGGCGCAGCCATATTGTCAGCCGCGAGGAAATCACGGATGCCGTTCTCGGCGCCCTGGCCGAGCGCGGCATCGCCGCCGACATGGAAATTGAATTTTCAAACCGGTTCGTCAAATTGCACGTGCCCGGCAACGACTTGGCCGGAATTTCCGTTGACGACATCGATTTCGACCGTCGCACGCGTCGGTTCACCGCGATCATCTCGGCGCCCGCCGGCGCGCCCGACGCAAAACAGTTCCGGATCAGCGGCAAACTCCACGAGACCGTGGATTTGCCGGTTCTCAATCATCGTGTCCTTGCCGGCGACGCAATCAAGCCGGGCGACGTCAAATGGATCAAGGTCCGGGCACGCAGGTTGCAGCCCAACACGGCGATGAACGAAACCGATATCATCGGCATGACACCACGCCGCGGCCTGAGGGCGGGATATCCGATTCTGCTGTCGTCCGTCCGCCGTCCCATCATGGTCGCCAAGGGAAGCCTCCTCACCATGTACCTGCAGGCGCCGAAAATGATTCTCACCGCCCAGGGCAAAGCGCTCGAGAACGGCAGCGACGGCGACGTCATTCGCATCAAAAACACGCAAAGCAACAAGGTCATTGAAGCGGAAATCATCGGTCACGGAAAAGCCGCTGTTCGGCTGACCACGATGCTCGCCATGAACTAACAGGCCACTGACGATGACGATCGAAAATCAAAAGGAAAAAACCATGAAATACACCACGGGAAAGATGATGCTCAGATCAGCCGGAGCGTATCTTGTTATCGCCGCCGTGGCCGGCATTCTTTCAGGATGCAACATGATCAGCCGCCTTTCCGAGGTTGGCGACGGCCCGAATTTGACAACCATCCAGAACCCGGTCGCGCGGCCGAGCTACAGACCGGTCAGCCTGCCCATGCCGGCCCCGCGCGTTGCCGAAGCCAACCCCAACTCGCTGTGGCGGGCCGGCGCACGGGCGTTTTTCAAGGACCACCGCGCCAAGGAGGTCGGCGATATCGTCACCATCTCCATGGCACTCGACGACAGCGCCAAGTTCTCCAACAAGACGACGCGCGACCGCGAAGACAGCGAAGATCATGACCTCAACGATCTGCTGGGCTTTGAAGCGGAACTGGCCAAGGTGCTGCCCAACGGCATCGGTGCGGGGGCCGGCGTCGCCGGCCAGATCGCCAACTTCGCGACCACCCATTCGACGTCCGGCGACGGCGAGATCGACCGGGCCGAGAGCTTGAATCTGACATTCGCCGCCGTGGTCACCCAGATTTTGCCGAACGGCTCATTGGTGGTGATGGGCCGCCAGGAAATCCGCGTCAACGCCGAACTTCGCGAACTGGTGGTTTCAGGCGTCGTGCGGCCCAGCGATATCGAATCGGACAACACCATATCGCACGAGAAAATTGCCGAACTGCGCGTCGCCTATGGCGGCCGCGGCACCCTCAGCGAAATTCAGAAACCGCGCTGGGGCATGCAGATCTGGGATATCCTGTTCCCGTTCTAGGTCGGCTCCGGCCGGGCCTAGAAACTTCACGGCCGGCGGGCAACCGCCGGCCGCTTTTTTTATCAATGCGCGACCGTGGTGCCTTAACGGCACCGCGTAAGCGCGCATTGATCCCCCGGAGGGGTTCCCATCACACGCCAACGCTGGAGCTTACCAAAGTCCAGCCCCGCCGTTCCGTCTGTACCCGAGGTACGCGAAAGTACGCAAAGGTACGCATTTTCCGGACACGCCGGACGGTAATTCAATGAAATCAAGGCCTTAGAATGTCCGATTTTGAGATCATATTTGCGGCCATCGCCGCAATTGTTCGCAAAAGTTCACATTTTTCGCCACCGTCCGGCCGGCGCGGCCGCCGGTGCGCGGCGTCGCGTTTCCCTAAATCCCGGCCCCAACGGTGCCAATAGCATCGTCGGTGCCGGCGATTTCCCCACCCGCCCTGAGCCCGATGTTAATTCAATCTCAATCCAACCGGGGCCGGCGGGGCGCCTCTTCACAAGGTCAAATAGCGGGCAATTTCCCCCGAAGAGGAAACGCGAAGTGGGAACCGTAGCATGATTAATATCCTATGACAAGGATTTAACTAAACGTCTGTAGGATCGTTGCTGGGTCCGGTGCGCGGGTCCGGGGGTTGGCGTGAATAGAGACACCGTTCGCTATTTCGTTAAAGCGCACACGGCCAACGGCTCGTTGCGTTCTATGTCGGAAAGGCTTTGACTCTCCTGAAGGTCCCCGTTGTATTACGCGGAGAAATTCGCGCTCGGGCCCGCAATAGTCTGGGCGCGCCACTTGTAGAGAAGATTGCGCCGAACCCCCAACTCCCGAGCCAGTTGCGCCGCCGGCGCCTCCCCCAAATTCAACAATCGCACGGCCTCAATCTTGAAGGTCTTGGAATAATTACGCCGTTCGTCCATTCGACACCTCTCCATGGGGATTGTCCCCTTTCAAAGGTGTCCGTCAAATCCGGGCTAGCTCACTGTCCCTGTTTATCTTGTGTCGCTAAGAAGACGTGATTTTGGGAGGGCTTAAATTTCCGAGGTTGACCGATACCGTTAATGAGGTCGTATCATTGAACGATTTTGGTGTTCGCTTCTATTGGGAGTGAGCCTTGTCGATCCTAGAATCGGAATTTTCGAGGAATGGCTGACGTAAAGCGGGTACAGGTCCAGCGGTACGAGAAAAGCGGCAAGCTGGCGGCCATCTACGGACTCGGCCGTTATGAGGGATACGTGGTGATCGAGTTGACGCCAGACATGGCCGGTATCGTCGACATCCGAAACCCGAAGTATATCAAGTCGGATGCCTTCTCGGCGACCCGCTACGAGGCGGAGATCGTGCAAACCATTGCCAACGGTCAGATCAGATGTCGCCTAGTCCGAGTCCTAGCTCCCGAGGACACAAAAATCGAGCGATGGACGTCGACGAGATCGCTGGCCGATCTTCCTGTATCCCCCGAGGAGCACATATTTACTGAAGAACGTGCCTGGGCCGGCGCAAGGGAGGGCGAGTTCGGTGGCAGGTTGTTTTTCGCAGGCGTCGCCGCCTTTGCCGCTTACTTCTCAGTCACGGGGTTCGTACAGGCTGATGGTGGTCCCGTCTCGGCAATCGTTGCACTGGTTGCCGCTGTCATCAGTGCGAGGCTTCCTTGGAAGCTTCCCAAAAAACCGGAACCGGTGAAACTGGCCGAGTTGAGCGCGTACAAAGCCGCTCTTAGGGAGCGTTCCCGAGCGAAGAACGAGGCTGCAAAGACGGAGTTCGAAAACAGACTCAGGGACTATTCCGTATGGGAGAGACTGTCACCGCAGGACTTCGAACTCGCCGTTTCAATACGCCTGGAAAAAGAAGGTTATGACGTACAGGCCACCCAATACTCCAAAGACGGGGGAGTCGACATTGAGGCTGTAGGCAACCAGAAGCAGCCGGTCATCGTTCAGGTAAAGCAATACAAAAACAATGTCGGGGTCGCTGTTGTTCGCGAGATGATCGGCGTCCGGACAAACCGCAACGACAATCCGCAAACGATGATTTTTTCACTAG
>CAZQPC010000104.1:0-14082 GCA_964595005.1 uncultured Magnetovibrio sp.
CTCAGAGAATAAAGCATCTTATGATTTTAATGAACCGTTTTTCTGGTCCAGGTGAATAGGTGGGATTTCATTGCCGATCCGTAGGATTCCGGTTTGCTGTCGCCCGCCGAGTTCGAACGGCAGCAGAAAACGAAGGCGCAGGGAGTCTAGGAAATCAGAGGTCACTCAATTTGGCAGCGAGCTAAATTATAGGCATGTCCATGATAATGAATTCAGGTATAGATGGACCGGAATCCTTCACCTCCCCTACATTCAGCAAGTGCCAGATTTTCAAAGAGATGGAAACCAATGAGCGGTGAATTGATAAAATTGTTGCGCCACCTAGAGGATATGCCGGTTAAATCCGAAAGCATTGAGCGCACGATCAATGAACTTCTGTTTCTGAAGACCAAGCATGCAGAAGATACAGATAATTATGAATTAAATAAGGCAGTCGGGAGTTTGCTTGCCGACAATTATAATACTGTCGAATACGCTGATGTTTTTCTCATTAACGCGGTGAATGAAAACCGCGATGAGCCTAACCGACGAAAGTTATTGAGTACGCTGGCGGCGGTGTTTGAGGCCTTCGGAGACATCGAACGCGAGGAAATGGTCCTTCGAAATGCCTGTCAGCATTCTCCGACGATGTTGGACATCAAGAAATTGGCGGAAGCATTGCTTCGCCTTGGCGAAGAGGAAGAGGCATCTAAGATATTTAGGCAGGTGCTGGATTTTTATTACCAAACGGCCTTGGAACACGCACAACAACGGGGCGGCGAGGTTACCCAACTTCTCTGGCCGAACATTCCCATTTGCAGCCGATTCGGTGAAATTGCTCATTGCCTTGATGTCTACATAAAAGCTCGAAAACTTGGCCTGACGCCGAAAGTAAACGCGATTCTGACAACACGTCCGGAATGGATCAGCAATAACGTATTACTCGACTACTGGCGGGAGCAACATTCCGATGAAGTGACCATTCTGATCGATCCAACGAAGGCCGCCAACGCCGAGGAGATATACCAAGGCTGTGATCTTTGCATCGATATTTTGCAGCTTCCCGGTGATCGAACGCTGCACACAAATTGGGCATCGACAGAAATCTGGAATCTATGGGCTGATGCCGACGGAAGCGCGCTCCTTACGCTACGCGATGATCATCGTAAGGTCAGCCGCGAATGGATGCGCCAGCGTGGCTTTCCGGACAATGGGTGGTTCGCGGCCTTTCACATTCGGGAACCGGGATATCATCACGAGACCGGAAAATCCCCAAACCGGCACCGTGATAGTCGCGTCGAAGATTATTTTCCCGCGATGAAAGCAATTGTCGATCGGGGCGGCTGGGTCGTGCGAATAGGCGATCAGTCAATGACCCCGCTTCCGGAGATGGAGCACGTCATCGACTATACGGTGTCAATGGAACACGACGAAGTGCTGGATGTATTCTTTTGTGCCGATGCAAAATTCATGGTTGCCGTATCCTCAGGAGGATTGGCGGTGGCAAATGTATTTGGTACCCCCGTGCTTGCCGTCAATATGTTCCCTCCTGGCGACTATTCCTACTCGCGACAAGATTTCTATATCCACAAACACCTGCGGCGACGCGACACCGGGAAATTCCTGAACGCCGGTGAGATGGTTGCCCCGCCGCTTCGTCTGATGCTGACACCACGCCATTACGAGGAACAGGGTCTCGATGTTATTCCAAATACAGCGGAAGATATCGAGGAGGCTGTCGAGGAAATGATGTTACGTTTGAACGATGAATTCGAAATGAGCGAACAAGATCAGGCTAACGTCCGCCGTTACCGGGAATTGAATGACTACCCTGGAATCCGAACCCCGTCGGCGCCCACGGCGACATTCCTGCGGCGTTACCCGCATCTCGTCGAATGATTTTCTCGTCCTTTGTATAGTTCTGCCTTATTTTACGCAGTTCTTGATCCTCATTTCGTCGCTTGTTTACTGAGACGGACGACCAATTCCAGATGCGGCAATGTATTGTCAATCGGTCAGATGGCGGTAACGCCGCAGGAATGTCGTTGCTGGAACCGATTGCGTCCGGATTCCAGGGTAGTCATTCAATTCCCGGTAACGGCGGACGTCCGCTTTATCGTTTTCTGTGATACGGAATTTTCCATCCAAGCGAGCCATCATCTCTTCCACGGCCGCGCAAATATCTTCGGCGCTATTTGCGATGACGGCCAGATCCTGGTCTTCGAAATAACGTGGCGACTGCATCATCCGGCCCGGCGGGGCGACCATTTCGCGAGCGTTGAGATATTCCCCCGTGGTGCGACGCTGGAGCCGCTGGTGGATATAAAAATCTCTTTGCGACCAAGGAGCGTCTCCGGGTGGAAACATATTGACGGCAAGCACCGGCGTGCCGAAGACGTCGGCTACCGAAATACAGCCCGAGCTTGCGCCGACCAAAAGTTTTGCCTCGGCACAGAAAAAAAGGTCAAGTTCCTCTGCGCGATCCGTCGCCACAGTGTAATCAATGACGTGCTCCATGGGCGGTAAAGGCGTCATCGACGGATCGCCCAACCGGACGACCCAGCCGCCCTGATCTGTAATCGCCTTGATAGCCGGAAAGTAATCATCGAGGCGGCTGTCTCGATGCCGGTTGTAGGCCCAACCGGTTTCGTTGTGATATCCTTGCTCTCGAACATGCAGGGCAGCGAACCAGGCGTCTTCTGGCGCGCCATGATCCCGCATCCAATCGAAGCCTTTTTGGCGATGATCACCGCGTAGTTTTAGTAATGGTCCGTTACCGGCGTCCTCCCAAAGTCTCCAAATTTCCGGTGTTGCCTGATGCGTATGAAGCGCACGGCCATCGGGGAGGCGAAAAATTTCCATGGATAGCTCCCAGCCTTCATGGGCTTCCTTCGCTCGGGCTATTTCGGGCTCGTCGCTTATTATGGATATCTCGTCTGGATGCTGCTCGCGCCAGTAATCAAGGAGCACCTGATTGCTGACCCATGCGGAATGCGCAATTAAAATGGCCTTCACTTTAGGTGTCAGACCGAGTTTCCGTGCCTTGATGTATAAGTCGAGGTTGTGCGCCAACTCTCCGAAGCGCGAGCACGTCACATCGGCTGGATAGAGGAGTTGGGTGATTTCGCTACCCCGCTCAAGTGCTTTTTTCTTGGCAAAGTCGTAGTGAAAATCGAGAAAATTATTGAAAATATCGGAAGCATCTTGCTCTTTGCCAAGACGGAGATACGAATGGCCTAAATTCTTGAATAAGTTGGCCGAATTTTGGCCGGCTATCTGGAGGATTAGGTTTTCGCGCACAATATCACCAGCAAGTTCGAAAACTTTGGCCAGGTTCTCCAATATTTGCTGCCTGGCGGGTTCGTCACGATTTTCGTTCGCCGCCTTGATCAGAAAGGTTTCCGCGAACTCCATCGTATCAGGGTCGTAGGCGAGAAATATCCCGATTGCTTTGTTCAACTCATAGCTATCTGGTTCTTCTGCATACAACTTTTCATGTTGTGACAAATTTTTGATGGCGTTCTCGATGGCTTCTGACTTCTGCCTATTTTGAAGCCGATGCAGTACAATGCTCAAATTATTGTTGATGTGACCTGCCCCCACTGATTGGCCCAAATTTTTAATTAGTGCATGTTCGGCTTTTCGTCCAGTTGAGTGATGACTTTCGGTGCGCGCGGTCGACACTCCAAAGCATAATGTGGCGGCTTCATGTTGTCGTTCCTTGTCTGACTTCCACGCCTATGGGAGACGCTGCGGTGATTTCATCATAGAGGAGTTCTCGGTCATGGACTCATTAACACGTAGCCAAATTTAGCGGATGATATTAGGGAGGCCGTTGACGATATGAAGTTACGATGAGACGAAAAATTCCAAGCGGTGAATGAATATTGAGCCAAAGCCTACCGCTGTCGGGAGTTAAATGCTTCCCCCGGAAATATGGCTTCGCCGATGCCCGCGGCGTCTTTCCTGCGGCGTTACCCACATCTTATTGAATGAATATTTTGTCCCATGTACGGCTCTGCGTAATTGATTTTCCAATCTCAGTAGACATGCGATGGAATGACGACAAATCGCGGATTGAAATCTCGTAGCCGGTTCATAATCGGCCGCACGGCGTCGAGCGCGGTGATCAACACCACCGCGTCATCCAACTTCGTCGCGTCGTCCGGCTTATTGATTCGAACGTCAATCTCAGGATAGGTCAGTCCGGTTCGCTGAGGACAATCATCTAGAACGCCCTCCAAAAAACCGAAGTCGGTTTTCATATGATAGGCCAATGTCGGCAGCATTTGGGCAGCCCCGTAGGCCCACATTTCCCCGGTCACGCCCTCCAGTAATCTCGTCGTTCCGTCCATGCGCTCTTGAAACAGGCTATAGCGCTCTTTGACTATGGAAAGTTTTCGCGGTTTCGGGGCCGGCGGCGTCGCACCATTGGCGGATTTGGTGAAGGCGACAACGACTGTTCCGCCCCAGCTTCGGTAATTATAGAAATGAGTCAAATAGTGACCGCCCAATTTTTCGATTATCCGCAGGAATGATGCCATGCCAAAATAATGAACATGCTGATGGAACACCTGATCGAACCGCAAGTTATCAACCATCAGGTCAAAATCCGGCACCTCCATGAGGAATAGCGCGTCGTCGACAGCGACATCCATCAGGCGTGACAATTGCCCGGCGGGGTCATTGATATGCTCCAAGTTATGGGTCGAAATGACCAGATCTGGGCGGCCGCCCAATTCGACCTCTAAGTCGACGTCTTCCAAAAACTTGCCGAGTACCTGACGGCCAGGCTTTTCGTCCGGCGTCATACGCTGCCATAAGGGATCGATACCAACGACACGGTCGGAACGCGCTAGAACGCGATCAAGCAATACCATCTCATTGCAGCCGATCTCGACAGATAGTTTGAAGCGATTTCCGGGACGAAGTTTATCCAGGCAATTGAGAAAAAATTCAACGGCCGGCGGTGTCAGGTGACTGGCGGATGATCGGTGAGCGTAGTGTTCGCCATAGAGAAACGCCGGGGCGAGAACACTTTCAAGCTGGGCATGGCCGCAAGTTTCGCAAAACTGCAGTTTTTGATCATGACCATGCGATGAACCGGGCTCTTTATCGGAGACGAAAATGCCGGTCAATGGAAACAGCGGCAGGTCCATAACCGTTTCCAAGCTACCGCCGCCACAGACTTCGCATTCAGTCAGCGACTTGATGGATATTGCTTTGTCCAGCATTCAGCTCTCCCATTTGTCAGCGGATGCGCAAAATGCGCGCGTTACGGCACCGGTGATTTGGTCGGCCTCTTCGTTTGTCAGAATAAACGGAGGCGCGAAAGACATCCGGTGCCATTTCGAATTGAGTAAGATGCCGTCGTCGGTTTGCAGAATATCGGCGATGCGGGCGCCAAATTCATTCTTGTTGGGGCAGTCGTATTCCAATGAGAACAGAAGGCCGCGGCCGCGAATTTCGCGCATGTATGGATGATTGCCAATTCCGTCGCGCAAAGATGCCCGCATACGTTCACCCAGTGCAGAAATTCTGGCCAGCATGTCATCGGTTTGAACGATCTTTTGGACCGCTAAGGCAGCTGCCACGCCAAGCCCATGACCTTGATGCGTGTGGCCATGCTGAATGCGGCCTTGTGGTCCGTCGGCAATGGCGGTGGCGATCGGTTCCGTCGTTACGACGGCGCTTAATGGTGCAAACCCTGCCGCAAGGGTTTTGCCGACGGTGACGAAATCCGGGCAAACGTCATCCCATTGGCAGCAGAATGAGCGACCGCTCCGGCCGAGCCCGCAATAGACTTCGTCTAAGATCAGATGGACACCGTGGCGGTCGCAGATTTCGCGGATATATTTCCAATAGCCAGGTGCCGGCGGCACATCGCCAACCATGGCGCTGAGCATTGTCTCACCAACAAAGGCGCCAACCTTGTCAGCGCCAATCTCCAAAATTTTGTCTTCAAGATCCTGCGCGGAGCGCCGGGCATATTGATCCAGGCTCTCGCCGTCGCGGCAATGATAAAGCGGGTGATGTTGTTCGATACGCGCGTGATTTGCCGGCAGAAGCGGCCCATAGAAACCAAGATTGCCGAGTTCAGAAGCCATCAACCCGCCCAGTGTCGCGCCGTGATAGGATTGCTTGCGAGAAATGATCCACGTCCGATCAGGTTGGCCCCGATCATGATGAACCTGATAAGAAAGTTTCATAGCCGCCTCGACGGCTTCGCTGCCGCTGTTGCCAGCGAAATAGACGCGGCTGAGACCTGCCGGTGCCCGCGAGAGAATTAATGCCGCCAATTCTTCAGCCAGCGGGTTTCTCCACGAGTTGAAATCAATATGACAATAACGGGCCATCTGCTCGTGCATGGCATCCAACACGTCTGGATGAGAAAACCCAAGCACTGCAAATGAGCTGCCGCCTGCGTTGGCGTCCAACAGTTTTCTGCCGTCTTCCAAAATCAGGTACGCGCCCTCGGCGCGTATGACCGTACGCGGATCGGATTGGTTCGGAAATTTTCTAAGAAGGGTGTTCCCGGAATCCTCAGCTATTAGCGATTGCGCCAGGGCCTTCATTCCGCAGCCGCCACGGACTTGCGCTCAACACCTCGAAACATACGTGCCACCGGCGCCAACATCATAATTCGGCCCAGGCCGTCGGCGGTCGTCCCGAAGGCGCGCACATAACCGTCAATCAGGTCCGTCTGGGTCGTGTCGTGCTTGATGATGCATTCGATTGGTTGATTGAGCCTGTATTTTAAAGGGTCATCTGTGAAATTGTTCACGATCATCTGGGGGAAATCATAGTCGAAACTGCTTACGCTATGCTCCGACGTATCCAAAATCTGGCGCTTACGGAGCAAACTGAAATCTCTGAGCTGATCTAGGTAGAGCCCGAAATGAGCGGCGTCTTCGTCCATATCCGCCAGTTGGGAGGCAACCTGTGCGTACATGGCCTCGTGGATCTCTTTCTGCGCTGTAAACCAAGCAAGTGCCTTCGCTTTCGACAATTCGTTGGTGCCGCTCGGGTTATCCATATAGGTGTTGATGTTCGCGCCGACGTGGGCCAGCAGGCCGTCACGGCTGTCCCATAACCCCGCCAAATTGTCGTCGCGGAACGTGTCGAAGATTGCCTTGATGGCCGGATTGTTCTGCCGGCTCTGCTCATAAAATCCGAGCAACACGTCAAACCAATCAACGCCCGCGTGATTGCAAAGTTCGCGAAGTTCCTGAAAGACATCATCGTTATGTACCATCTCGATGAGAAGGTGGAATTCCCGGCAGTCGAGATAATCTTCGAAGGGTAAGGTGTTTGTTTCGGTGACGATTTCCTCATACTCGACCACGTTGACATTTGATCCGAGAATTTCGTATTGGCCGAAGGCGCGCGGCATCAATCTATACCGAGGATTGAACCCATACTTCGTGCGCGTCTCAGCGCTATTCATCTCGGTCTTCGGCAGCAAAATAAGTTGGTACATGCGGACGGTCGGAACGCCGCTCAATACGGCGTCGCGAAGGCTGGCGATATGCATTTCTTTTGTCTCGCCAGGCAGTCCTAAAATAAGCTCGATATAAGATCTGACATTCAGCTTCCGTGCTTCGCGCCCTGTGTGCATCAGTGTGTCATTAGAAATATTGTGGCGGCGGATGACGTTAAGGGTTTCATCGTTGGTACTTTGCAAGGCAGCCGTCACAGAAATTCGCCCTTTGACGATGTCGGCACATTCGAGCAGCCGATCCTTGCTCACTTTGGCGCCATCGACCTGGATGTGCTTTGGCCAATCATAAGCCTCAATGATCGCTCGAATTTGCCGAGACTTCACCAAGTCTTCCTTGTATTCGCCGAAGTTTTGGTCGGTCAGATGAAGTTCCGGCATGTCGCCGACGCGCTGCGCAATGTATTCTAATTCGTCGGCGATATTGCGGCGCTTTTTTACCGGGGAATAATAGCTGTGGCCCTCGGTGCAGAAGGTGCATGTAAATGGGCAACCCCGTGTTGTTTCGATCATCGGCGCTAGCTTGCCGTCGAAGAACTTATCCATCATCCCCATGAGATAAGGCGACGGCAAAATGGAGATATCTTTGATGCGCGGGATGCTTGAGCAGCGGATCAGTTCGCCGTCAGCCATGTAGTGGGTATTGGGTAAATCCGGCCGCGTTGCTTTCAGCGAGGCAACATCCATGGCATGCTCAAACAGTGCCTCCATGATCGCCGCCATGGCCAGTTCGCCTTCGCCATTGACGACAAAGTCGACAGCCGGGTCGCGGTCCCAAAAATTCGCTGTTTCTGTATCGGTTGTTCCATAATTAGGGCCGCCGAAAATAATCGGCGAACTTGGCGATGCCTTTCTCAGGGCACGCGCAAAAGTAAGTGATACTTCGCTATTCCATGAATAATTTGAACAACCCAAAACGTCAGGGAGGCGCTCATCAATGGCCCGAGCCAGATCATCGGGGTATTTGAACAACTCGACCGTGATGCGATCACCAAAGCGTTCAAGAAGGTAAGCGCCAACAAGCCCAATGGCCAATGGATGGACATTCGAGCTAAGTACGGGACCGGTATATGTCAGGTCGGCCAAATAGACGACGATTCTGTCGCTAAGCACAGCCACCTCGTGGGTTTGATTCTGAAATCTCTTTGTTTTCAGACCATAGCATGGCGGACAAATATCTCGCCATCAAAAATTACGCACGCGCGTTGTGTGAAGCCACTACCACTTGTACCAAAAGCTGACGTGACCGATATTCTAAGGATCGTAGAAATTGGAAAACATGATCCATATCGGGAGAACAACCGATGGAACCGTCGTTCGAGCGGGTCGCTCTGCTAGAAGAAATTTTTGCGGCTTTGCCGAAGCTTTCGGAATTTCATGCCGTATCGGGACCTCTCTATCGCCATTTTGAGACCTTTATCAAGGACCATTTCGATGGACTTGACATGGATCGTCCGGGTTTCGGGCCGTTCACCGATTTGTATTGGCCACGCGTTCCAGCGGGTAACGGATCGGTCGACAGTTATGCGTTTTTTTGCTTGGTCGAATTCGTCATCTATTCCTTTTACTGGCACAACCGGCATCGATATGGGTCCCTGTTTGATATCGGCTCGAATATGGGTGCCGATGCGATCATCGCCGCGAAAATGGGGTATCAGGTTGATGCCTTCGAACCGGATCCGGCGACCTTCAAAATGTTGAAGAGTAACATTGATGCGAACGATACTGCATCCGTGAAACCTCATATGCTGGCGATTTCGGAAACCACTGGCACTGCCGAATTTGTTCGCGTTAAGGGAAATATCATGGCTAACCATATCTCCGGGACGCGTGATTTCTATGGCGAACACGACACTTTTTCGGTCGCGACCTCAACCTTGGAAGATTTTGGTGCCTATCCTGATTTGGTAAAGATCAATGTCGAAGGCAGTGAGGCCGCCATATTGAGCTCCATTCCCCGCGCCCGCTGGAACACCATCGACGTGCTTGTTGAAGTGCATAACGAGGAAAATCGGGACGTGATCCTGGACGGCGTCGCCGGCGGCGGCGTCAACATATTCGCCCAGAAAATCGGCTGGCGAATAGTTGAGACGGCGGACGATATGCCGGCCGACAGCAAGGACGGATATGTTTTTATTAGCACCAAGGAGAACATGCCGTGGTAAACTCGCGACCAGGAGGCCTCTCATGAAACGCTACCAGAAAATATTGCTTCTGGCGCCGCCGGGCAAATGCTACGTCCGCCACGGCGCCATCGTCGAACGCAAGCATGCGCAGCCGCCATTGGGGCTTGCCTATATTGCCGGTGCCGCCCGCAATGCCGGCTACGACGTGGATGTTCTGGATGTCCTTCTTGAGGGATATGACAATGAGGTCTTCGACGACAATTACGTGGTCTATGGCCTTTCCGTGGAAGAGACGGTACGCCGAGTGAAATTGGCGGCGCCTGACGTGCTCGGGATGGGCATCCTGTTTTCTCATCTGGCGACGGAGGTATACAAGCTGATCGCCGCAATCAAGGCGGAGCTGCCGGAATTGCCGATTGTGCTTGGCGGCCATCATCCGTCGGCAATGCCCGAAAAGGTTCTGAAGATCCAAGCCGGCGTCGACTTTGTCTTGACTGGAGAGGCCGACGTCACCTTCCCGCAATTACTCAATACGCTGAATGGTGATGGCACGTTGGGTTCTGTCAAAGGCCTTTATTGGCGCGATGGCGGCGACGTCAAAAGCACCATGGCTGGTGCCATCGCCGCCTTTAAGGGTGGTGATTATGCCTATTATGGCCGCAAAGATTCGCCTAATCCCGGTGATCTGTTGTCGCTGACCTATCCGGCATGGGACTTGTTTGACATGCCCGGATATTGGGCTTGCGAGGTGCGTCAAGGCGGCGGCAACGCTGAACATGAACGGTATGCCGTCATGGTGACGACGCGGGGCTGCCCGCATGTCTGCGACTACTGTACGTCACCGTTAATGGGCGGGTACAAATATTATCGAAAGCGGCCGATCGACGACGTTGTTGCGGAAATTCGTTGGCTGAGAGATCAATTTGGTGTTCGCGAAGTACATTTCATGGACGACAATTTATTGGTTGCGCAAAAACGGGCCAAAAAAATGTTGCGTGCATTCGCTGAGAGTTTCCCTGACATGACTTTCGTCAATCCACCGGGCTCAGAGGTCAACGCTCTTGATGACGAAATGATCGAGTTGATGAAGAAAGCGGGCTGGACCCGGGCCATTATCGCCATCGAATCCGCCGATGAGGAGATTCAGGAAAAGCGTGTCGATAAGAAGGTCAATGTCAGCCGGGTCCCCGAAGTCGTTGCCAAATGTAAAGAAGTTGGTCTCGAAATCAGAGGTTATTTCATGCTCGGATTTCCCGACGAAACGCGTGAGCAGATATTGAAGACCGCCAACATGGCCCGCGACCTAGATCTTGATGATTTTTCCTTGTCCCTGGTCTCGCCGTTGCCGGGGACACCGCTATACGACGAATGTAACGACCGGGCACTGCTGACCGAAACCTATAATGCCGATGATGTTCGGTTTGCGCTCTCTCATATCGAACACGAAGACATTACCGGTGAGGAATTGAATGATATCCGCGCGAACTACTGGCTTGAAAACAAGGAAAAATGGATGGCCCGTCAACAAGACCAAGCCGGCGATGCGCACCGCTCCTATGAAGATATCAAGGACTATGCTGAAACAGGATTTATAAGAAAATCCAAGACGGCTTAGATCCTTCGAGAATTTCTCTGGCGCCGAACATTAGAGCGTCGTGCACTATTTCATATGCACTGAGATCACTGTTCCGGTGACGCCGTCAGGAGAGGACACGCGGGCGATGCGGGGTATCGGTTAGTGTTCTCGACGCAGCGGCGGCGCCGCAACGGTGACCGGAGGCGGCCAGTCCGGTCCGCCGGACGGCGTCACGGTCCGCTGGTGATGCGCCGGCATCACGGCGCGATCCCTTCCTAGCCGGCAAACCGGACTGACCGTCTCAGTGCGTACGAAATAGCGCACGATGCTTTAGACAAAATTCAAATGGTTCGGCGGGTTCGACAATTTCGATAGAAACTGATTTGCGTAGTGTTGGCGGCAGTTGGTTTCGCACTCGTGATTGACGTCAACGCTTTGCACATGCTTTTGGACCTGCCAATAACGCTCGCTGGATACGATGTCGGCGAACGATGTATCGATGACGTTGCCCATCAGGAATTCGTCCGTGCGAATGTCAAACCAATGGCCACATGGGAATGTGTTGCCGTTGCCGCTGATGGCGATGATAAACTGGGTGCCGAAGCAGACCGGATAATCCTTCCAGCCATGGTCCATTAATTTTGCCATTTTCGGGACGACTTCATAGCTGTCTGTTGCCCATGTCATCGCTTCTTCATAGATCGCTGTCTGTTTGGCGTATTCGTCATGGGGAGACCCCAAATCACCCTCCGGCGTATCCGAACAGGGCTTGATAACCAGATAGTCGACGCCCAACTCACAACCCAATTTGGCAAGCGGTACGATCTGGTCGAAATTGTCGCTGGTCACAACCATCTGCAGGCCCAGCGTGCATGGATAGCCGTTCTCAGCTTTTGCTTTGACCAATGCGCGAACATTGTCGAGAACACGATGGTAGTGGTCCGTGTTATGAATACGCTTGAAGGCTTCCGGCGTTGCCGCGCTGATGTTGATGCGCAACCATGTTAACGCCGTTAGCAACAACTCGGCCCGCTGCGGATCAATCCGTACACCGTTCGTCGCGAGTCCCAGATCGAGATCGATCTCGCGGCCGTGTTCCAATGCGTCGTGAAAGTGCGGGTTTAGTGTATTCTCGCCCTCGCCAATAATGGCGATGGAACGAACCCCGATTTCCTTGGCCTGAGAAAACGTCCTAAGGATGGCGTCTTTGGGCATGTGTGTTATGCCAGTATTGCCGGTGCCATAGCCGGCCCGGTTCTGGATCACCCCATAGCAATATGTGCAGGCCATATTGCAGCCCGTCGTGATGCCCATATCGATGTGAAGGGGCGCAACCCGTTCACCTTGCTGCCAAGCGTGGACCCGATCAAGGTGCCAATGCAGTTTATGGCCATCCATATTAAATCGATCAGTCATGAACGTGTTCCTGAGTTCCCGTTTCATTTGTTGAGTATGGTCATAATCACAATTGGTGACGATGCGTTGAGATTTTTATCAATTTCACCGGAAATTGATGCGATCCGACCTCTTTAAAATTCTTCTGAAAGAAGCGAATTCCGATTGCAGACCTATTGCCAAGGCCGCTGTTCTAAGTATCGGCAATTTCTGTGCTGTGCAATCGTTCTGTAATATCGTGACAGAGTAAAACGGAGACTGTCGCTGAGAGGATCGCGCCAACGGGCTTCATTTCCGATGTAGCAATCCCTCAAAGAGGCTCTCGTCCTCTTATTGCCGTATTTTGTTGCAGAACTTTATTTCAAGCGCGGCATCAAACACGCACTTATCGAGAACGCCGTTGTTCAAGCTGGCTAAACTTAAGAATGCGGACGCCAAACCATACACCTGACGTGGGCAAAGATGTGGGTATAGTGAAAGGTTGCCCAAAAATTTTTATAAATTGGGTTTGATTGCAGACCCTCTCTCTGCCATTCCATCCGGGATCAAACTGCGGTTCACGCCCAGTCTCCTATGACCTGAGCCCCGTATCTTCCTCCAGGAATAAGTAGGATCCATCTCCCATGAGAGGAGATGGATATGAAGCGTTCGCGGTTCACGTCATTTGAGCCGTGGATTCTTCAAAATCAATTGCGCCGACGCCTTGCCAGAATGGCGTCAACTTGCCGCCTGACCGTCAACGGATCACCGGCCTCTCAGGCCCGTTAACATTCCCGCAAGGCGCATCCATCAGCGGCTGGTGCCGCGCGACAAGGTGATCTTATTGTAGACATTGTATTTGCCTGACGGTTTCTTCATGGGAATGCGCTTTACCTCTTCCAAGGTGGTGGCATCGTAAACCACGAGGCCGCCATTCATGTCCCAGATGCTGACCAATGCGTAACGCCCGCAACGCCTTCCATCCGATAGCGCCGCCGCCATTTGTCGACAGTGTTCGTACTGACGCCCATGGCCGTGGCCACGTCCATCGGCGGCTCGCCGCGTTCCAAACGCGAGATCAATATCTCTCGACCCCGCGGTGTCAGACGGGCATTCTCGTGAACGTTCATTCGGTCCTCCTTGAAAGCTATTGTCTATCCAAACATCAGCTTCTCAGGGACGGATCGAATGAACAACCTGTTGAGACATCACAGCCAGGCCACCAGCAATGAGGTGAAATCGCTTCGTGCCGAGGCCCGCGATCTCAAGGAGGCGCTGGCCGAGCAGATGCTGGAGAACCGGCTTCTCAAAAAAAGCATGATCGGGCATGGGGGAGACGAGGCATGAGATATCCCATATCCGAGAAGCTTGAGATCATCGGCCTGGTTGAACGCTCCCATCTGTCCGTCAGGCGGACCCTGGACAAGCTGGGCATTGCGAAGACGACCTTCTACAGATGGTACGACCGCTACCAAAGCTTCGGCGAAGCCGGCTTGGAAGACCGCACCAGTGGTCCCGGCCGGGTGTGG
>CAZQPC010000105.1:0-14065 GCA_964595005.1 uncultured Magnetovibrio sp.
GCTCGGCGACCGTCGCGGCCGCCGTGCTGGCGATCGCCGACCAGGAGAATGCCGACGGCGTCGCAGCTCTGAGCGCCTTCATTGCCGGCCTGGAAGCCGAGTATGCGTTCGGCAAGGCCGCCGGCAATGGCATTTTCATGGATGGCTGGTGGGGCACCTCAATCTTCGGCGGCCTTGGTGCCGCGGCGGCGGCGGCCAAACTTATGGGCCTGGACGGCGACGCGACGGCCACCGCCATGGCCCACGCACTTTGCCGCACGGGCGGGCTGCGCGCCATGTTGGGCACGGATGCGAAGTTCACAGGCAACGGCCAGACCGCCAGCCTGGGCGTTACCTCGGCCTTACTGGCGAAAGCCGGCGTCACGGCGCCGCTGGATGCCCTGGAAGGCGTCAACGGATTGGCCCAGTTAATCAAACGCGGCCCCATGGATCGACGCGTGTTTGGCGACTTGGGTAACGTCTACGCGCTGACGGACCCCGGCGTCTTCTTGAAGCCTTACCCCAGTTGTTCGGCCTCCCACGCCGCCGCCGAGGCGACCGCCGAGCTGATCCGTGAATATGCACTAACGCCGGATCAAATTCGGGCCGTCGATGTGGATGCGCCACAGCTGGTCTGCGATAGTCTTGTCCACGACATTCCCACCCGCACGCCGGAAGGCCAGTTCAGCATGCCCTTCGTCCTCGGCAGTATCCTGGTCGATGGCGATTTTTCGGTTCAGCACCTAAGCCAAGACGCCCTGCACGACTCGCGCGTCCGGGCGATCATGCCAATGATCAAAATGCATCATGACGATGATCTGACCCATCAAGCCAACGCCGGTACCGCCGGTCCGGAATGCGCCCGTGTCCGCCTGACGACGAACGGCGGCGAAACGCGGACACGTTTCAATTCGGTCGCCACCGGTGCTCCGGAAAAGCCCATGTCCGATGCCGCCATCGATGCAAAATTCATCGGCCTTGCCGAGTTTGGCGGACACGCCGGCCAAGCCGATGCTTGGTTGAAACGCCTGCGCAATATGGAAACCGCCGGCCCCACCCGACAGTTATGGAATTGAGATGACCCGATACTCCATCTTCTCCCTTGCCCGCAACGCACTGACCGGCCACAAGAACTGGCCTGAAGCCTGGCGCAGCCCCGACCCGAAGCCGGAATACGACGTGATCATCATCGGTGCCGGCGGTCACGGCCTGGCGACCGCCTATTACCTGGCGAAGAACCACGGAATCACCAATGTCGCGGTTTTGGAGAAAGGTTATCTGGGCGGCGGCAACACGGGCCGCAATACCACGATCGTGCGGGCCAATTATCTGTTGCCGGAGAACGAGCTGTTCTATGAGCATGCCCTGAAGTTGTGGGAGGGCATGAGCCAGGACCTGAACTTCAACGTCATGTTCTCGCAGCGCGGCGTCATCAATCTGGCCCACACGGACGCGCAAGTTGATGCTTTTCAGCGGCGCGGCAACGCGATCATCCTGAACGGCTCCGATGCGGTCTATTTGAACCGCACCGAGATTAAGGCCCGCGCGCCGATGGTGGACGTATCCGATGACGCCCGCTTCCCCATCAAGGGCGGCCTTTTGCAGCCGCGTGGCGGCACGGCGCGGCACGACGCCGTTGCCTGGGGTTATGCCCGCGGCGCCGATGCCCGCGGCGTCGACATCATCCAGAACTGCGAAGTCACCGGCATCGATATGGAAAACGGCCGCGTCACCGGCGTGCAGACATCGCGCGGCGCCATCAAGGCCAAGAAGATCGGCACCGCCGTGGCCGGGCACACGGGCCAGGTGGCCGCCTTGGCCGGGCTCAGGCTGCCGATCGAAAGCCACGTCCTGCAGGCGATGGTTTCAGAGCCTGTTAAACCATGCCTGGATACGGTGGTTACGTCAGGCGCGACGCATGCCTACATCTCCCAGTCGGACAAGGGTGAGTTGGTCATGGGCGGCGATCTGGACTTCTACAACTCCTACGCCCAGCGCGGCAACTTCCCGCGCATCGAGGATGTGGTGGCGTCGGTGATCTCCATGTTCCCGGCCTTTGGCCGGCTACGCCTGATGCGCACCTGGGGCGGCGTCATGGACATGAGCATGGACGGCAGCCCAATCATCTCCAAAACCCCCATCGACGGGTTCTACATCAATGGCGGCTGGTGCTACGGCGGCTTCAAGGCCACTCCCGGATCGGGCTGGGTTTTCGCCCATACAATCGCCCAGGACCAGCCCCATGAGCTCAACGAAGGCTTCGCGCTGAACCGGTTTGAACGCGGCTACACGGTCGATGAGCACGGTTCCGGGGCCACGCCGAATTCCCATTGAGAAGGATCGAATAGATGCTGGAAATCACCTGTCCCTGGTGCGGCAAGCGGGCGCAAACGGAATTTACCTATGCCGGCGATGCCACGCTGACCCGGCCCGATCCGGAAACGGGCACGGACCGCGAGTGGTATGAATTTGTCTATCTGCGCGACAACCCGCGCGGTGCACACGATGAATTCTGGCACCATTCGGCGGGTTGCCGGCGTCATTTGAAGGTGCGCCGAGACATGACCAGCCATGATATTGCCGCCACCTGCACACCGGCCGGCGACCTGGAGGGCCAATGAACATGGCGACGCAAACGTTCCGCACGGAAAGCGGTGGCAATATCGATCGAACGCGGCCGCTGCGCTTCACCTTTGACGGCCGGACCTTTGAGGGGTTCGCCGGGGACACCCTCGCCTCGGCCCTGCTGGCCAATGGTGTCCGCCTGGTTGGCCGCAGTTTTAAATACCACCGGCCGCGCGGCATCGCCGGTTACGGCACCGAGGAAGCCAACGCCCTGGTACAGCTGCGCCGGGGTGATCGGACCGAACCCAACTTACCCGCCACCCGGATCGAGCTTTTTGACGGCCTGGAAGCGGAAAGTCAGAACCGCTGGCCCAGCCTGCGGTTTGATTTGGGCGCCATCAACGCCCAGCTGCACGCCTTGTTCCCATCGGGGTTCTACTACAAGACCTTCATGTGGCCGGCCAAGCTATGGCCCGCCTACGAACACATGATCCGCAAGATCGCCGGCATGGGCAGAACGCCGACCGCCCCCGACCCCGATACCTATGCCCACCGCCATGCCCATTGCGACGTGCTCATCGCCGGTGGCGGACCGGCCGGTCTGATGGCCGCCCTGAGCGCCGCCCGGTCGGGTGCGCGGGTGATCATCGCCGACGAAAACCCGGCCATGGGCGGCATGCTCAAAGGCCGCCGCGACACCATCGACGGACGTCCGGCGGCGGCCTGGGTGAGCGATACCGTGGCCACGTTGCGCGGCATGGATAACGTCACTGTGCTGACCCGGACCACGGCAACCGGCTACTACGACCACAATATGCTGATCCTTGACGAACGGGTCGCGGATCACAAAGCGGTCCCCGATGAGGCCGAACCGCGCCACCGCCTGTGGCAAGTGCGGGCCACGGAAGTGGTGTTGGCCACCGGCAGCCTGGAACGGCCGATGGTGTTCGCCGACAATGACCGGCCAGGCGTGATGCTGACCTCGGCGGCGCAAGCCTACGCCAACGGCCACGGTGTCCTGGCCGGGCACCGCGCGGTGGTCTTTACCAACAACAGCTCTGCCTATATGGCAGCCGCAGAATTGAAGGCCGCCGGCATGGAAATCCAAGCCATTGTCGATCTCCGCCAAAAGCCGCTGGCCGCCGATCTTGAGGCCGCCGGCAATGCCAACATCGGCGTCCTGGCCGGCCATGCCGTTGTCGCCGCCCACGGCGGCAAGGCGGTGAGCGCGGTGACGGTCATGAAACTCAATGACGAAGGCACGAAAGCCGTCGGTGAGCCCCGAGAAATCCTCTGCGATCTGGTTTGCCTGTCGGGCGGTTGGACGCCGTCGGTGCATCTGTTTTCGCAATCGCGCGGCAAACTTCGCTACGACGAACAACTAACCGCTTTTGTCCCGAACATGTCATTTCAGCGCGAACGGTCGGTCGGCGCCGCCAAGGGTTCCTTCGCCCTGGCCGATTGCCTGCAGCAAGGCAGCGAGGCCGGCATAGAAGCGGCCCGCGCCGCCGGGCATGACGGCGCTGCCGCGGAAGTTCCGCCCTGCAACGACGACGCCGTGGTCGAACCGCGGGCACTGTGGGCCTTGCCGACCCCGCATCATCTGCACGGCAAACGCTTCGTTGATCTGCAGAACGATGTGACGGCGGAAGACGTCGGCCTAGCCTACCGGGAAGGCTACCGCTCCGTCGAACACTTGAAACGCTACACGACGCTCGGTATGGGCACGGACCAGGGCCGGACGTCGAATGTCAACGGCCTGGCGATCATGGCCGCGCATCGCGGCGAAGCCATTCCCGCCGTCGGCACGACGACGTTCCGCCAGCCCTTCACGCCGATCCCCATGGGCGCCGTCGGCGGCTTGAACGCGCATGATCATGTGGCCCCGGTGCGCACCTCGCCGCTGTATCATTGGCACCGGGATAACGCAGCCAGCTTCGCCACCGCCGGCCAATGGATGCGCGCCCAAGGTTATCCGAAAGACGGCGAAAACCTGGAACAGGCGACCATGCGCGAAGCCAGGCACGTGCGCGAAAAAGTCGGCATCGTCGACGTCTCGACGCTGGGCAAGATCGACGTGCAGGGCCCAGACGCCGGTGAATTCCTGAACCGTCTCTACATTAACGGCTTCGCCAAGCTGGCCGTCGGCAAGTGCCGCTACGGGGTGATGCTGCGCGACGATGGCCTGGTCGACGACGACGGCACGGTGACCCGCCTGGCGGAAAACCGCTACATGATCACCACCACCACCTTGCACGCCGGCCCGGTGATGAGCCGCATGGAATATCTGGCTCAGGTCGACTGGCCGGAATTGGACGTGCACCTTCTTTCCGTCACCGACGATTGGGCCGGCATCGCCGTCGCCGGTCCCCGGTCGCGGGAACTCCTAGCCAAGTTGGCGGCGGCGGATGTCGGCGATGCCGCCCTGCCCTTCATGGGATTCACGGAAACAACCGTCGCCGGGATGCCCGTGCGGCTGTTCCGGATCAGCTTTTCCGGTGAATTGGCCTATGAGGTCAATATGGCACCGGCCCACATGCTGACGGTCTGGAAGGCCTTGCTGGGTGCCGGCGAGGACGGCGAGGTGATCGCCTACGGATCCGAAGCCATGAACGTGCTGCGGATCGAAAAGGGCCACGTCGTGGGTGGTGAGTTGAACGGCCGGACCACGGCCGACGGCCTCGGTTTCGGCAAAATGATGTCGACGAAAAAGCCCTTCGTCGGACAGGTCCTGGCCCGGCGCGAAGGCCTGACCCGCGACGACGCAAGACAACTTGTCGGCCTGATCCCGGCGGATGGCAAAAGCCGCATTCCGCGCGGCGCACAGATCATCGCTGATGTCTCGGCGCCGCCCCCCGTCACCATGCAGGGCGAAGTGACGTCGCAATGCATGAGCCCGAACCTGGGCCATCCCATCGCGCTGGCCCTGATCAACGGCGGCGCCAAGCGCCACGGCGAAACCCTGCAGGCCCATTCCCCCCTGACCGGCGAGAGCGTTGCCGTCACGGTCACCCATCCCATCTTTATTGACCCACAAGGAGAACGGCTTCGTGGTTGATCTGGCCCTTCCCACGGGCGACGGCGTATATGGCGCCGATCACCCGGACGGCCCCGGCGTGACCATTACCGAGCGCCGCGGCCTGAATATCGTGCACCTGGCGGGCAACGTCGATGACGCGGAATTTCCAACGGCCGCCCGCCATGCCCTGGGGCTGCCGCTGCCGCTGAGCGCCGGCGAAACGCGCGATGGCCGCGGCGTGCGTGTTCTCTGGTTGGCGCCGGACCGCTGGCTGGTGGTCAGTACGGAACCCGTCGACGTCTCCGCCCTTGCCGGCATGGCGGCCATCAATGATGTCGGCCAGGGCCGCATTGTCTTGCGGCTGGAAGGCGCCCGTGTCCGTGAACTGCTGGCCAAGGGCTGCCCCGTGGACCTGCATCCGGGTATCTTCACCGTCGGGCATTGCGCATCAACACTATTGGGCAAGCTGACCGTCATCATTGATGCCGTCACCGAAGACGCCATCGATTTATATGTCACCCGGTCTTATGACCTGTTCGTCCGCGAATGGCTTTTCCGGGCGGCCCAGGAATTCGGTGTCCGCCTGACAAATACTTGATATTGGTCAAGGAGCTCCCGCCGCCTCCCTATAGGGTGTTGCCATGATCGGCGACACACCCACGACACATAAGGGGGACACATGAAGATCACCCATGCCCTGTTGGGCGAACACGGTCTTTTCTACGCTTATCTCGATGCCCTGGAGCAACGCATGGACGCGGCCGACCACGGCGCCGTCCGCGTCTTGGCGGAAACATTGGACGCTCTGCTGCGCTCTCATGCCCAGGCCGAAGAAGACCTGTTGTTTCCGGCCATGGATGATCATGTGGGCGAAATGGGCCCCTTGCATATCATGCGCAATGAACACCAACGGATCGACCGCCTGTTGGATGAGATCCGTGATACGGATGAGGACGCGGCGATCACGCCGATCTTGCTTGAGCTCCTGGAATTGATCCACAGCCACTTCCACAAGGAAGAGGCGGTGTTGTTCCATTTGGCCGATCAGTTCGTCGATGAGGCGAAATTGAATGACATGGGTCAGCAGTGGGCGAAGCTGCGCAAGGTCGATTTAGAAGCGTCGGGTTGCGCCGCCTGAGCGGCGCTTAAAGCTCCGGCGAAACGTTCTTTTCAAGGGCCAAGTCGTTTCGAAGGCAGCCAATTCCTCTCCCGCGATGTCACACAAGAAGACAATGCAACAAACGCGCTGGCGGACGTCCGTCTGTACCGAATGTACGCGAATGTACGCTTCCGTACGCATAGGTACGAAAATACGTTAAGGTTTGAATCGGGTATTCAATAAAATCAAGACCTTAGGCGCGTCCACATTTGCGACCATTTTGCGACGGATGTCGCATTTGGCCGCAAATGTCCGCGTTAATCGGAACCATACCCTCATGTCGCACGGCAACGCCGGCCACCAATGGCTGGTTCTTCATCCCCCGAGCCCAACGCCCAAGCCTCGGTCCCGGCGGTGCTCCGGTTCAGCAACGGCTGACCCGGAGCCTTCTTCACAATGTTCAATAGCGTGCCACTGCCGGTCTTCCGCAGCGCATGACGTAAAGATGGGTTCGTTCAATATGAATTTCAACCTATAACGAGAAAATAATTTTATCCACCGAAAACCGTTGAAAGCCGCCGTCCGTGGCCGGACCGCCCACCTTGGCTTCGTGCCCGCCTGGTCGACATCCACGGCCCGTATCGGGCATGGGGAAATATTGTCATCAGCGGACGTCAATATTCCGGATCATTGTAACGGGCCAACAATTCGGCATGTGGCGACTTGCCTTCCAAGATAATTCGCGCCGCCTCATTTCCATGTGCGGAAAACCGATCAAGAAATCGGCTGCGGTTGCCGTCTGCATTCATATTTCCGTATTTGAGAATGAGCCGGGCACGTCCAAGCGTCGAATTCCTGTCCGCCTTTTTGGCCAATTTCCTTTGACGGCGTTTTCCTGCCCTGTTCATGATGACGCACGTTCCCTTCAGATCGGGGCAGGACAAGGAGATTACGCCCATCACGCTTGGTCTCTTGGAACTGATCCACAGCCACGTCCGCAAGGAAGAAGCCGCGCTGTTCGACTTGGCGGATCAGTTCGTCGATGAGGCAAAATTGAATGATACGGGTCAACAGTGGGCGAAGCTGCGACGGGTCGATGTGCAGGCGCCGGGCTGCGCCGCCTAAATTTCCTCCCACACTTTGTTCTCGAAATTCAGCTCGTTTTCAAACGCTGCAAATTCGCTGCCCCCGATGTCGCCAAGGCAGATGACACCGTATCCGTCGCCATCAAGACCGCTGACCACCATGTGACGAATTTTCTCGTCGCGCATGGCACGCACGGCCTCAAGCCCCAGCCGGCCGGCATCCATAACGATAGGATTGGCCGTCATGGCGTCCGCAATGGGCGCCGTCTTCGGATCAAGCCCCATATTGACCACCCGGCTTAACAAGTCGCGCTTGGTGAAAATGCCGCACAGTTGTCCGCCGTCGAGAACCAGAACCGCCGTCAGAAAATGCTTGCCCATTTCCTGACATGCCTCATCGACCGTCATGTCCGGTGCGACATGCAAGAGTTTCCGGTCGCCGACGATCTCTCTCAGTTTCCGTTGCGGCATGGCCCACCTCCCTATCCACCGTCTCCATAGGATAGAGAAGAAAGCTGAATGGCGCTTTGATACGGGTTAAATGGGCAATTCCTCCGCCGCCGCACCGTCCTCCAAGGTTCCTCCCGGCATGACGATGGCACCACCGGTCAGGATCAATCCGCCCTAACCAAAAACCTATCGAAAAAACGGCGTAACGCCTCTGTCCCATCCAGCGGAAGGAGGTCAGCCACATACTGGTCCGGCCTGACGATGACCAGACACCCCTTGGCGCGGTCGATGGCGCGCCTGTCGAAGATATCCTCGCCGCTCTTCAGATCAGGGCAGAACATTTTTTCCCTGTCCTGCAGGCCGAGCCGCCCTTTCAGGGGCATCAGGGCCGGATGCATGTCGCCGGTCTCAAGATCGCGGTGCCCCTGTTGAAAAATAGCGCGGACGTCGATCACCGCATCCATGTCCGCGCCGGCCGGCGTGTGCACGCGGACCGGCGACGCCGGGTCGTTGGCAAGATAGTCGCAGAGCGTCCAGATCCGTGACTGCGCCGAGGCCGGATCGTCCGCATCGGCGAAGGCGAAGAGGCGCCAGCGGCCGTCGGCCTTAACCGTGTGACCCAGGTGCACCGGCTTCGCGTCAGCCAGGCGGATCACCGGCGCGGAATGGAACCGCATGCCGATGGGAAAACCCGTGGCGAGGTTCTGGTGCGGGTCCGCCGCCGTGATCATCGACGGCGCGTATTGGACGGCGACGCCGGCCGTATAGCGCTGGTGCTCGGCGAAATAGGTCTCAAAAGCCGCCCGCTCGGTGGTCGCGTCGGCGCCGGTTTCCACCGTAGGTCGCCCGCTCATGCGCTGCGCCCAATGGCGGTCGAACGCGATCAACTCCGCCGCGACGCGCTGGCGTTCTTCGGAATAGGTATGTAGCAGTTCGGGCTTGGCTTCGCCGCGCAAGACAGCGGTCAGCTTCCAGCCCAGGTTGAAGGCATCCGCCATGGAGACGTTCATGCCCTGGCCGGCCTTCGGGCTGTGGGTGTGGCAGGCGTCGCCGGCGATGAAGACGTGCGGGAAGCGAGTATCCACTTCGCCGTCAGGGACGTCGTCGAATTTATCGCAGAGCCGTTGGCCGATTTCGTAGACCGACCACCATGCGATCTCCTTCACATCCAGCGTATAGGGATGGAGTATCCGCCCGGCCGCCGCGATCAGCTTGTCCGGGGTGATGTTGCGGGCCGCGACGCGCTCGTTTTCGGCCAATTGGTCCATCTCAATATAAAACCGGGCCATGTAACCGCCCTCGCGGGGGATGATCAGTACGTTGCCCTGATCAGCCGAGCGGATCACCGCCTTGAAGCGTACGTCTGGGAAGTCCGTCACCGCCAAGACATCCATGACGCCCCAGGCCTGGTTGGCGGAATCCCCTGTCAGCGTGCGGCCAATGGCGCCGCGCACGGCGCTGCGCGCGCCGTCGCAGCCAACGGCATACGTCGCGCGCACGACTTCTTCGCGTCCACCATCATCCAGGCATTCAAAAATCGCGGTCACGGGCCGGTCAGCCGCGGGATCGACTTTCAGGTCCACGAGCTTCCGGTCGTACCGGGGTTCCAGGCGGCGCGGGCCGTTTCGTATGACGTCCAGATAGAAATCGTGCACCCGGGCCTGATTGAGGATGACATGGGGGAACTCCGAAAGGCCGTCCTCCACGTCCTGGATGCGGCCGCTCCGGATGATGTGGCTGGGGTCGGTATCGGACGGCTTCCAGAACGTCGTCTCGTTGACCCAATAGGCCTCCTTGAGCACCCGTTCGGCGAAGTTGAAGGCCTCGAACATCTCCATGGTGCGGCACGCGATGCCGTCGGCCTGGCCCAGTTCCAGGGGTCCGGACTTCTGTTCGGCGATGACAACGGAGATATCGGCGAAGGCTGACAGCTGCGCCGCCAGCGTCAGCCCCGCCGGGCCGCAGCCGACGATCAATACATCGGCCTCATTGGCCGGTGCCTCGGACCGGCCGTTGGCCGCTTTGAGGATATGCGGATCGCCCGCCCTGAAACCGTTTTCGTGAAACTGCATGGCCCGACAGTAAACGCAGAACGGCGCGCGCCGCAACCGGCCTTGCAGGGTCCCGCCGGTTACTCGGCCGCCGCGTCGTCCAGCAACGTTTCTCCCGGCTTGACCCGGGTGAAAGCCACCGGCGCGCGGTCGACGGCCAACTCATCACCATCCAATCGGACCCGCGTAAACCAGGAATTTTCAATATCGCGGGCTTCCGGGAAATCGCTGCGGAAATGGGCACCGCGGGAATCTTCGCGGGTCTGGGCCGCCAAAATGACAACCTGGCTGACCGCGATCAGGTTTTTCAGGTTCATCCAGTCGTGCCAGGTGAGGTTATATGCCAGGTTATCAGCCCCAACGCCGGTGGCGTCCAACTCGCGCTCCAAGGCGCCAAGCCCGTCGGCGGCTCGGCGCAGGCTGGCGGCGTCGCGGATAATGCCGCCGTCTTCCCACATGAGATCGAAAAGTCCTTCGCGGATGCCTTCCAGGCCGCCCGGCTTCCGGCCAAGCGGGTGGCGGCAGGCCGCCATGGCGGCGTCCATGGCGGCCAGGTCCGGCTCTCGCAAAGCCCCCGAGACCGGTGTCCATTTTGCGATACTGTCGCCGGCCAACCCGCCGAAGACGGTGGAGTTGGCAACGCCGTTGCCGCCCAGCCGGTTGGCGCCGTGCACACCGCCCGTGTCCTCACCGGCGGCAAACAGGCCTTCGATGGCCGTTGTGCAGTCGACGTTAAACTCTACCCCGCCCATCATGTAGTGGGCCGTTGGCACAACTTCCACATCGCCCTTCACCAGATCGAAACCGCAATCGGCACAGCGTTCCACCATGCCCTTGAACATCCGGCGCACGGTGGCGTTATCCAGGTGCTTCATGGTGATGTAGATGCCGCCGTGGGCGGTCGTGTTGCCGGCCCGCATTTCGGTGAACATGGCGCGCGAGACGATGTCGCGGGTGGCGCGCTCGTTGCGCTCATCATATTTGTGCATGAACCGCTCACCGTCGCCGCCCAGCAGATGTCCGCCGAAGCCGCGCAGACCTTCTTCGATGATGGTGCCGGTGATGCGCGTATCCTTGCCGGCGATCAGGCCGGTGGGATGGAACTGGACCATTTCCATATCGCGCAGCGCCAGTCCCGACCGCAGCAGCATGGCCAGGCCGTCGCAGCTCTTGTCGCCGCTTGGGGTGTGGTATTTGTACATGGTCGGGCCGCCGCCGGTGCCGACCAAGACGGCCTTGGCGCGGACGAAGGAAAAGCCGCCGGTGCGCATGTCGATCATGAGGACACCGGAGACGGCGCTGCCGTCGGGCGCCAGAATGAATTCCACCGCCCGGTGATCTTCAAGCCGGCGCACGCCGCGGGCCCAGACCTGTTCGGCCAGCCGGTTGATGATCTCGATGCCGGTCAAATCGCCCTTGTGGACGGTGCGGTCGAAGGTCTGGCCGGCGAAGGCCTTTTGATGGACGGTGCCGTCCGGGTTGCGGTCGAAATAACACCCCAGTTCGTTTTCCAGCTCCCGGATACGGACCTGGGCTTGTTCCACCAAGGTCCAGGCCAGGTCCTGATTGTTCAGCCATTTGCCGCCTTCGATGGTGTCCATGAAATGGC
Source organism: uncultured Magnetovibrio sp. (assembly GCA_964595005.1). Classification (GTDB taxonomy): domain Bacteria; phylum Pseudomonadota; class Alphaproteobacteria; order Rhodospirillales; family Casp-alpha2; genus UBA3470. The sequence continues at coordinate 11,858 of CAZQPC010000105.1, forward strand.
GCTCGGTGGAATCGCCTGCCGCCAGGGCGACGTTGTAGCCGCCCTGCACCATGCGCGTGCAGCCGGTCTTGCCCAGCAGGCCCTTGACCGCCACGGTGACGTCGAGGTCCGGCGCCCCTTGCAAGGTGTGCAGCGCCGCGAACAGACCGGCGCCGCCGGAGCCTAGGATCAGCACGTCCGTTTCAATGGTCGGGATATCGCGGGGGCTCATAGAACTTTTCCTCCGGTTTGAACCAACAGCAAAACGCCGGCGATCATCAGCATGACCAGCACGGCGCGCCGGAACTTGGCGGCATCAAGCCGCCCATAAAACCTGAGACCCAGCCAGCAGCCGAGCGCGATGCCCGGCAGGGTCCAGAGATAGCTCTCTGCGGTCTTCATGGTGACCATGCCGCCCACCGCCAGCCAGGCCAGCGCCATCCCATGCATGGCCATGATATAGGGCTGCATGACGCCGCGTTGCTCGGCCGGCGGCCAGCCGCGCTGGGCACACCAAAGGGCCGGGATGAACCCGCTGAGACCGGCCAGACCGCCCAGCAATCCACCGATGCCGCCGATGCCGCCATCCAGGACCCGGCCGCCGTCGCTGAGCGTCGGGATGTTGCGAAGGCTCAGAAATATGCCGGCATAGATGGTCAGGAAGACGCCCATGGTGAACCGGAACAGGTCCGGGTCCGCGTAGGCCAACAGGAAGGACCCGACGGGCACGCCGAGCGCGCCGCCGATCAAAAACGGCTTCACATGGCGGAAATCCAGGCCGCCGCGCAGACGCCACATGACGACGATCTGAATGGTCATGCCCAGGGACACGACCAACGGCACGGCCTCATGGGGCGCCAGCACCGGCAACCAAAAGGCGGTCGCCACCAGGCCGTCGCCGAACCCCGCCGCGCCGACGGCAAACGCCGCGGCAAAGGCGCCCAGGACAATCATCAACAGATCAAGCGGCATTCAACAAATACACCAGGGCAATAATCAGGCTGATCCCGGCGGTGATTGACACCGTGGTCTTCTGGCCCTCCCGCCAGGGCAGGAATTCCACGGCCAGAAGCCGCAGCCCGCCGGTCAGATGGGCGGCCAGCAGGAAGATCAATACCGTTTCGGCGGCCTTCACCAATGGCATATGGGTCCAACTCAGGAAAGCGTCGAAGCGCTCGGCGTTCTTGATGCCCAGATAGAGAACTTGAAAATGCACCGGCAGAAACAGCGCCAGCAACACCCCCGACAACCGGTGCACGACGAAGGCCCAATAGTTGGGATGGTCGCGGTGGAGAAGTTTCATGTCACCCCTCCCAACTTATAGAACCCCCAGGCGACCCGGAACCCCAGATACCCGATAAAGGCGGCGGCGATGAAACACAGAAGATCGACCCTGGCCCGCGACAGCTTGGTCATCTCCGACAGCACCGCGCGCAAACCGATGGGCGCATGGATGACGATGGCGGCGACGAATATCAGATAGAAGGCGAACCAGGCGGCGCTGCCGCCGATGCGGGCGACAATTTCCGCCGCCGACACGCCGCCCTGCACGGCCATGATGATGGTGCCGATGTGGACGGTGATGCAGACCGCCAGAACCATGGCACTGACCCGCTGCGCCAACCAGAGCCGCGCTTCGGTCTGCGGGCTGGCGATGTCGCTCCCGGCGTTCACTTCAGTTCCCCCTTCAAGGCCGCCATGGCCGTCGCCCGCTTCAGGCCCGCGATGGCGCCGGTCGGATTGAGGTGTTTGACGCAGCGTTCCACGCAACCCTGTTGCGAATGGCAGGCCTGGCAGCCGCCGGCCCCGGAGATGGCTTTCAGACGCTCCGCATTGGCGCCGTCGCGCACGTCGTTGACCAGGGTCCAGGCCCGGTTCAGCGCCGCCGGGCCCAGATAGTCCTTGTTCCATTGGACCACGTCGCAGGCCGCATAGCAGACCCCGCAGCCGATGCATTCGATGCCGGCGCTGGCGGCCCGGCGTTGCGGGTCGGCGGGGGAGACGTCGGCGAAATCATCGTGGCGGGTTTGGGTGCCGTGAAACTGACCCTTGGCTTTTGCCCATTTGTCGAAGAAGTCGGTCATGTCCACCGACAGATCCTTGATGACTTTAAGATTTCGCAGCGGCGCCACTTCCAGGCGGCCATCCTTGGCAACCTTGCTGACGTGCGTGCGGCAGGTCCAGCGCGGCCCGCCGTTGACGGTCATGGCGCAGGACCCGCAGACGCCA
>CAZQPC010000106.1:0-14023 GCA_964595005.1 uncultured Magnetovibrio sp.
TGCGCCGCCAACTGGGTTGGCGGACCCGCTTGTCACGAAGGACAACCTGGCGGGCGGCTTTTTGCGGCGGTTCCTGGGCGCGGTTGCGGACGACCGGCGGTTGGGCCGGGATGGCGCCGTAGTATTTCTCCGCCAGGGGTTTCAATTTGGCTGCCGTAATGTCGCCGGCAACCACCAAAATGGCGTTGTTCGGCGCGTACCAGCGTTTGTAGAAGGCCAGGATGCGTTTGATATCGAGGCCGCGGATATCGTGTTCCCATCCGATCACCGGATTGCGGTAGGGGTGGTTCATATAGAGCGCCCCGTTGATGTGCTCTCCAAGGACGGCGCCCGGATTGTTATCGACGCGCGAGCGCCGTTCCTCCAAGACCACCATGCGTTCCGGTTCCACTTCCTTGTCGGTGATCACCAGATTGGTCATGCGGTCGGCCTCCATCTCCATGACCAGTTCCAGCCGGTCGACGGCGATGGTCTGGAAATAGGCCGTGTAATCCGAAGATGTGAAGGCGTTCTCCTGGCCGCCATTGCGCGCCACGATGGCGGAAAACTCACCGGGCCCCCGCTTCATGGTGCCCTTGAACATGAGATGCTCAAGGAAATGGGCGATACCGGATTCTCCTGGCCCCTCGTCGGCCGCCCCCACCGTGTACCAGACCATATGGGTGACCACGGGGACACGGTGGTTCTCAACCACCACCACCCGCATACCGTTTTTCAGGGTGAAGGTATCGGGGTTAAAGACCCCCGCCGCCGCTGCAGAAACGACGAAAGGAAAGATGAGTAGCGATGCAATCGAACGGCGAAACAGGGATAACAGGGGCATGGGACCTCTCGGCGTGACATTGACAGGCATCTGGCGCCTCTCTTGCCAACAAAATATGGCATATTGACGGCAGAAATCACCTGAATTGACCGTGAGCACGCCGCGAGCGGAAAATCAGAACTGCAGCAGGCCTTTGCGCGCCTTCTTGCGTTTGACCTGCGGAATGTCGCCTTCGTTGATCGGTTTGCCAAGCGCCTGATTGGACATGATCCGCTGCTGTTCCTTTTTTGGATCGACGACGGTGCCGTCGTCATCTTTGTCGTCAACCCAGAATATCAGCTTGTTGATGAACAGTTGATCCTCATCGGCCAGGACGGTCGATTCCTGGTTGACCATGCGGCGGATGCCCGGTTCGGCGGCGTCGGCGCCGGTTTTGGTCATCAATGTTTGCAGACCAGGGCTGGTGCTGACCGGTTGTTGCGGCGCCGCTTGGGCGCCGGACCGGCTGCCGAGGATTGCCGCGCGCGCATCATCGGCGGGTGTCACGGTTTGCAACTGGGCGGTGCCCGGGGCCGGCGGCCTGAGACCGTATTCCGGCGGCAGGCTGAGCGGGGGGCGTTTGTAGACGACAAACTCATCGGGCGCATTCTTGCCGCCGCCGAAGGCTTTCTTGGCGGATTCGCAGCCGCTCAGGGCGCCGGTGAGGACAACCAAGCAGATGCTGACAGCAACAAATTTGAAACGCCGGATGAACATCTCCGGGAATCTACGCCCGAAACCCGAATTTTTCAACCGGTCAGGCATCTTCGTGGTCGCCGAAGATGGAATCCCAAATCAACACCGCGGCGCCAACGGTGATGGCGATATCGGCGACGTTGAAGGCCGGCCAATGAAAACCGCCGGCGTAAAAGTCCAAGAAATCAACGACGGCACCGATAAGGACCCGATCGACAACATTGCCTATCGCGCCGCCAACGATAAGGCCAAGCGCGGCGGCGATGAGCGGTTTATCCGACCGCCACATCCAAACCAACAAGGCGGCGCAGATGGCCAGCGCCAATCCCGCCAGGATCCAATGAGCGATGGGGGATTGCATGTTGAACATGCCGAAACTGACGCCCCGATTGTGCCCCAAGACCAGATTGAAGAAGCCGGTCATGGGGATCACCTGGGGCGGCTGCATGATCTTTTCGACAATCCACCACTTGCTCGCCTGGTCCAACAAGGCGACGCCAACGGCCAGCAGCAATCCGGTGCGGACGCGGGCCGGAAGCATTAGTCCGCCGGGGCCTCGTGGTGACGGGCCGCGTCGGCACAGCGCCCACAGGCCGTCGGATGATCGGCATCGGATCCGACGTCTTCCAGAACCTGGTAGCAGCGCTCACATTTCTCGCCGTCGGCAAGCTGCGGCACGACGCCAACGTTGGCCACATCTTCAAGGCGGAAAGCGGCTTCGGGGGCGTCGGCCTCAGTGAACGCCGCCGCCGAGGTGATGAACAATTCGGCGCCATTCAGATCGTCAAACAGGGCCATGGTGCCGGCGTCCGTGTAGACGGTGGGCGCGGCCTGCAGGCTCGACCCAATGCGTTTCTCGGCACGTTCCTTTTCCAAGGCCCCCGTGACGGCCCGGCGCACGGCCCGGATGCGGCGCCATTTTTCCATCAAGGCATCGTCGCGCCAGTCGTCGGGAATGTCCGGGAAGGTGCGCAAGTGCACGCTGTTGGCATCGTCATCACCGGTGCGGGCCAGCCAGGCCTCTTCCGCGGTGAAGCAAATGAAGGGCGCCAACCATGCGCTCAGGCAATTGAACAGCTCGTCGAGAACGGTCCGCGCGGCGCGCCGTTTCGCATCATCAAGCCGGTCGCAGTAAAGGCTGTCCTTGCGGATATCCAAATAGAAAGCCGACAGATCGACGGTGCAAAAATTGTGCAATTCGGCGAAGAAGGTGTGGAACTGGAAATTGTCGCACGTCTCGCGCAAGCTGCGGTCCATGCGCCACAGGCGATCCAGGACCCAGCGCTCCAATTCCGGCATATCGGCGCGGTCCACGCGTTCGTCTTCGCTGAAGCCGTGCAGATTGCCCAAAAGGAACCTGAGCGTGTTGCGCAGCCGGCGATAAACGTCGGACTGCTGTTTGACGATTTCCGGGCCGATGCGCAGATCTTCGGCGTAGTCCGAGCCGATCACCCAAAGGCGCAGGATGTCGGCGCCCTGCTGGTTGTAAATGTTTTGCGGCTCGATGGTGTTGCCCAAGGATTTCGACATCTTCTGGCCGTCCTCGGCCATGACAAAGCCGTGGGTTAGCACCGCATCGTAGGGCGCGCGGCCCCGGGTGCCGCACGATTCCAGCAAGCTGGAATGGAACCAGCCGCGATGCTGGTCGGTGCCTTCCAGATACAGCGATGCCGGCCATTGCAGTTCCGGGCGGTCTTCCAGGACGAAGGTGTGGGTGGACCCGGAATCGAACCAGACGTCCAGAATGTCGGTGACCTGTTCGTAGTCATCGGCGTCGTAATCATCACCCAGGAACCGCGACGGCGGTGAGCCGAACCAGGCATCGGCGCCGTCTGTACGAAAGGCTTCGACAACGCGCTCCATGACGGCCGGATCACGCAGCGGCTCATCGGTTTCCTTGTTCACGAACACGGTGATCGGCACGCCCCAGGCACGTTGGCGGGAAATCACCCAGTCGGGCCGGTCCTCGATCATACCGCGCAGGCGGCGCTGACCCGATTCCGGGACGAAACGGGTTTCATCGATGGCCTTCAGCGCCGTTTTGCGCAGCCCCGTGGTCTCCATGGAGATGAACCACTGGGCCGTATTGCGGAAGATCAGCGGTTGCTTGGAGCGCCAACTGTGCGGATAGCGGTGCACCAGCTTACCCTTGCCCAACAGGCCGCCGGCCGCATGGATGGTTTCCGCCACATCATCATTACATTTATAGACATGCATGCCGGCGAACAGCGGCACATGGTCGAAATAGCGGCCGTCTTCGCCCACCGTATGCGGCACCTCAATACCGTTCGACATGCCCAGCACCCAGTCATCGGCACCATGGCCCGGTGCGATATGGACGAAGCCTGTGCCTTCCTCCGTGGTCGCAAAGTCGGCGGCCAGGGCCGGCACGTCGTAATCGTAGCCTTGGCCGCGCAACGGATGGCGGCAGATCGTTCCGGCCAGGGCGTCGCCCTTGAGAGTGGCCTTGATCTCATGGCCGGTGATGCCGCATTCCGCCGTCATGGCGGCGACAAGCTCGCTGGCAACGATCAGCGTTTCACCAACGCGGGCGCGGCTATCCTCGGCCGTAGCGGTCACCGTCAAGACGCTGTAGTCAATTTTCGGGCCAAAGGCGAGGGCGCGGTTGCCGGGCATGGTCCAGGGCGTCGTCGTCCAGATGACGATGGCCGCGCCGTCGACGTCCGGCACCGATGCGCTGATGACCGGGAAGCGCACATAGATGGTGGTTGAGGTGTGGTCGTGATATTCGACTTCGGCCTCCGCCAGGGCGGTCTTTTCCACCGGCGACCACATTACCGGTTTGGAACCCCGGTACAGCGAGCCGTCCATCAGGAATTTGCCCAATTCACCGGCGATGCGCGCCTCGGCGTCGAAGCTCATGGTGGTGTAGGGGTTGTGCCAATCACCGATGACGCCCATGCGTTTGAATTCCGTGCGCTGCACATCGATCCATTCGTCGGCGAATTCACGGCATTCGCGGCGAAACTCGACCACCGGCACCTCGTCCTTGTCCTTCTTCTTCTTGCGGTACTTTTCTTCGATCTTCCATTCGATCGGCAGGCCGTGGCAGTCCCAGCCCGGGACATAATTGGAATCCTTGCCCAGCATCTGCTGGCATCTGACGATCACGTCCTTCAACACCTTGTTCAGGGCGTGGCCGATATGCAGATGCCCGTTGGCGTACGGCGGGCCGTCGTGAAGGATGAATTTCTCCCGCCCCTTTGACGCTTCGCGCAGGCGGCCATAGAGATCCGTTTCTTCCCAGCGCTGAAGCATCTCGGGCTCGCGTTTCGCCAGGCCGGCCTTCATGGGGAAGTCCGTACGCGGTAGGTAGACAGTCGATTTATAGTCTTGAGTCATGAGCGGTCATGGTCCGGTCTTTGGATTTCATGCTGAAACAAGTGATCTAGGACGGCTCGGCGGCGAGAAGGTCCCGCGCCGTATCCGTGTCGGCGGCGATTTGTGCCCTCAATGCATCCAATCCGTCAAACTTCTTTTCGGCGCGGATGTGATCAATAAGGGTGACGGCGATCAACTGGCCATAGAGATCGCCGTCGAAATCCAGGAGATGCGCCTCCAAAATAACGTCTTCGCCGCCAAAGGTCGGGCGTTTGCCGATATTGGCGACACCGTCGCGCCAGGTCATGGCGCCGTCGTCCAAAATGCCGACGCGCACGGCATAGACGCCCAGCGCCGGGCGGACCGTCGACCCCAAATGCAGGTTCAGGGTCGGAAAGCCGATGGTCCGGCCGCGCTGATCACCGTGGGAGACGCGGCCTTCCACGGAAAACGGCCGGCCCAGAATGGCAGCGGCACCGCGCACATCCCCTTCACGCAAGCAGGCGCGCACCCGCGTTGAGGAGTAGACGTCGCCATTGGAATCCTCAACGGCGCTGACGGCGGTAAAGCCGAAGCCCAGTTTCTGGCCCATGGCCAACAACAGCTCACAGTTGCCGCCGCGCTTGTGACCGAAGACGAAATCGTAACCGGCGACCACGTGACGCGCCCCGAACCCGGAAACCAGGACGTCGGTGACGAAATCCTCGGCCGGGCGTTGCGAGAAATTCCGGTTGAAGCGTTGCACGATCATGGCGTCGACACCCAACGTTTCAAGGGCGCGGGCCTTGGCGCGCAGCGGCGTCAGACGGAACGGCGCCTGGTCCGGTTGAAAGACGCGGCGCGGGTGCGGCTCGAACGTCAGCACGGCCCAGGGGATGTTCACGGCTCTTGCGATGCGGCCGGCTTCACCGATGACCGCCTGATGGCCGCGATGAACGCCGTCAAAGTTTCCCACGGCAATGGCGGCGCCGCGGGCCTCATCGGGAAGGGTTTCATAATGTCGGTATATGCGCATGGGGGCCAAAAGTGCCGCCCGAAGCGGCGGATTGCAAGGCGCTAACGAAACCGCGCCCATGTGGACAAACGAAAATGGGCGCCCGCTCAAGGGGCGCCCATCTCACAATGATTGTGCGGACGCCTATTTCAGGCGGGTCGGCACCATAATCGTCGCCTCGCCTTCGACCACCGGCTTGCCGCCGACAGAGCAGACCGTGCTCAATTCAATAAAGCGTTTTTCCGGGATCAGCTTGGTGACAACGCAGGTCGCCGACACCGTGTCGCCGGTCCGCACCGGCGCCTTGAAGCGCAGGTTCTGGCTGACATAAATACACCCCGGGCCGGGCAGCTTGGTGCCGATCACCGTTGAGATAAAGCTGGCGGTCAGCATGCCATGCGCGATGCGGCCCTCGAAAATGGTTTCCGAAGCAAACTCATGGTTCAGGTGGACGGGATTGGTGTCGCCGGAAATACCGGCGAAGGTAATGATATCGGCGTCGGTGATGGTCTTCGCGAAGATATCCATCATGCCTTCCTGCAGGTCCTCAAAGTAATAACCGTGGAGTTGATCCATCGCGTTGACTACCTGATCCATTGCATTGTCCTTTGAAATTTTTGTTCGTATGATTTTGCATCGCAACAATATTATTGCGCTGCAAAATATAGTGTTTGTTCAGACTGTTGGCAATAGATTCCGCAACTGCGTTTTTGCAGTGCCAAATATCGCCCGGTGGATTTCGGGAGACTGGGCGCGGCGGAATTGCTATGTCGATGGGATGCCAACAACAATTTCCGCATGGCAGCACCTGTTCGAAGCGTTCGCAAAATCCCGGCGACGGTTTGTTTTTGCAGCCTTTATTGGCGCCGCCGCCATCCAAGCCGAGGCGTTGGCACTGGAACTTGGATTGCCCATTCAATGCCGTCCCGGCGTCGATTGCTGGCTGGTCAATCTGGTCGATCACGATCCCGGCAAGGGGTTCAAGGATTTTCGTTGCGGGGCGCACGGTTACAACGGCCACAATGGAACCGACATCGCGATTCGCGACTTACGCGCCATGGACGATGGCGTTGCGGTGGTTGCCGCGGCCTCCGGCACGGTGAAGGCGTTTCGCGACGGCATGGCCGACCAGGTGCCCAGCGCGGCGTTTCGAAAGAACCGCAAGAACCTTTATTGCGGCAACGGCGTCTTGATCAGCCACGCGGATGGCTGGCAAACCCAGTACTGCCACCTGCGCCGTCACAGCATTAAGGTGAAACGCGGCCAGCAAATCAAAGCCGGGCAGCGCTTGGGCTTTGTCGGGCATTCGGGCTTTGCCGCGTTCCCCCATGTTCATATGACCGTCCGGCATCGCGGCAAGGTGGTTGACCCCTTTGTCGGCAGCGCCCGCAAGGGGTCTTGCGGGCCTGGGGCGCGTCCGCTTTGGACGGGTCCGGCTTTGAAAGCACTGACGAAGCCCATGACGGCGATCTACAGCGCCGGGTTTGCGCCGTTGGCGCCGAAAGTCCGGGCCATCCGCAAGGGCCTGCACCGCGACCCGGCGCTTTCAAGGCGGGCCCCGGCACTATTGCTGTGGGCGGAGATTTTCTGGGTCCAGGCCGGCGACAAGATTTCGCTGACGATTACCGGCCCCGATGGCGGCATCGTCACCGAACACAGCAATGTCTTGCCGAAGCGACAAGCCCGGCGCATGATTTTTGCCGGCCGAAAAAAACAGGGGCTATTCTGGCCGACCGGCACCTACGAGGGCAGGATCGTATTGCATCGTAGCAACAAAGACGGGGCCGAGCGCCAGTTCGAGTTACGGCGTACGGTTCGCCTCAAGGACTGAAGCTGGACCATGGAAGATCGCGATTTCGATGCCAATATGGAAGCTCTCCGGCACGAGTTCGCGGACAAACTGATTGAGCGTCTGGACCATCTGTCGGCTGATATGTCGGCATTTGATGCGGCCAAAACGGTAGCCGATCGACATCAATGTTTGTCGAACATGGAACTCACCGCACATCAATTGTCGGGCTCTTCGGCATTGTTCGGGTTCGCCGAAATCGGGGACGCCGCACAGGCGTTGGAAACCGCCTGCCGCGACGGCATGAAATCGCCGGCGGCGCCGGCCACGGACAACGCCGTCCGCAGGACCTGGGCCGGCCTGTCATCGGCGGCCGGCAAATCAACTTAAACGTTTCGTCCCGAACACGGCGTTCGATCAATTGAGCTTGCGGCGCGACACCAGGCGGGGTTGCGCGCTGAGCCCCGGACGGGCCGGCTTGGTGGCCGACTGGGGCGGTTTTTTTGCGGATTTCGATTTTCTTTTGGGCGGCCGCTTGCGGGGTTTCCTGGCCGCCAGGAAGTCCTCATCTTCGAACAGTTCGGCGTCTTGTTTGACCTGTTCGGCGCGGCGTTCGATGATTCCCAAGGTACGCTGGACCAGTGGGTCGCGGGCCAGGCGGCGGCGGGTTTTCTCCTCGTGGACGCGGGCCAAATCGGCGATGTGTTTGCGGATGGTCGCCGGACGGTACCGCGGCTCCAGTGAACGCGCGTAGGCGGCCACGGTCCAAGGGTTGGCGGGCACCGCCTTCAGGCCCTTGGCCTGACACCAGACGACGAACTCTTCCCAGGCCTTGTTGGTTGGTCCGCGCATGACGGTCCTTGTCTGATTTGACACCATACCAGCCGTTAAGAATAGCAATCTGACCCGGCCGGCGAAACCCCACCCAAACGGCAGCCCTTGCCAGCGCCGCCAATCCACGCCACATATGAAATTGTTGGGCGGATATGCCAAAAGGATAATCACATGGATGCGGCCACGAATTGGGAGGGTTACCGGACATTCGTCGTTGATCGGAAGGAGCCGGAAAGCGCGACCATCACATCGTTTTATCTGGTGGCGGAAGACGGTGGCGCGTTGCCGGATTACCGGCCCGGGCAATTTCTTGGCTTCGCTCTGGATGTGCCGGGCCGCATGACGCCGGTGATCCGCAGTTACACGATTTCCGAAAATCCGCGTCAAAGCGGCTATTACCGGCTGTCCATCAAACGCGAACAGGCGCCGGCCGATCAGCCCGATGTGCCGCCCGGCGCGTCATCGAATTACTTCCACGATCACGTCCAGGTGGGCTCAACATTACAAGTCCGCGCCCCCAGCGGTGAGTTTGTCTTGCGGCCGGAGGGCAAGGGGCCGGTGGTTTTGCTGTCGGGTGGGGTCGGCTGCACGCCGATGATCTCCATGTTGAACGCCGTCGTCGATGCCAACGCCGGGCGCGATGTTTGGTTCATCCATGGGACCCGCAACGGCCGCGAACATGCTTTTGGCGCCCAGGTCCGTGAGATTGCCGCCGGGCACGATAATATTCGGGTTCATATCTGTTACAGCCAGCCCGATGAAGACGACGTCGAGGGCACCGATTACGACACCCATGGTCACGTCAGTGTCGATCTCTTGAAGGAAATCCTGCTCGACCAGGCGGCTCAGTTTTTTCTCTGCGGCCCGACGCCGTTCATGAAATCCCTGTACAATGGCTTGGCCGACTGGGGTGTCGACGAACTGCAGATCGTCTATGAATTTTTCGGCACCGCTTGTGAGCTCCGCGAGAAACCGGCGTTGACGCCCGAACAGGCGGCGGCGGAAATGGGTTTGGCCGCGGACACAAGCTTCCAGGTGGAGTTCCGCCAATCGGGCATCACCGCCGCCTGGACGCCGACCTCGGGGACGATCCTGGACCTGGCCGAGGCCAGCGGACTGGACCCAGACTTCATTTGCCGGGCCGGCATGTGCCACACCTGCATATCGACGGTCCTCGACGGCGCCTTCGAATATACCCACGATGACGTGGTGACGCCGATGGGCGACGATGAGGTTCTGATCTGCAGCGCCCGGCCGAAAAGCGACTTGGTGGTTGATGTTTGAAGACGGTGGCGGCGGTCGCTAGCCGAAACCCCGGAAAGAAGCCGTGACGACCTGGCAGATATATCCCGAAACCCGGTCCCGCATTCGGCGCTTGTCGGCGAAGGGCTTGGAAAGTACCTGGGACCCGGCGTGGATCACCGGCGCGGCCCACAGAATATCGCCGCCGCGGTTTCTCTCTGAGCGCCTTTATGCCCAGGTGATCAGCCAATTCATGCATGGTGAACGGACGACCGTCCGCATGTGCCGGCGGCTCATGGACGTTCTTGATGACGCCGATTGCCGGCAGTTTCTGGAAACCCAGATCGATGATGAGATGCGCCATGCGGCGGCCTACGAATTCTACCTGGACCATATTGGCGGGCCGATGCCCATGGACCCGAATTTGAATGACGCCCTGGAACGAATTCTTGGCTGGCCGGATGCGCCGCAAGGATGGCTGCTCGGCTTCCATATTCTGTTGGAGGGCGAGGTACTGCGGTCATTTGCCAAATTTCAGGCATTTTGGCCGTGCCCCGTATTGGCGGAAATGAACGCCCGGATCAGCCAAGACGAGGCCCGCCACGTGGCCTTCGGCAAGCTGTTTTTGAAAGATACCTTGCGGCAATTGCCAGCAAACCAACGCCATCAACTCGGCATGATGGTCAAATCCCTTTGGCAAGAGGCCGGCGCGGCAATTCTGAGCGGCGTTCATGTGCCAGGTGTGTTTACCGGGGCATTGCGGCGGCGTTGGCTGGCCGACGGGTGGGACCATCATCGCCGGGCCCTGGCCGATATTGGATTGACCGGTCCGGACATGGCGGAAATGCCGGCCGCGGACGCCGGATGATCATTTCGGTGATCATCCCGGTGCTGAATGAGGCCGAACGCGTGGGGCCCCTCATATCCGTGCTGCAAGGTGAAACCACGGACCATGAAATCATCGTCGTCGACGGCGGCAGTACGGACCGCACCATGGAGGTTGCCGGCGGTTTCGGCGTCACGGTATTTCGGACCCCGCCGGGGCGTGGCGGCCAACTGGTGGCCGGTGCGGCGGCGGCGCGCGGTGACGTTTTGTTGTTTCTTCATGCGGACTCGAATTTTCCCCGGGGCGGGCTTGCGGCCGTCGCGCGGGTGCTCGGCCAACACCCGGCAGCCGTCGGCGGAAATTTCCGGCTGTTGTTTGACGGCGACGACAAGTTCAGCCGGTGGCTCGACGGGTTTTATGCGTGGCTCCGCGCGCGTGGTTTTTACTACGGCGATTCAGGCGTCTTCGTGCGCCGCCCCGTTTACGACGCGCTCGGCGGCATCCGGCCCATTGCCTTGATGGAGGATTTCGAATTCAACCGCCGCCTGGAGGATTTTGGCGAAACCGTGTGCATCGATGAGCCCGCTTTGGTTTCCTCGTCGCGGCGGTTCCGTGGCCGGCACCCGACGGCCATCGTTGGCGGCTGGCTGTTAATCCATGGATTGTTTTACCTGGGTGTGCCGCCGGCACATCTGGCGCGGCTCTATGATTCAGCCCGTCAACGCCGGCGGCGTGCTGACGCTTGAGCTCTAAGCTTCGGACTGCCCGCCGTCCTTGACGAACATCATTTCGAACATGGTCATGATCCGGGCGACGGCATCGCGCCGGATATGGCGCTGGTCGGCTTCCCATGGGTTTTCCAGGCAATGCATGACCATTTCGAAGCTGGGGAAATAGTGGACGCCGTCGTTATGGTTGACGAACTCCTCGGCGACGACCCGCAGGACCGCTTTCGAATGGGCGTTGGCGGCAACCACGTGTTTGGTTTCGCCAAGCCCCGTCGCCAAGAACGGCACCGGAGAGACGGAAAGAATGATCGTAATCTCCGGATTATGGGCGCGCAGGATATCAAGAAAGCGTTGCAGATAGCTGAGGTTTTCATCGACGCTGAGTACGCGGTGGCGGAACAGGGCAATATGATCCTGGGATTTCGGGTTACGCGATGCGACCGCGCCGTCGGAAATGAACTCCCAGCATTCGTTGAGGCCCAGCGTGACGATCATGACCTGGCATTGTTCAAGCGCCGCGCGGCAGGCTCGGACATGGCTGTCGCGATCGGCGTCCAGTTCCTCGACCGAATGAAAGGCAATGTTTTCGCGGAAGGGATCTTGCCAGAAACCGCCCTGGTGGTACTCCGCCAATTTCGGCATCACCCGTTCGCCGAAGGCCTTTTCCGCCAACTGGGTAAAGCTTGGCGAATTGAAAAGGATGCCCCAACGGGCCGAGGATTCCGGTTGCGGCCCGTCGCGCGGATCGGATTCCGTGATCACGTAATTGTAACCCTGATTTTGCAGGTAATAGGCGATTTCGCTGGCAAAGCAACTGCCGGCCGAACCGACCGGTGTTGACTTGTCCATAATCGGCATCGGCGTCACGAAGGGGAAAGTTTCAAACAGCGACCTTGGGATCTTCGGGTGGGTTGGCGTCGGCCAATAAACGGCATCGGGATTGGGCTTCGTGTTGGCCTGGTACCGGTGCACATCGGCGCTGAACTTTTTCTCGAAACCGTCAAGACGCCGGGCCTGTTCGATGATGTCTGCGTCGATGGCGCCCATGGCGGCATCGCGCATGTTTTCCGTCAGGTTTTGGGCGAAGAATCCGCGGATCGCGCCAAGCAGTTCGTTGAGATTACGATGGCGGATGTCGCCGTCGGCGAAGGTTGCTTTCAGAAATTGCCGAACATCTCCCGGCGAAAAAGCGGCGTCCAGGACATGATGGACATACTGCGGGCTCAAGGTCGGCGCTTCACCGGCCGGTTCCTGGAAGATCGTCGTCGCGTCTGTCTTTGCCATTTTGCTTCAACCGTTCAAAAGTGCTCCGATGCATGAAAGCTTACCATGGCTTCGGTAACATCCGGTTAAGGCCGGCACTGGAATAGCGTTGTTTGTGGTGAGTATGGGAGGGTCGTCGGTGATGCAAAGAATTGCGATCATGGGATTTCCGCACAGCGGTACCTCGATCCTGAAACGGATCATCGGCAATGCGGACCATGTTTTCGAATATCCCTACGAAACAAATTTGTTCACTGATGAAATGATCGCCGAGGCACGGGCATCATCGAAGTCGGCGATGGTCATCAAGGATATCAATTTCCCGTGGATGGAGAGCTACCAAATTCCGCCGGAAACAACCCGGGTCGTTTCCGAATTCAAAGAGTTCCTGGCCGATAACGGGACCTGCCGATATGTCATGGTGATCAAAAACCCCAGTGACATTTTCGGATCGCTGAACAAACGCTTCGGCGTGCCGGAGCAAGGCCGTCATCCGCCCGGCCACAGTTTCGGTGAATGGGAAACCTGGGCCGAGGTATATGCGTTTTTTTCCGCCAACCCACAGGCCAATCTGTTCACCATCAGCTACGAAGAGTTCTTTCAAGGCGGCCACGCACGATTGAAAGAGATGGCGGCATTTCTGGACGTGCCTTTCGCCGACGGCCTGCTGCAAAATGAGCGCAAAAGCCTGATCGTCGAGAACGTTACCGATGTCCCTGATTCCGAGCCGCCATCGCGAAAAAACGGTGCCGATCACGGGGCCTTTCGAACCTGGCAGATCAACCAGCCCCTACGCGACATGAGCGGTGAAAGTGCGCGGTTTCTGGACGACCAGACCCGCCGGATGATCGGTTCATCAAAAATTGCCAAGCGCCTCGACTACGCCCCGTGTTGAGGAGATCAGTTGGCTGCCAGGCCGGCGACGGCATCGCGAAATCGGCCAAGATCGGTGTCATCGGAGAAATTGACGCTGATCTGTTTTAACAGATCCGGCGCGGCGCCTTCTTCCAGACAGGCTTCTTTCCGGGCGATCAGGGATTGCAAATAGTCACGGTCCGATGGGTCGCCGGCGGCGAAAAACAGGCCGATCCCGTTGCCGTCTTCGTTGATGTAAGCCTGACCGCCGCAGAGGCCGGGAACCATCGCCTGGACGCGGTCGGCGCTCAAATTGTCCTCGACATGGGCTTCGAAGGGATTGCCGTCGATTTCATCTTGCGGCCAGTGGCCAAGCGGGATTGACAGAATCATGAACCGCACGCGCCGGCTGGCCCGGTCCAGCACATCCATGGCCTCGCCGGCACTCATATGCTCGAGCACGTCGCCGAACAAGATGACGTCGGCCGCGCCCAGCTTGTTGAAGTCGAGATAGCGGACATCGGCGATGACGATGTCATCATACCAATCCTCAAGGTCATAGGTATCCACGTAGGGCCCCCAGGCTTCGACGGCGGTCCAGTTCGCCGTGCCCGTCAGGTTTCGAAAAAGCCGTGCATAAACGCCAAGCCCG
>CAZQPC010000107.1:0-14017 GCA_964595005.1 uncultured Magnetovibrio sp.
TTCCTTCACGAACGCGCCGCCCCATCCAATGCGGCAGGAAGAGCCTCAACAACCCGGTCTATGTCGTCGCGGCTGACGATATATGCTGGCGACAGGGACAGGCAGCTGCCCCGGGCGTTTACCTGAATGTGATGCTTCTCCTCTAAGATTTGCTGCAAAGCTTCACCGAATCCTGGCCCGCAAGATGCAGAATAGTCCATGGCAACAAGCAGCCCGCGCCCGCGGATTTCTCCGAACCTGGCGCCATTGCCCAAACAATCTTGCGTTCGGGATTGCAGATATCCCGCCATATCCGCCATATGCGACAGCATTTCTTCGCCGTGGACGATTTTCTGCACCGCGAGAGCTGCCGCCGTGCCCAAGGCATGGCCTTGATAGGTGTGGCCGTGATGAATGCGCTGACTTGGCCCGGCTGCGATTGAGTCTTCCACGGAATGACCGCAAAGCACCAGGCTAAGCGGCGCATATCCGGCGCCCAAGGTTTTGCCGACACACAGGAAATCCGGTGACACGCCATCCGCGGTGCAGCAATGCAGGCCACCGGCGCGGCCGAGGCCGCAAAATACCTCATCCAATATCAGGTGCACGTTGTGGCGCTGACAGACCTCTTTGACTTGGCGCCAATATCCAGGAGCCGGCGGGACGTATCCCGCAGCGGCGCCTAGCATGGTTTCACCGATGAACGCACAGACCCGGTCAGGACCGATCTCCAGCAAGGCATCTTCCAGCTCTTGCGCGCCTTGCCTGGCGTAGGCCTCCAAAGTTTGACCCGCAGGTAAATCGTGGGCCGGATTATGGGCCGGAATACGCCTGATGTGATCAGGGCACAGGGGCTGAAAGATATCGAATAGGGAAATGTCGGATACCGCCATAGCCTGCAAGGTGGCGCCGTGATATCCGCCCTTGCGGCTAATGAACCAGGATTTGTCCGTGTCGCCACTGTTGTGGTGAACTTGAAAGCTCAGTTTCATGGCCGCCTCGACGGCTTCGGAGCCGCTGAGCCCGGCGAAATACACCTTGTCCAACCCGGCAGGCGCTTTTGATACCAACAGATCGGCCAATTCGTCGTGCGCCGGATCACTCCACACGCCGTAGCCGATGTGGTTGATGCGATCCAGTTGAGCTTTCAGCGCGGCAATGACGTCCGGGTGGCCATACCCGAGCACCGCGCCGCCGGTGACGCCGGCGGTAAAATCCAGAATTCGGCGGCCGTCATCGACATGAAAAACCATGCGGTCGCCATGCGTCACCGCAGGGCGTGGGCTCAGCGTGGGAAATTTTCGCAGGATGGAACTCAAGACTTTAAAACCAATCGTGGACCGTACCCGGGGGATAGGGGGGCGTCATGGTCGATGACGAGATCCCATCGACGTAGACTTCTTCCAAATAGCGGAACGCCATGCCTTTGCGAATATCGGGCCGCGCAACGGTATCTCCCAAACGGTCGGCCTTCAGGATCATCGCCGGTTCGTTGAAACCGAAATTGGCCCGCATGGCCGTCGTTCCGGAAAATCTCGGGTTGAACTCAAACGGTACCGGACCCTTGGGGCCGACCATCAATTGCACGTTGATCGGTCCATAGGATGGAATTTTTTCAGCCAGTGTGGAAAGCAAGGGGATGAGCACGTGGAATCGCTGCGATTCGACCACCCACGAATGGCCCGAACGCAGGCTGCGCCGGGCCGTGAAGGGGCCAATGATGTCGCCCGAGCGAAGTTTGACAAAGCTGCAGGTATATTCGTCCGAAAGCGTTTGCCCGGGCATCGCGATCATTTCCTGAATGATCGGTTCGTCAACGAAGCGAAGTGCATGCGATAGCTTGTCCAGGGTATCGATAACATGAACGCCCTGACTGGCGCGTCCGAAGCGCGGTTTGACGATCAGCGGGAATTGAAGGTCGTGGACCTTTTCCATCGCCGCATCGACATCTTCGACCAACAAGGACCGCGGGAACGGAAGGTCGTGTTCACGCAGGAACTCCGTGGTCAGCCATTTGTCGGTGCCCATGGCGATTGTCACCGGTGGCGAGACAACGACCAGGGCGCCCGTTGCCTGTTCGATGGCGGCTTTGTTTTCGGCAAAGAACATGAGGTCAAAAACCGATCCGATCATGACCGCGTCAATACGCTGCTCGATAAGGATCGAGATGATTTGTTCCAGGCTGCCGGGTTCTTCGACCCGTGGAATGATCACCGCTTCGTCCGATCGGAAGAAGCCTGGGTTCAATGGATCAATATCGGCGAAAATGATCGACACGTCCAAATCGGATATGTGCAGGGCCTTGGCAATGGCTTGTCCGACACCGCTGCCGGCGCCGGTGATCAGGACGCGCAGCGTCAAGCGGCCGCCTCATTCGCAAGGCGGGCGGAAATTTGTCCGACGTCGTCAATGTGATGGGCGTTCGAACCCAGCGATATTCGCGCCCCGGCCTCACGGCACCAACCGACCAAGGCCCAGGGGTCCGGGTGATAGTAGGAATTGACCTCGAAAGCGACGCCTGTGACGGCGGCTTTCGCGATGATCGCCTTGTATTGATCTTCGCTTGGCTTGGCGTCGAAACGGGTCATGGAAACCCCAAAGGGATGACCCAAAATATCCACCGCAGGGTTTTCCAGAACCGCCAGTGACATGGCCAATTCGGTTTCCAGGGCCGTTTCAGGGTTCGATTCATCGAATTCCTCAACGCCTGGACCGGAACGTTTGGCAAATCGGTGAACGCTGGCCATGACCATGTCACAGGTATCGGTGATGCCCGGCGTGCTATCGATCTCACCGTCGTAATTGAGTACCTTTGCCTCGACACCGACCAACGCCCGGCATTGATCCTGCGGCAGTGCGCGGATTTCGGCGGCAAACTCGTGAAACCAGTCTTCGCTGGTCTGGCGGGCATGTTCGCTGAATAAAACGGCGGTCAAATCGTTGGCCACGGCACTGTCATGCATTTCGCGCGCGCTGTGATTGCCATCGGTCCAGGTCGTATGCAGGTGGTAGTCGACCATCGGAATTCGGCCTGGCCCAACGTCCTGCACACCTTCAAGCGCTGCGTGCATGGTCTTCATTTTACCGGGCCGTCCAATATTGAAGCCCCCGATTATCGAAAACGACGCTCTCCGTTTTCAAACCCAGATCACCGAGCGACCGGGACACCTGGTAGCGCTCAAAGGGCTTGACGAAAAACAAGAAATATCCGCCGCCGCCTGTTCCCAATAGCCGGCCACCCTCGGCGCCGGCCTGAATGGCCGTGTCGTAAATCCGGTCAATCCCCTCGTTCGAGACGAACGGATTGAAGCTTTTCTTGAGCTTCCAGGTTTCGTCCAGCATGCGGCCGAAATCGCTTAAATTGCCGCGAATCAGATTGTTTTTCATGGTATGCGCGATGGCCTTAATGTCTTCGGCAAAGGAGATGACGGCCGGGTCATCAGGTTCGCGGCTGCGGTTTTCCGCCTGGATGGTTTCGCCCAAATGCGTGCTGCCCGTGTAGCAAAGGATAAACCGTTCCTCCAACTCATTCATGGTCACCGGATCAATACGAAGCGGTGTCACCGTATTGGAGCCTTCGTTGAATTCGATGAAATTGAAACCGCCGAACACCGTACTGTATTGGTCCTGCCAGCCGCCGCTGATCGCCAACTCAATGCGCTCGGCCTCAAAAGCGTGTTCAGCAACGTGATAGTTGTCCAGCTTGTCTTCGCGAAAAACGTTCAGACAACCGATGACCGCACTGAGGACCGTTGCCGACCCGCCCAGTCCGGAGCCGGGCGGATAGTCCGAGCTGACCCACAGATCAAAGCCGTAATCCGGCTTGATGACATTGATCGCCGCCTTGAATAAATCCAAATTACCATCGTACTCGATCTTCGATCCGGCGTCGAAGGTCACCGATTGCTGGCTCTCGTCCGAATAGCATGTGATCAGATTATCAAGGCGCCGGCGCAATATGGCGTGGCTGTGCTTGGCGATGGTGGCCGACAGGCTGACGCCGCCGTATTGCATGAAGTACTGGGTAAAATCCGTTCCGCCGCCGGCAAGGCTGATGCGGGTCGGCGCCTTGGCGCGGGCATAAATTTCGGGCCGGGGCTCAATATACCCGGTGCTCACCAATGTCACCATTCGGCGAGCACAGTCGAGTACGGGAATGGCGCGGACACGGGAATCGAGAAGCTTCAACGTATGTTCTTTGGTCGCCCCTTCCGGAACCCAGACAAAATCCCGGTTCATATGTTCGGCCACAGGCGCGTGCATATTTTCATGTGTCAAAAGTGCATTGCTAATGTCACCGTCTGTCAACAATCCGATAACCTGCTGGTCGTCGTTGACTACGAAGACCATGCCGCGGGCATTCTTGCGAATAGCCGACATGGCCCCGGCCAAATCAGCAGACTCATCGATCAACAGAGATTTAATGGTTTGAGCGTTCAAGGGCGGATCTACTTAAGCCTCAAAGGTTCGGCAGAATTGGTCGTAGGACCCGGGGGTCCCGATATCGTGAAAAGCATTATCCTTATCTAGCACAAATCCATAGAGGCCTTGGGATCGTGCCGTACCCGGCAGGAAATCCGTCTCCATGGAAAACACCGTGTCCGGATACCCGACCACGTGGGCCGGTTCAAGAATGTAAGCGCCGGCGTTCACCAGACCAGGTGCGGACGCCCCGGAGGCCTGCTCAAAACCGGTGATCCGGTTTCCGGCCATGGTCACGGTTCCAAAGCGGGAAACGTCGGGAACGTTGGCGATGGCGACGGTCACCTGGGCTTCGGTGGCACGATGCGCCACCAAAATGGGTTCCAGGGAAAATTCGAAATCCGTGTCGCCATTAATCACCAAGACCGTGCGATCGAAGCCGGCCTGGGCAATGGCATTTTTGACCGCACCGCCGGTACCCAAGGGCTGCGCCTCTTCGACGATCAGAAGTTCGATACCCGTATCGCGCCGGCCGTTCACGTGCTTCGTGATCTGTTCGGCAAGATGATGGACGGTAATCGCCGCCCGGGTCACACCTTGCGCCGACAACCAATCGAATTGGTGTTCGAGAAATGGACGGTCGGAAACGGGCGCCAGGGGCTTTGGCACACCGGGGACATGATGGGCAAGACGTGTGCCGAACCCGCCCGCCAAAACAATTGCCTCAATCACCGGCCGTTCACCCAGTCGATGACAACGTCCGCCACGTAATTGATCTGATCATCCGCCAGCCCCGTCGAGGACGGAAGATGAAGGGATCTGTAGGAAACTTCATGGCTGACTGGAAACCCCTCTGCCGGGTTTTGATCACGAAAAGGCACCGAATCATGGATTGGGAAAATCATCGGCCGGCCTTCGACGCCGCGCTCCTTCATGTGGTCGAGAAGGGGATCGCGCTGGCCGTCGGTTGCCAGCGTGATCGTCGCCAGCCAATGAACGGGCTGGCACCATTCGGCGGTGGGGCGCCAAGTCAGGTTGTTGCATTCGGCAAAGCGCGCGGCGTACAAGGTGGCCTGCCGGTTGCGAATCTCATGGATAGTGTCCATCTGTTCCAGTTGGGCCAGTCCGATGGCCGCCTGCATATTGGTCATGCGGTAATTGTAGCCCGACGCCACATGGTGATAGCGACGTTCGCGGCTCATGCCGTGGTCTCGTAATATGCGAAGCGATTTATCGTAACCGGCGTTGTTGCTCAACACCATGCCGCCTTCGCCTGTGGTCATAATCTTATTGGCGAAAAAGCTGTAGCAGGCGGCGTCGCCGATGGTGCCCAACTGAATATTCTTGTATTCGGCGCCAACCGCTTCGGCGACGTCCTCGATGACGAACAGGTCATGCTTTTTCGCCAAGGCCATGATGGAGTCCATGTCAGCGGCATGGCCGAAGGGGTGAATAACCATGATGGCTTTTGTGCGGCTGGTGATCGCCGCCTCGGCAAGGCCCGGGTCAAGGGCCCAGGTGCCGGGTTCGATATCAATCAGAACCGGCGTTGCGCCGGTCAGTGCGATCATATTTGCCGGTGCGATAAAGGTAAGATCGGGGCAAAGAACCTCGTCACCGACGCCGACCCCGAACGCCGCCAACGCCAAATGCAGCGCCGTCGTGCAGCTTGATGTGGCAACGCCGTGGGGTAGGCCGACGTAGCCTGCGAATGCGGCTTCGAAATCTCCGATGAAGGTGCCTTGCGAAGATATCCAGCCAGTGTTGATACATTCACTGAGATAGGACTTTTCGCGACCTTCGAAATACGGCTCGAATATGGGGATCAATATTCCGGATTCTTCGGTTCAGGCAAGCTACCGCACTCTGGGTGAACAGCTCACCAGAGTTAGAGCCAGCCAGAGGGTTTAAGCGCAGGCCGAAACCGCGCTTGCGGGAACGCGGATGGATATCCGCCGTCCTAACATTTCAAGCAAAATGCTGACCCGGCCATCGGCACATAAGCTCTCAAATTTTCCAGCCTGATCGGCGAAAGCGCCAACAAGGATTTGAATTTTCTCACCGACGACGAAGGATTTCAGTGAACCGACGCTGACGTGGCCCTTGTCGTCTTCGATCTTGCGAAGTTGATCGACAATCCCTTCAGGAAGAGGAACCGGCCGGTCGTTCTGGCAAACTAAATTGCTGATCCCAATAGTCGAATGGATGGCCCGCCAGCATTCATCGTCAAGGTCCCGTTGAATGAATATATATCTTGGGAACAACGGCGCTGAGACCGTTTCGACCTTCCGCGCGTGGCTGCGGCGCTTCAAGAACGTCGGCAAATAACATTCAAAACCTTGCCGAAGCAGATGGAACTGCGCCTTGCGTTCCGCGTTGACCTGAGTTTGCGCGACATACCAACGTTTCATCCCCCGGCGGCCTCGCTAGCCTTGTCGCGGGAAACGTTCAACATGTCGGGGACAAGAATACGTTCTTCGGCGATATATTTTGACAGGGAATCGTACGTGCCTTGCGGGTCGGCCAGGTCCGTAATGATGACGGCGTGGCCAGCAAAGGACGCCGCATCCTCCAGCACAGGAAGATCATGATATCGCGGCTCTCCAATGGCTGGATCAATGAACCCGACGAGATTGATGTCGTCGGTGTTCGCACACATGAGGGCAATTTCCGTCAGGTCGCCGACACCGGCAATGGCAATTTCGCGCCAGCCTTGACGCGTGCAGACCTCGAAAAGTTCGGTGTATTGGGCGCGGGTGGCGCGAAACAGATTGAAGGAAACCGACAGATACTCGGCCGTCAATCGGCTTTTTTCGGCAAATCCCTTGGGTGTCAGATAGTAGGAATACCGGCTGCGCGGTGCCGAGACGACTTTGACAAAGCCCTTTTTAATGCATCTCTTCAAATAGGTGTTCACCAAACCAAGAGCGACACCCACTTGCTTTGCGGCAAGTCTTTGGGTGAGCGAATCGTTTTCATGAACGGCTTTCAACAGGCCGAGCATATGTTCTGATTCGTTCGCCTGGGATTTTCCGCCACTCATTGATGCAAGCCCATGAGAGTTGTCTCAATTGATGCGTTCATGGCGTGAACGTATAACTGTTCACATCATGAACGTCAACCGGAATAACTGAGAAAACTCAAATATCTAGCTTATGCTGAGGCGGCATTCCACCGTGGTGAAAGCACCGCTCTCTAACCGGCAAGGGCGTTTTCCTGGGAAAGCCATTGCCAGGCATCGGCGATCTGGTTTTCAAGATCCGAACGCGTCGGGTCCCATCCCAAAACGCTCCGCGCCAGGGAGGCGTCGCCAATAAGCGCCGGCGGATCGCCGGGCCGCCGGGCCTTGATTTGCGTTGGTATTTGCCGCCCCGTTACCGAGCGTGCAGTTTCGATGACGTCGCGAACGGAATGACCCATGCCGTTCGCCAGATTTGCGGTCAGGCTTTCGCCGCCGGCCAACAACCATTCCAACGCGGCGACGTGCGCGTCCGCCAGATCGCTGACATGGATGTAATCCCTGATGGCCGTACCATCCGGTGTGGCGTAGTCATCGCCAAATATATCAATGTGAGGGCGCAGGCCGGCGGCGGCCTGCAGGACAAGCGGGATAAGGTGCGTTTCCGGGTCGTGGTTCTCGCCGATCTCCCCTTCCGGATCGGCACCGGCGGCATTGAAATAGCGAAGCGCAGCTGAACGAATGCCGTGGGCCTGCCCGGCGGCGTTCAGCATCTGCTCAACGGTCCATTTCGTTTGGGCATAGGGGTTCATGGGGTCGGGCCGTACGGCTTCGCTGATCAACGGTTCCGTGGTCTTGCCGTAAAGATTACAGGTACTGGAAAAAACGATATTGCGGACGCCCGCGGCAACCATTGCCGACAAGAGTTTCTCGCTGCCGCCGACATTGTTGCGGAAATACAACAGCGGATTTTCGACGGATTCCTGGACATAGGCATACGCGGCAAGGTGAACAACGCCGCAAAACTTATAGTCCTCACAGGCCTGACGTAATGCCGCATCATCCAGGAGGTCGCCGGCGATCAACGGACCCCATTTCACGGCGCCGCGAAACCCCCGGTTCAGATTGTCGAATGTCACCGGCAAGTAGTCTGCGGCGGCCAGGGCCTTGGCGACATGCGAGCCCACGTACCCGGCACCGCCGGTAACCAAGACGGCTTTCTTCTGTCCGCTCATCCCTGCACCTTGGTAGCGCTGTCCGGGCTGGCCGTGGATTCCATCTCTTTTTGTTCGGGGCTGTAGACCATACGGGTATTGGGAATGTCTTTCTCATCGATACCCAGCACCTTTCCGACGACGTATATGGGCCGCATTTTCACCTCTTCATGAATGCGCCCGATATAATCAGCGATAATGCCCAAGGCAAACAGCTGAACCCCACCGATAAACGTCAAAATGATGACCGTCGAGGCCCAACCCTCGATGACGCCGGGCTTCACCAAGCGAAGGACCAAGGCGCCGATGCCGCAAAGCAGCGCCAATGTTGACATGGATAAGCCGAGATAGAGGACGAATTGAAGCGGCGCGCGGGAAAACCCGGTGACACCGTCAAGCCCCAGCTTGACCAGTTTCAATAACGGATACTTGCTTTCACCCGCGTGGCGGGCCGGACGCTCGTAGTGGACCTCGCCCTGGCGAAAGCCGACCCAGGCACACAAGCCCCGGACATATCGATTATATTCGGGAAGCGCTTTTATTACGTTAACGGCGCGCCGGCTGATCAATCGGAAGTCACCCGTATCGACGGGGATTTCCAAATCACCGATGCGATTGAGGAGGCGATAAAACATGCGCCGGCCCCAACTCATCAAGGCGGATTCGTGGTCGCGTTTGTCGCGCACTGCATAAACGATGTCATAACCGTCGCGCCAGCGCTCAATCATCTCCAGGGCCAATTCTGGCGGGTCCTGCAAATCCGCGTCCATGACGATGACGGCATCGCCCCTGGAAAAATCCAGCCCGGCGGTGACGGCGATCTGATGGCCAAAATTCCGCGATAATTGAACCAAGTGGATGCGCGGATCCTTGGCGTGAAGGACGGCGATCATTTCCGCTGACGTGTCGGTACTCCCGTCGTCCACGAACACCACCTCGGCGGTGTCGTGCAATTGGCTCAACGTAACATCGATACGGCGGACCAGTTCCATAAGGTTGTCTTCCTCATTGAACACGGGAATAACAAAGGAAATCGCGGGGTGAATTTCTGCCATTCGGTGCTCCGAAGTCTTGCAACGGCGGCATCGGTGCACGCCGCCCGTTACCGTTAAGTTACACTAAGTACTTGATATTCGGCCCCGCTGACAATATGCGATCATGGATTGGCCGGGATCAATGACGGCGCGCCCGCCGGAAATGAGATTTGACGATGGATATTTCTGTTAAGCAACCGGATAAGCACCGTGCCGCGTGGCGCGCCAAACGTCAAAGCCAGGAACGGAAAGGCGGTCGACAGTCGCCGGACGGGCGCACCGGCGAGATTCCCTATCTGTTGGACGGATTCTTGATGAATTTCGTCAAATGGAGCCTCAAGGTATCTGGTTTGTGGAACCGCGGAATTCGAAATGCCCGTGGCATAGAATTACGCCAAGAACCGTTCACGGACGACCTGTTACCGGAGGTATTCGATGGCTATCGGATCCTCCATATTACGGATACGCACTTTGACGAATTACCGGTGCTTGCTGACGAAATTGTGTCACGCCTTGCCGGAATAGAAGCTGATCTATGTGTCATGACCGGCGATTATTGGGATTGGCAAGCCGGACCAGATGGCGCCATGGAGGATGCTTTAAAGCGGGTTCTGGGCGCCGTACGCGCGACGGACGGCATTCTCGGGATTCTCGGCAATCATGATGGCCATTGGATGGCCGACGTTTTGGAATCCAACGGCGTCACGGTCTTGATCAATGAAAGCTGGCAGGTCGAACGGCAAGGCGACAGATTGACCTTCACAGGTGTCGACGATATTCACCGCTTCTATTCGCCGGCCGCGACACAAGCCCTGACGGCAGGACGCGACGGATTTTCCGTCGCCCTTGTGCATTCTCCGGAATTTGCCGACGAGGCGGCGAAGGACCAATACAATCTTTACATTTGTGGCCATTGTCACGGTGGGCAGGTTTGCTTGCCTGGCGGCAAACCGGTCATTACCAGGCTTCACAAAAACCGGCATTTGTATGCAGGGCGTTGGCGGATCGGCGGTATGCAGGGCTTTACCAGCATGGGCGCCGGCGTGTCCGGCCAGCCGGTCCGCTTCAACACGCGTGGTGAGATTACTATGGTGACTCTAACCCGCCATCCCTGATAAGCGGCGAAGATTATTAGGCGTTGGTCCCGCCGGAGGCCGCAACCTGAATGTCAGGCACCTCGACGGGGGCTCCGGTACGGCGGCGCTTGCGCATGAGGTGACGGACTTTGAACTTAAACGCCAACAACCATTGTTGAAGTTTCACCTCAATGCAAAATCCGTATTGATTATTCAGGAAACGCCAGCGTGCGATGGGATGGTACAGCAAGAAGCAAATCTGCAAGAGTTTCGAATTGCTGAACTTGTGCGCGACATTCTTGCTGTGGAAATAGGAAACGAAATTGATCGCTTCCAACCAATTGATCATTTCCGGCGAGGCCCAGGACCGGTAGTGGCGCATCCATTTGTCGAAGTCCATATAACCCCATTCCTCAAGGGATCTCGGCTCTTGGAATCCTTGTGCCAAGGCGTTGACGTAAAAGGGCGTGCCGATGATCGGCAGGAAATTGAAAATCAGGCAATAGGCGTTCGGATTGACCCGTTCCAATTCGGCCGCATAGGCCAGCGTGTCTTTGATTTCGTCGATGGTCTCATCGGGGAACCCGACGATCAGGGTGTACTTCACCTTGATGTCGTACTCCGCCAGCTTAATATTGGTGGCAGTCATCTCTTCCAGCGTTTCGGCCTTGTTCAAAGACGCGAGAACGCGGGGATTGCCGCTTTCAATGCCGATTTCCAAGGTGTGGCAACCTGACGCATACAGCAGGTCCCATTCTTCATCGGAGAGCTTTGAAAGGGTATCGGCGCGGATGCCCAGTGTTCCCCACATGAGCTTTCGCTCATATTTCGCCAGACCTTCGAGAATGCGGACAAAGCGTTTTTTGGAGCCGGGGAAATAATCGTCCTGGAAATAGATGATCCGCACGCCCAATTCTTCGTACAGGTAGTCGACCTTCTCCATGATTTTTTCAGGCGAAAAGCCGCGCCAGGCGCCTTCGTTGATGACCGGATCAGAACAAAACTTGCACCGGTACGGGCAACCGCGTGATGTATTCAATGTCGCCGACTTACCGCCGTTTTCAAGGCGCAGGACTTCATATTTGTCGAACGGAATCAGGTGGTACGGCAGCTTGGGAAGCGAATCCATGTCACGGATGACATCGGCGCGGCCGTTTTTACGGATGTAGGTGTAATTGTTGTTCTTGCCCACATACTTGATTTCAACGGTACCGGCGTTCGATTCGATGCCTTCTTCGGTTTTGTAGACAAGGCCGCGCAATTCGGAAATGTCGTGGCCGTCGCGGAGGTGTTCATAAAGTTCACAGAACACAAACTCACCGTCACCGACGATCACATAATCGATAAGCTCATGCTTCGCCGTCTGGTCGGGAACCAGTGTCGCGTGGATGCCGCCCCAACATACGGGAATATGCGGATAGTGCTTCTTTACGAATTCCGTAACTTTGATGGCATATTTGACCTGTTCACCGGTGATCGCGGTGATGCCAATCAACAAGGTTTCGGGGCCGACTGCTTCTTCCATGTCGAGTTCAAAACGGTCGGTGACACGTTGGTCGATCAGTCGTACGTCGTATCCCTTGTCGACAGGCACCGAGGCAACGGCCAGCAGCGACTCCGGAAGCCGCAACGACATTTCGTCCCAGTTGCCCGTATAGGGCTGAATCAAGATCATGTCAGCCAATCGACGTACTCCACACCAATGCAGATCGTCCCAACCCCATGCAGGACAATATCATAGCTATGTGGCGCGCGCCTCGGCTGGTGTCAATCGGTTTCCTATTTTTCGGCGCTCTTTTGGAGATAGATATGGAACCCGCCGCAGGTCTCGGCCAGCCGGAAACCTGTGAGATCGGCGCCGTCGAAACGCCCAACCTTTTGGGTTAGGACCAGCGCCTTGAAATGTCCGGCGGTGATCATACCGCCGATGCCGCCACGCTCGAACTCATAACCTCTGGCTCGCTGATACGGATAATTGTAGGCGGGGTAGACCACCGGGCGGGACGGATTTATCCACGGCAGAGACAGGTAAAACTCCTCAACATAGAAGGGTTGTGGAAGGTCTTTCACGCAGGCCGTTCCCTGTTCGTAGTATCTCGCAAATGGTTCGATGGAAATGACACCCTTGATGCCGCTGAAAACGACAAGTAGGGCTGCCACGTTGGCCAACCAACCCAGCGAGAGGGTGCCGAAGAACAAGGATTTGGCCTTTGGCGTCACCTTAAGCTCTTCGATGCTCTCAAACCGCGTTATCGCGACGACCGCTAAAAGACTCATGAACAAAGACGGGACAAAAAAATAATTTTCGGCGGCACCGTCCTTCGCGGATCCGGGAACCATCATCACCATGGATAGGCCAAAGCCGATCAGCGCGAACTGAAATCCGGGGTCTTTCAACAGGGCAGCCCGGAAAACCCTGGAGGCGACAAGCCCGCCGACTATGACGCCAAGTGCGGCCAGTCCCGGCGAAGATTTCAGGACGAAGTTGGAGACATTGCGGACCGCAAGGTGGGGGTCGAAGCCAAGTTCGCCGGTCAGGAAAAGCGAGCTGAAATATTCGTCGCTGCCACCGTACAATGTCGCGCCGTAGGCGAGGCCAAGAGCTGTTGAAAAGATCAGAAACCGGCGCCAGTCGCGCTGCCCCAGCAACCACAGGCCGACGGTTGACGCGGTGAAAACACTGATGTGCTTCAAACTCCAGGCCAGATAGCAGGCCAGCGCACACAGCAATACAGCCCTCACCGGCGCAGATCTGTAGTATCGCCAGAACAAGAAAATTGCCGACGCTTCCAACAATAGCGTCCAAATGTCGGTGCGCGCGGTGAACACCCAAAACCCGACCAATGGCCCGAAGAATGTGAACCCTGCAAAACTGGCGGCAATGAGTTTCGTTTTCTCGCCGACCCGTGTCGAATGCCCGGCCACTTCAAGGAACGCAAAATACGAAATGATGGCTCCCAGTATGGCGCCGATGAACGTCACGCAGCGGGCAACCGTCGGAAGCCAGGCATCGGACAGGGAAAAGGCACGGAGGGTGGCCTTAATGGCGGGTCCGTAGGTCTCATAAAACAGCCAATTGTAGAAAGAGATCGAAAACGGCAATTTGTGTGAATCGTTATATACGGGGATGTCGTTTACCCGCTTCCAAAGGGCGAACAGCGATTCCTGCTCCCATCCACTGGTCACGTTTTGAACGGGCTCGCTAAAAGAGAGGACGGAGCTAACCCGAAGTACGCAGAGTAGGGCCGCCATGGTTACGCTGGATATTGCGATAACCGAGAGAGTTTTTTGGTTCACTGACTTATCCGGGGAGGTTCATTGAATGACTGTCAA
>CAZQPC010000108.1:0-13890 GCA_964595005.1 uncultured Magnetovibrio sp.
GGCTGTACGGACGATCTCTATGGGTCATTATTAATGCAATTTGGTATAAGTCCTGATACGGTCAGCGAGACTATGTGCCGCAGTCGACACTCGCCGGACGATGGCGCTGCCTTACGAAGACAATTGGAGGGGCGTGTGTAGTCGGCCGCGACTTACGGCTACGTTGCGCGGGCTGCTACAAGAATTGTCCAGGGCGACGGTTGTCTTTGACGACACGAAAGCCGATGTGATCGACCGGGCTGCCGGTGCCGCAGCCACCCGTGTAAACCTTGTCGATAAAATAGGGCACATGGGCGCGCTCATCGCCTTGGACAACCCGGTTTGGGCATAGGTTCGGATCGCTCAGTTCCTGGGCCGTCCTGGGTCTCTTGTTTTCTTCATCGGAAGGAAACCAACAGGTCAAGGTCCATTCCCAGACGGAACCGGTGACGTCGGCGATCGCCCATTCGTTTTCGCCGAAGGCGCCGACTTCACGGGTCGGCCGAAACGGGCTCAGTGTCGCAGTCCGGACCATCTGGCGCCGCCCGATGAGATCATCGATTGTATCTTTTGTGACATCGCTGCCGGCAAAGGCCGCATAGGCCCATTCTTCTTCCATCGGCAGGCGATAGGTTTCGCGGGTGACGCGTGAAAGCCATTGAGTGAACAGATAGGCGTCATACCACGAAACCCGCGTAACTGGATGGCTACCGTTCTGATAACGCCGCTGCTTGGCCTTCTTCGGGCACCCGCCATCGGTGAAGCAGGCATTCCACTGGTCGATGGTGATCTCATGCCGGCTGATGGCGAACGGCGCTGCGATTCGGGCCTGTTTGGTATAATATTTTCGGCCGAAGGAGTTCGGTACCAGGATTGTTAGGTTGTAGTCACCCGGACCGATCTCGGTCATTTCAAAACCCGGCAGAATGTCTGCCGGGTTTCGTGATTGAAAAAAATTGCTCCATGTGAGCAGCGCGACGGCCGCCAAGCCGGCAATGACGATCACGGAAAGGGAACGGCGGCGCATATCACGTTCCTTAATTCTCGTGATTACCTCAGGGTTTTCATATAGGCGAGAATGTCGGCCTTCTGTTTGGCGGTCTCAAGGCCGGGAAACCTAGCCTTCGTCCCCTTGAGGAACTGTTCCGGATTGGCCAGGAAACCCACCAGATTTTTGTCATTCCAGATCAGCCCGGATTTCAGCAATGCCTTCGAATAAGGGTAGCCTTTGATGGCGCCGGCCGGTTTGCCGTACATGCCGAACAGGTTGGGGCCATAGACTATCTTTCCGCCTTTTTCGAACGTGTGGCAGACGATGCAGTGCTTCTTCGCCACGATCTTGCCGCCGGCCACGGTGCCGACGGTTGCCTGCGCGGTGGCGGCATTCTTCAAGGTGATGAAATAGGCCAGCAGGTCGGCGCGTTGTGTCGCCTTCTTGATGCCTCGGAAGCTCATTTTCGTGCCTTTTACAACTTTCCTCGGCTTGGCGACGAAGTCGGTAAAGGTATGTTCATCCCAGACGATCCCCGACGCCGACAGGGCTTTTGAATACTTGTAGCCTTTGACTTTGCCGGCGGGCTTTCCAAGGATATCGAACAGGTTCGGGCCAAGCCGGTTTTTTCCACCCTGGGCAACGGTGTGGCAGGCTTTGCATTTCTTCGCGATTTTTTTGCCCTTGACGGCGTCACCTGCCGCCATCGCGCCGGAGGCCACCAATAGTGTTGCGGCGGCAATCTGCAGGCTTAACGAATATGGATATTTCACGGCAATCTCCTGATCGTATGGCGCCCTTGGCGGGCGGGTTCATTGGTGTTCTGGTCCGACCGTTCGGATTGGGCCTAAGTGATGGGCCCTGGTTTTCGAACCTGCATCATCAGGTCGTTGTTCCACTTGCCGTCAATTTTGAAGTGTGCCGCGGCGCCCTTCAGGACGGCTTCAATCAAATTATGATTGAGGTAGGCATAGAGGCCCGGCTGTTTAAATGTATAGGTCACCGCGCCGGCGGAGCCGCCGGCGATAAACCACGTTTCCAGACCGGTTTGCGGGGCATCCGTAAATGATCCAGAGGCCCACACGTGTTCTCCATGGCCGCCGATCAGATGTGGCCGCGTATCGCGGTTCGCCTGGGAGTGAATGATCAAGACCGTTTCACCGACACTCGCCTTTAGGGCCTTGTCACCGGTCAAAGCGCCGATCGCGCCGTTGAAGACGATATGGCTGGGGGTCAGGGTCGTCATAACCTCCATGGAATCCGCATAGTCCTCGCCGGCGGTTTCGTACTTGATGTATTCGCCGTCTTCATCCTTGGCGAGATAGAAGTCCTGCTCACCGATGTAATAGGCGCGGTCATAGCGGATGGCATTTCCGTTGCTGTCTTTCAAGCCATCGCGGGGCAACACCATGATGGCACCGTTCATGCCATGAGCGACATGGTAGGGGATCATCGCCCCGCCTGGTGCACAGTGGTAAACAAACACGCCGGCTTTTGTTGCGCGGAACCGCAGGACGGTTTCCTCGCCCGGTGAGACATGGGTCAACCCACCGCCGCCCAGCGCGCCGGTGGAGGCATGGAAGTCAATGTTGTGTTCCATGGCATTGGTATCAGGATTGACCAGTGTCAACTCTACATAATCATCTTGGTGGACAACGATCACCGGGCCGGGAACGGAACCATTGAACGTTAAGGCCCAGATTTCCGCACCCTCATCATCCAAAACCATCTTTTTTTCTTCGATGACGAACCGTACTTCGACGACTTTCGGTCCACCTTTTGCCACCTGGTCATGCTTCGGCAGAAATGGTGGTGCGACCATCTCCTGTTTGACGCGCGGCAATCCGGCAATTTGCTTTGCCGACAGCTTGGCAGCCGCCTGTGCTGTGCTCGCGGCTAACTCCACGGCCAACAGTCCCGTACCGGCGGCAGCGGTACTGGAAAGAAATGTTCTTCGAGAAACACCTTGTTGATCACCAGCAATCTTTTTCATTTTCAACTCCAACACAGAAAATTTGCTTCATGGTCGTTATCGAAACAGGACCTGTTTCCAATATTGAGGCTAGCGCATGCCGCCGGGGCGGCCTTTGACGTTGGTCAAGTGGGCCGGACATTTTTTTTGCACCTGCGTTGTTCCGCCGGGTCGGCAATCTCGGAAAGGTGACAGTGCCCAAATACGTCCACGTAAAATATTCGCCGGATCACTGGTCAATTGTTTACGATGAGTAAATTCGTGCAGCGTACAATGTTGGAAGAAACGATATGTCGACGAACAAGGAATGGCTTGCTCTCACGACCGAAGAAACATTGGAACCGGATCTGCCGATTTGCGATCCCCATCATCATTTATGGGAATTTCGGCATGATCGCGCCGCGCATCGCTATCTCATGGATGAACTATTGGCAGATCTGAATAGCGGCCATTTAATCACCTCGACTGTATTCATAGAATGCGGTGCCATGTACCGCACTACGGGGCCGGAAGATATGCGGCCGGTCGGCGAAACTGAATTCGCCAACGGCGTCGCCGCCATGAGCGCATCGGGTTTGTACGGGGACACACGGATTGTCGCGGGGATCGTGGGCGCGGCAGATTTGTCAATTGGCGCCAAAGTCGGTGCTGTTTTGGATGCCCATCTGACGGCTGGAGGGGGGCGCTTCCGCGGCATTCGGCGTCAAGCGAATTGGGACGCCGACGACCAGATTGGCAATGGCCGCAATGTCCATGTGCCGCAGATCTATGCGGATGAGAAATTTCGCCAGGGATTTGCCGAATTGGCAAAGCGTGACCTGAACTTCGAAGGGTGGTGCTTCCATACTCAAATTTCGGAACTTGCCGATCTTGCTCGGGTGTTTCCCGACACGACGATCATCCTCAACCATTTCGGCGGCCCGCTGGGGATCGGCCCCTATGCCGGAAAACGCGATGAAATATTCCCGGCCTGGAAAATTGCTATTGCGGACCTGGCAACGTGCCCGAATGTCGTTGCTAAGCTCGGCGGCATTAACATGGAGATCAACGGCTTCGATTGGCATCTTCAAGATCGTCCTCCGACCAGCTCCGTTTTGATGGAGGCGACGCGGCGCTATTACGAACACACCATTGAGTGTTTTGGCGTCGAGCGGTGTATGTTCGAATCGAATTTTCCGGTCGACATGGTAACCTGTAGCTACAACGTGCTTTGGAATTCCTTCAAACGATTGGCGGCCAATTACAGCGACGATGAGAAGGCCAGTTTGTTTCACGACACGGCGACCCGCGTCTATCGCCTATGAAATCTGTCTGCGGAGCCAGTCTTGGAAGGCGATGACCGGCGCATAGTCGGCGCAATCGAGCGGAATCATTAAATAGTAGGCTGAATCGGTCGGCACACTTTGGTCGAAAATCACGCTTAACTCGCCGCGTTCCAATTCTGACTGAATAAGTAACTTCGGCAGCAGGGCAACACCGATGCCAGCCACGGCGGCCTGCGCCGTCGTCGAGAACTGTTCAAACAGCAACCCGTGCCTTTCAGTGGGCGCTGTATCGTTTGACGTGAACCAATCCGACCAGGCATTCGCCCGGGTCGTCAGGTGCAGTAAGGGCGCGGATATGAGATCGGATGGCCCCTCAATTGCATGCTGGATCAGGAATTCCGGCGAAGCAACCGGCACCGATTCATCGCCCATCAAGAACGTGCTTGCTGTATCCGGCCAGTCCGGTTGACCAAAGTGTATAGCCGCATGGATGCCCTCGCTGCTGAAATCAAAGGGTGACAGTTTGGTGATGAAGTTGACGGTAATTTCTGGGCTTTCTTTCAAAAACGACGGCAGGCGCGGTATCAGCCAGCGGTTCCCAAAAGTTGGCAATATGGCAATATTGAGGACGCCGGCCTTGGGGTTTGTTTTGACACATAGAGATGCCGTCTGAATCCGTTTGAGCGCCGAGCTCACCTCCCGGGCGTAGGTTCGCCCGGCCTCGGTCAAAATAATTTTTTTATTGGCACGCCGGAAAAGCCGAACGTCGAGCTGATCTTCCAGAGCGCGGACCTGACGACTGATGGCGCCTTGGGTCAGGTTTATACCAAGTTGCATTAATAATGACCCATAGAGACGGTTTTCCAGGGTTTTCGGCAAGGAGCGTGCGCTGTCGCGATGCGGGGCATCGGAAAGCGTGCGCGACGCTGTCCGAAAGCCCTGGAAAACCGCCATTTCGGTCGTTCGTACAGCCCGCTGGAGGGCGTCAGAAACGTTTGACGATACCCCGCATCGCCTGCACGTTCCTTCCTACCCAGCGGGCTGTACGGACGATCTCTATGGGTCATTATTAATGCAATTTGGTATTAGCTGATCGGCAGCGGCTGTAAAACTGCCGGCATGGGCCGCCGCGTCGAAAGCAACCAGCATACTTGTGCTGGGGATCAGGCGCCTTTGATAATTCTCATTCATTACAATTTGTATCGTATAAGTGACGATATATCGTTTGTGAAATCACAAACAAAGATAGAATTTATATGAATGTAGATCAACGAAAATGGCTGTATTAGGCAAGTGCGGTCATGTTTCGAACTTCAAATGAGATGCTATAGCCGGGTCAATACATTGTATTTCACGCTCAATATAAGGGAATATTGGTAATATGAGAAATTCAGAAAAATATGTACCGTGTGAACGGGAACAAGCGTTTTTGGATTCGGTTCAGAACGCAAAGTACAATCGCGAAATCATTACCGGGATTGGCAAATTCATAACTGGTGACGTACCAGAAGACATGAAAACCTTCTACAGCCAGCTTGAGCTTGATGCTCTGGCAGAATTGGACGGCTCAGATCGGGATGTCGCCGCCCGCATGCCGGTAAAGATCACCCGGCACTATTTCGAACAGGCAAAAATCAGCCGGCCCATGCAGGTATTGATCAAAGCCAGCCCGAAGGAAACCATGGACCTGGACGGTGCCGAGGACCCTGGCAAACAAATGGACTACAGCCTGGTGGAAGGCCTCATTCACAAATACGAACTGGGGCTCATTTATGTCGCTTCGACATGTTCCGCCCATTGCCGTTTTTGCTACCGCGAAGAACTAATTGCGAAGAAGGAAGTGACCAGGCCGGATGGCACCGTGGCGCCCAAAGGCCTCGCCCAAATAAGTGAACTCATTCCCTACATCAAGCAACACAATCAATTGGTCGCCGGCAATAACGGCCGGCATCCGGAAACGGGCCGTGAAAAGCTGCGCGAGATTCTCATGTCGGGTGGCGATCCGTTGGTGCTAGGCAATAAGAACATTGCCACGTGGCTGGCGGCCCTGGCGGAAGCAGGGATTGAATCGATCCGCATCGGGACCAAAGAATTGGCGTTCTTCCCCGATCGTTTCGACGATACCTTCTTCGACATGCTGGATAAGTTTCATGATACCTATCCGGAAATAAATCTGCGGTTCATGGTGCATTTCAACCATCCCGATGAGTTCCTGAAAATGGCGCCGGACGGGTCTTACGTTGAAAACGCCGCTGGCGGTCTTCTGTGGCGGGACAACACGCGACGGGCGGTAAGAAAACTGCGAAGCCGCAGTTGGATCAACGTCGACAATCAGGCACCAATTATTTATGGCATCAACAATGATCCCGATGCCCTTCGTATCATGCAGCGTGAATTGAAGCGCAACGGGGTCGAAAACCACTATTTCTTTTGCGGCCGCGACATCGTCGGACACAAGGCCTTCAATGTACCGATCGAGGAGGCTTGGCGTATTCTCAATGAATCCCAGAAAGGCCTTTCCGGGGTCGAAGCCCACGCGCGCCTGTCGATCACCCATTACAAAGGAAAGACCGAAGTGGCCGCCGTTACCAATGAGGCCATCCCGGGTCTGCCAGGTGCCGAAAACGGTGTCGTCATCTTCAAGCTTCTCAGATCAGCGGCGGATGCGCCCGAGCGCGCGAAGGTGACCATGGTTGGGCGAAACCCTGAAGCCATCTGGTTCAGTGGTTATGACGACCGGGTGCTGATGGATGAGGCAGGGCTCTATTCGCTGTATGGGATTGAGTTGTTCGGGCACGATAAAGCCGCCTGAGAAGACCCAACGACGAAGAGTTGGCGGCGTACATTCACCCATCAGATTATTGAAATGACAGTGTTTAGATTAGATAGGCTGGCAAGCTTGTGAAAACGTGCCTTTGTCCACCGATGGGTAAGAATGTCGTCAGCCGTGTATATTCGGTTCTTGCTGCGGGCACCAATGACGATGTATTCGACGCACTTCTCATGCCAATGAATGTGAGCTGACACCATGAAAGATTCAGGGGAAACCAAAAGCACCGATCTGTACCAGCGTGCCCGTGCCGTATTACCGGGCGGCGTCAGCCGCAATACGGTGCTGTTCGATGGGCCACCGATATATGTGGACCACGGCAAGGGGTGCCGGGTAACCGACGTCGACGGGGTCGAGCGGATCGATTTTGCCAACAACATGGCGTCACATATTCATGGCCATGCGTTCCCACCGATCATTGCCGCCGTCACCGAGCAATTGCAACGTGGCACGGCGTTCACCATGGCGACCGAAGCGGAAGTGCGGTTCGCCGAACACCTTTGTGGACGCTCAGCCAATTTCGACAAAATCCGGTTTGTCAATTCCGGCACGGAAGCCGTGATGGCCGGCATGAAGGCGGCCCGCGCCTTCACCGGCCGCGCCAAGATCGCGAAAACCGAAGGCAGCTACCACGGCGCCTATGACTATGCCGAGGTCAGTCAGGCGCCGGGGCCTCAAAATTGGGGTGAAATTGCCGAACCGCGCGCCGTACCGCTGGCCGAGGGGACACCGCCAGGGTTGGTCGACGACATGGTCATTCTACCTTTCAACGATGCGGAAAAAGCCATTGCCGTTTTGGATAAGCACAAAGATGAGATCGCCTGCGTCTTGCTTGACCCCATTCCGCATCGCATCGGAATGGTTCCGGTGACACCGGCGTACGTCACGGCTCTGCGTGATTGGACGACGGCGAACAATGCGCTCCTGATGTTCGACGAGGTGATTACGGTCCGCAGCGAGGTTGGCGGGATGCAAGCCCGTTTCGATATCCGCCCGGATTTGACGTCTCTGGGCAAGATGATCGGCGGCGGGTTTCCGGTGGGTGCCTTGGCGGGAAGCGATGAAGTCATGGGCGTATTCGAACAGGATAGCCAGGGTCTGCGGCTGCCGCTTTCCGGGACCTTCTCAGCCAACCCAGTCACCATGACGGCCGGCTACGTCGCCATGTCCCTGTTTGATGAGGAAAGTGTCCGGCGGCTGAACAAGCTGGGGGGCTATGCCCGTACAAATCTTGCCGAGGTCATTAAATCAGCCGATGTGCCGGCGTGCGTCACCGGCAGCGGATCGTTGTTCCGATTGCATTTGAAAGCTGATGCACCGGGAAATTACCGGGAGGCGTACATGTCTGCCGGTGAGAAGCTTGCCATGAACCGGCTCATTTTGGCGCTCTATAGCGACGGCATCATGATGATCCATACGGCATCGGCGGCCTTGTCGACGGCCATGGGAAATACGGAAATTGACCGCTTGAGTGACGCCATGCATGGGGCGCTTCTGTCGATCAAAGGGATTCTTAACGATCCTGTGTAAGCGCGCCGGGCACAATTCAGACAGCGAACGTCCGACCGGCTCGCCATTTTTTGCATTGGCGCGCCTTGGGGACATGGGGAAAATCGACCACCGCTACGCAGGTACCGTCGGGTCTGCTTCCGTGAACAGCCAGGCACAAAATGCGGCGATGTTGGCGCGGTCGCCGAAAGCCGGGGGATGGACGACGTAATAGGCGCTGGCGCTGGGAACTTTAAGGGTAAAGGGGGCGACCAAACGACCTGTGGCAATTTCATCGGCGACCAAGGGGGTGCGTCCCAGAGCGATGCCAAGTCCGCTGACCGCCGCCCGTACGGCCATCACGGATTGGTCAAAATGTACATCGTGGCGATGATCATAATTGCTGATCCCGGCAGCGTTCAGCCATGTCTCCCAATCAGCTTCATATCCGGGTACGTCCAATAACGTGTGTTTGGTCAGGTCAGCCGGTGCCGCCAACGGAATATTGCCGCCCAGCAGCGACGGGCTGCATACGGGAAAGACATCCTCACGAACCAATAGCGCGGCCTTCAAGCTCGGCCAGTCTCCAAGCCCGTATCGGATCTCCAGGTCGATGTCGTCGCGACGGAAATCAACCTCTCGGCCGAGCGCCGTCAGGCGGATGTCGATGGCGGGATGCAGCGCATGGAACCGATCGAGGCGCGGCACTAACCATTGAGTGGCGAAAGACGAGGGCGCACGTACCGTCAGGCTTGTCGCCTCTTTGAATTTGACAACTTCGTCAGTGCCTTCGCCGATCAATTCAAAAGCCTGTTGGAGCCGTGATTGGTAGGCCTGCCCGGCATCCGTGAGAAACAGGCGTTGGCGGGTGCGCCGGAACAACGCAATGCCCAAGCGCGCCTCCAATGCCTTGACGTGCTGGCTGACCGCCGATGGGGTCACCCTTAACTCTTCGGCGGCACGGCTCAAGCTGCGCCGGCGCGCTGCGGCCTCGAACGCGCGCAACCAGTTCAGCGGCGGAAGTCCAGTGTTCATCCTTCATATCATTAGTTTATCTAAATAACTTTTCAAGAAGGAAACTATTGTCCCGGTTCAATGCCTATGTGACAAAATAACACTGCCTATTAGTTGGCAATTCACTTGGATTTCTCACATGTCAAAGTCTTTAGATGATCTATATGAAGATTACAGGCCCGGCTGGAGTTTGCCGGGCCCGTTTTACGCCGACCCTGAGGTATTTGAGGCGGAAGTTGAGCAGATATTCCGGCCAATGTGGCAGTTCGCCGGGCACGCCTGTGAAATTCCCGAACCGGGAGACTATTTCACATTCGATGCCAGCGGCGATTCGATCATCGTCATCCGCACCGACGACGGCGATTTAAAGGCACTGTTCAACACCTGCCGGCACCGCGGTTCGGCCATATGCCGTGAGGCCCGGGGTCATGCGAAACGCTTGGTATGCCCCTACCACAATTGGACCTACGATAAGGACGGCGCGCTGATCGCGGCCCGTGCCATGCCGGAGGAAGTCGACAAGTCAATGTTGGGATTGCATCGCGCCAATTTGCGAATGGTCGCCGGTTTGATCTTTGTTTGTACAGTAGGGACGACACCGGATTTTGGCCCCGTTGCAGCAGCCTTCGGTGCCTTGCTCGATCCCCATGATCTGGGTGGCGCCAAGATCGCCCACTCCATGACCTATCAATTACCGGCCAATTGGAAACTGATCGTCGAAAATCACCGAGAGTGCTACCACTGCCCGTCGGCCCACAAAGAATATGCCCGCATCCACTATGATACCCGACTGTCGTCTGACACCTGGAAACCGGAGATCTCGGCCCGTACGGAAGCCTGCCGGGTCAAATGGTCGGCCATGGGGTTGGATACGGGGAACGTCAATCCAACCTCCAGTTTCACCGGTGCTTGGTGGCGTGCCAACCGGACGGCCTTTCCCTCGGGGCATGTTACCGAAAGTCCCGACGGCCAGCCGGTGGCCCCATTGATGGGCCAGTTCACCGACACGGATATGGGCACGGCGCGGGCCGGTACCTATCCGAATTTCTGGTTGCATGCGACCAGCGACCACGCGACCACCATGCGCCTCATTCCAATGGGGCCGGACAGCACACTGATGCGCGCCGATTGGCTGGTTCGTGACGACGCAGTGGAAGGCGTCGATTATGACGTGGACAAGGTGATCGCCTTTACGGACCGAGTGAACCGTGAAGATCGGGAATTGATCCTCGGGCAAGCGGACGGCGTGCGATCATCGCGCTATGGGCCCGGCCCGCTGGTCATGGACGATGAACAACGCGTTAAGCATTTCCTCGATTGGTATATGGGGAAAATGACATCGCCGGCTTCGCTCACGGACAGGCCTTCCGCCATCGCCAGGTCATCGTGAGCGGCCACCACAAGATCGTCATCATCGGCGGCGGTGCCATCGGCTGTTCGATCGCCTATCATCTGGCGCAATTGGGTGAACGCGATGTCGTACTGCTGGAGAAAAGCGGCCTCACCCACGGTGCGACCTGGCATGCCGCCGGTTTGGTTGGTCAATTGCGATCGCGCCGCAATCTGACCCGGATGATGCAGGATTCCGTCTCCCTCTATAACCGCCTGGAAACGGAGACCGGCATGGCCACGGATTGGAAGCCGGTCGGCAGCCTGCGCCTGGCATCGTCCGAAGACCGGTGGTTGGAGATCAAGCGGGCCCATGGACAAAGCCGCGCCTTCGGTCTTGAGATGGAGCTTATCGGCCCGGCACAGGCGAAAGATTTGTGTCCCTATATCTCGACCGACGGCATCATTGGCGCGGCTTACATCCCCGGCGACGGGCAAATTGATCCAAGCGGCCTGACCCAGGCCTTGGCGAAAGGTGCACGCACGGGCGGGATCAGCATTCGCGGGGGCGTCCAGGTTAACGGCATGACAATCGACAGCGGTCGGGTAACAGAAGTTCTGACCGATCTAGGTGCGATCACTTGTGACACCGTCGTCATTGCGGCTGGCCTATGGGCGCGTCAGGTGGCGGCGATGGCCGGAATTAAACTTGCCGCCGGGGTCGTCGAACATCAGTACATGGTCACCGACAAATCCGCCGGCGTCCCGGCCGATATGCCGTCCGTCCGCGATCCGGACCGCAATTTCTACGCCAAATCGGAGGTTGGCGGCTTCGCCGTCGGCGGTTGGGAAAAACGGACCAACGCAGTACCGGACGGCCTGCCGTTCGACTTTGGGCGCGAGTTGTTCGCATCAAACTTCGATCGCTTCGAAGAGATCATCGTGCCCGCTGCCGAACGCCTGCCGGTGCTTAACGAGGTGGGCATCCAGACCCTGATCAATGGGCCGATCCCCATTTCCGCCGATGGTGAGCCGATCATGGGCCCGGCGCCGGAACTGGCAAATGCCTTCGTTGCCTGCGGCTTTACCTCGGGGATTGCGGCTGCGGGCGGGGCCGGCCGGGCAATGGCCAACTGGATTGTCGAGGGGGATCCGGGCATGGATTTGTG
Source organism: uncultured Magnetovibrio sp. (assembly GCA_964595005.1). Classification (GTDB taxonomy): domain Bacteria; phylum Pseudomonadota; class Alphaproteobacteria; order Rhodospirillales; family Casp-alpha2; genus UBA3470. The sequence goes on from CAZQPC010000108.1 coordinate 12,038, forward strand.
GGCCTTCGACATCCGTCGTTTCGGACCGCACCACGCGGGCCGCGACTTTCTTCACGAACGGGCCATCGAAAGCTATGCCCGATACTACAGCCTCCACCGGCCGGCCGACGAAATGGCCTCGGCGCGGGGCGCGCGAACGAGCCCGCTCTATAAGACCTTGAAAGAGAAAGGCGCCGTCTTTGGGTCGAAATTCGGCTGGGAACGCGCTAACTGGTTCGCTCCAGCCGGGATCAACGCCGTAGACTTGCCATCCTTCGGCCGTGCCAATTGGTTCGATCACGTTGCCGCGGAACATAGGACCGTTCGTGAACGCGTCGCCCTGGTAGATCAAAGCTCATTTACAAAGTTCGAAATATTTGGCCCCGGCGCCTTCGCTTTCCTGCAAGGATTGGCAGCCAATGACCTGGATAAACCACCAGGCCGAGCCACCTACACCCAACTGTGCAACGACCGCGGCGGCATTGAGGCTGACCTGACCATCATGCGCACCGCCGAGGACCGATTCTATGTGGTCACGGGAAGCGGATTCGGTATCCGCGATGGCCATTGGCTTCAGTCCCATATGCCGCGAGATGGTACTGTGGGATTCCGCGACGTCACATCGGCCATGGCGGTCATCAATCTGTGCGGGCCTCAGGCCCGCGAGGTTCTAATTAAGGTGTCGGACGACGATGTCTCGAATGCCGGATTTCCTTACATGTCCTGCCGCCAAATCGAGATTGGTTATGCGAAGGTATTGGCCATCCGATTGACCTACGTGGGCGAACTGGGGTGGGAGTTGCACATGCCGGTCGAATTTGCGGGCCGTGTCTATGAGACCCTGGTCAATGCGGGGCAATCTTTCGACATGGCACAGGTCGGCTATCGGGCCATTGACAGCTTGCGTATGGAAAAACGATATCTCTACTGGGGGGCGGACATCTCACCTGATTACACGCCCTATGAGGCCGGGCTGGGATTTTGTGTCGCCTTGGACAAAGGCCAGTTCATGGGCAGCGAGGCGCTCCACCAAATCAAGGAACAAGGCGTTTCTCAGCGGCTTTGCACATTCATAATCGACGCCCCGGTTGCGGTCCACGGCGGAGAGCCCATCATCAAGGACGGTCAGGTCCTGGGGATCACGACCAGTGCCAACTTCGGCCACAGCGTCGGCAAAAGCATTGCCTTTGGGTATCTTGCCATCGACGAATGCCGATATGAGACCTATCAGATCGAGTGCTTCGGTGAGGCAGTCAACGCCGTGCGTTCGCAGGGCGTGCCGTTCGATCCTGACCGCAATCGCATACTGAACTAAACGTCGGCGCGGCAGCGCACCGCCGAAAATTCTCTCGAAATGTGGTTTATTGTGGTATTTTGACATATTTTGTGGAAATGTGTCCTTGCTATCGTCCTGATTATCGGTGTCGATGGTGCAACGACGCAGCGGAAGCGAATCACCTTGGTTACATTTAGTCTACCGGTTCGCTGTCCACTGGGCTACAGTTTGGACGTACGATTAAATCAAAATCTTCAGGGAGATTAGGAAAAGAAAATGCGAACCATTAAACATGTTGCGCTGCTGGCCGGCGTTGCTGCGGTCGCGGGCCTGGCGGTTGCCGGACCGGCGAAAGCTGCCTCGGAATTGAAGGTCTACACGGCCATCGAAGCCGATGATCTGAAGCGCTATGCGGCTGAATTCAATAAGACCAATCCCGACATCAAGATCAAATGGGTCCGCGATTCGACCGGCATTGTCACCGCCAAATTGTTGGCCGAAAAAGCCAACCCGCAGGCCGACATCGTCTGGGGGCTGGCGGCGACCAGCCTGATGCTGTTGAAGAACGAAGGCATGACCCAGGCTTATATGCCGAAGG
>CAZQPC010000109.1:0-13874 GCA_964595005.1 uncultured Magnetovibrio sp.
CGTAACGCTATCGTAGTTGCAAACTTCACGCCCCTCCTCCGTAACCTTCAACTAGCTCCTCACATTCCATAAAAGTTGATGTCGAAGCAACCCGAAAATCCTGACTAAGATCGTCTCAATGTTCGGCCGATCACCGAAGCCCGCTGTTGGCTAACCGCAGACATTGGCGAATGCCTGGAAACATGACCGATTTAAAGTGACAAGCAGACCCCACTCTCGTCATTCCCGCGAAAGCGGGAATCCAGATTATGGAACGTTGGCGTCTGCTGCCCCTGGATTCCCGCGTGCGCGGGAATGACGCATTGGGACCGTAGTCTGTTTTTGGCTACACCCGGTCATCATTGGCAACGCCGATTTTCGTCCGATCCTGAAAGCTAACCAGTCGCGAAATTATCGGCAATGGAATTTCTTACAGTCGCGGGCCACTCCACCCTCAACAGCGGACCAAATTTCCGACGGTCAAAAAATGGTGTTTTTGACCCTAGGCTAACTCTTCCCTGGTCATTCCTGCGAAAGCGGGAATCCAGATTAAGGGAACCCGGTGGTTCGCCGCCCTGGATTCCCGCGTGCGCGGGAATGACAGCGTATGAAAGGCCGTGTTTGGCTACAGGCCGCCCTCCCCTCAACGACCATACATCGTCCGCTTTCACCGGCAATGCCGATGTCCTGACCGGAAGCTTCAGACTTCGCTGGCGCCGGTCATCACGTTCAGACGTTCCACCGAGTCGGCGAATTCATCCAAGAGTTCATAAATGACCTGGCGCACCGTCGTGTCGTTCTTCATATCACCGACGATCTGGCCGACGGGATAGGTGAGGAAGTCCTTCACCTTGGCGCGTTCGACGCGGAGGCGGGATTCGACCATGACGCCGGTTTGGAACGGGATGTTGAGGAACGGCGGTGCCCCGTCCTGTTCCCAGGCGTCCGTCAATTTGCTGCGCAGCATGCGCACGGGCTTCCCCGACCGGGCCCGGGTCTGAATGGCGTCATCGGATTTGGCTTCGAAGAAGCGTTCCTTGATCTCCGGCATGACCTCGCTTTCCGCCGTCGGCAGCCAGATGGAACCGCACCAGATGCCGTCGGCGCCCAGCGCCATGGCCGCCGCCATCTGCCGGCCCCGGCCGATGCCGCCGGCGGCCAGCACGGGGATCGGCGCCACGGCATCGACGATCTGCGGCCACAGGATCATCGAGGCGATCTGACCGGAATGACCGCCCGCCTCATAGCCCGCGGCGATGATCATATCGACGCCGGCCGCGAGCTGGCGTTTGGTGTGCTCCAGCTTGCCGATCAGCGCGCCAACCTTGATCCCGCGCGCATGCAAGTCATCCACCATCTCCTTGTCCGGCGCGCCCAAGGCGTTGACCACGGCCTTGATGGGGTGCTCAAGCGCGACGTCGAGCAGGCCTTGCGCCTGATCGGGCGTGAACTGCATCTTGTCCAACTCCGCCTGGATCAACTCTTCGCGTAAGTCATCGGGCAGGCGCGGCACGCCGGCGTCATCGCACCATTGGCGCAGATAGTCGGTTTGTTGCGCCGGCAGATCGTCGATGGTCAGGCGCGGCACGTCTAACTTGGTGTACTTGCCGGGCATCAACAGATCGATGCCGTAGGGCCTGCCGCCGATGTGATCGTCGATCCAGGTCAGCTCGCGCTTCAGTTGTTCCGGTTGCAGGTAGGCGCAGCCCAGGCAGCCGAAACCGCCGGCTTTCGACACCTCGACCACCACGTCGCGGCAGTGGCTGAAGGCGAAGATGGGTAAATCGATATCGAACATCTCCGTAAGTGTGGTCTGCATCGTCTGACCGCTCCCGCGTTTGTATTTCATTTCGCCGCCGCAACGCCGTCGCGGCGTTGAGCTTTCATTTTCTGTCATAGATGATGGCTGGCAAGCAACCGGCGAAGATTTCAAAGGGCCCCGCCCATGACGCCACTAACGGCCTACACAAGTTATGCGGACGCCCAACGGCATTGTTCGAAAGAACACTTGTGGGCTTTGTTCGACGGCGATCGCGAGAACTTCAACATCGGCCATGAATGCCTGGACCGCCATCCCCGCGATCATTTGGCCATGTCCGTCGTCGACGCCGGCGGCGGCCACCGGTCTTACACTTTCGGCGAACTGAGCGACGGCTCAAGCCGCTTCGCCAACCATCTGCGCGGCCGCGGCATCGCGCCGGGCACCCCCGTCGCGGTGATGCTGGACCCCTGTTATGAGCTTTACGTCGCCCTGTTCGGGGCCATGAAGGCGGGCTGCATCGGGGTGCCCCTGTTCACCCTGTTCGGGCCCGACGGCCTGCGCCTTCGCATTGATGATTGCCAGCCCGAAATCCTGGTGACAACGCCGGAAAAAGCGCCCATCGCCGACGGCATCGCCGGCCTGACGGTGCTGACCACGGGCGCCGGCTTCCGCGATCTGTTGGCGGCGGAAAATGCCGATTTCACGCCCGAGACCACGGCCAGGGACGTGGCAGTTTACCAATATACCTCTGGCACGACGCGCGAGCTGCCGGAAGCCGTGCGCCACAGCCACGGCTCCGTGGTGACGCTGATGCTGGCGACCCTGTACGGCACCGGGGTGCGGCCCGGCGACCGGTTCATGATCCCGTCGTCGCCGGCCTGGGGGCATGGCCTGTGGCACGGCACCATCGCGCCGTTCTCGCTGGGCGTCGCCAGCGCCAGCTATGCCGGCAAGTTCGATCCCGTGCGTTGCATGGAGGCCCTTCAGGACCTGCAGATCACCAATCTTTCCGCCGCGGCCACGCATTTCCGGATGATGCGCCGTTCGGAACAGGCCGGTCGTTTCACCTTCGCCATCGAAAAGCTGTCCTTCACGGGCGAGCCTCTGGATTCCGAGACCGACCAGTGGATCCGCGATACCTTTGGCACGGCGGCGGGCAGCTTTTACGGCACCACCGAGGTCGGCGTGATCCTGGTCTCGTACCCGGGGGCCGGGGATTTCGACATCAAGCCGGGATCTTTGGGCAAACCGGTGCCGGGCATCGAATTGGCCGTGCATGACAGCCATGGCAAGGATTGTCCGCCCGGCGCCACCGGCGAGATCATGATGAACCGGCGCGGTCGATGGTTCCCGACCAAGGACCTGGGGCGCACCGATGCGGACGGCTACTACTATCACGGCGGTCGCACCGACGATGTCATCATCACCGCCGGGTGGACCATGGGCGCGGTGGAAATCGAGGACGTCCTGCTCAAGCATCCCGACGTCGACGAGGCCGCCGTCATCGGCGTCCCCGACGAGGAACGCGGCCAGGTGGTCAAGGCCTTCATCGTCTCGAAACGCGACGGCGGCGACGGCTTCACCCGGGAAATTCAGGAATTCACCCAACAACGCCTGTCACGTCATGAATACCCCAGGCTCGTCACCTTCGCCGCCAGTCTGCCGAAGACGCCGGCCGGCAAGGTCAACCGGAAGAAGCTGCGCGATGCGGAACAAACCGCGGGGAACCCGTCATGACTGAAGCCACGAAAGCCAGCGGCCCCCTGGCCGGCATCAAGGTCATCGAGATGGCCGGCAAGGGCCCGGCGCCCTTCTGTGCCATGCTGCTGGCCGACATGGGGGCCGACGTGATCCGCATCGACCGCGCCCAACCGGTGGGACGTGAACACGAACACTATGTCGACCCGCAACTGCGCGGCCGGCGCTCCGTGGCCGTTGATCTGAAGCATCCGGATGGGGTCGAGACGGTCTTGAAGTTGGCCGAGAAAGCCGATGTGCTGATCGAAGGATTCCGGCCCGGCGTCATGGAACGCCTGGGGCTCGGGCCTGACGCCTGCCAGGCGCGGAATGAACAATTGGTTTTCGGCCGGGTCACCGGCTGGGGCCAGGACGGGCCGCTGGCCCCCGTCGCCGGCCATGATCTCAACTATATCGCCCTGACCGGCGCCCTGCATGCCATCGGCCAGGCGGACGCGCCGCCGCCGGCGCCGCTGGCGTTGATCGGGGATTTCGGCGGCGGCGGCACTTTCCTGGCCATCGGCGTCCTGGCCGCCGTCCTGGAAGCCCGCACCTCGGGCAAAGGCCAGGTTATCGACACGGCCATGGTCGACGGGGTCAGTTCCATGCTGGGCTTTACCTATGGTCTGCATGCGGCGGGCTGGTGGACCGATGAGCGCGAGGCCAACTTGTTCGACGGTGGCGCGCATATGTACGCGAACTATGAAACCAAGGACGGCAAGGCCATCTCGCTAGCCCCCATCGAGGTCGAGTTTTACGACCAGTTCCTGGAGATCATGGAGATCGATGCGGCTAACATGCCGGCCCGCATGGACCGCCAGGGCTGGCCCGTCTGGAAAGAGAAATTGCGCGACGTCTTCATACAAAAGACCCGGGATGAATGGTGCGCACTGCTGGAGGGAACGGACGTCTGTTTCGCGCCCGTCCTGACCATGGCGGAAGCGCCCAAGCACCCGCACAACGTGGCCCGTGAAACCTTTGTTGATCATGACGGTGTCGTGCAGCCGGCACCGGCACCGCGGTTCAGCCGCACGCCCAGCGCCATTCAACGATCGTCACCGAAACCGGGCGAACATTCCGCCGAAGTGTTGCGGGCCTGGGGTCTTTCGGAAGACGACGTGGAGGCCCTCACCGCTTGCGGCGCGGTCACCCAACGCTAGCCTTACGGGGCCCAAGACAGGCCTGCCGACAACTGATCGCGGTGTTCCGGCGGCGCGATATCGATCAGGCTGCGGGCGCGTTCCTCAAGCGATCGGCCGCGCAGATCGGCGATGCCGAATTCGGTAATCACCATATCCACGCTGGTTCGGCTGGTCGTTATGATCGGCCCGTTCAGGCTTTCGGTAATCCGCGAGCGGCCGGATTTTCCCAGTGACGCCGGCAGGGCGATCACCGACAGGCCATGGCGGCTGGCCGCCGCCGCATGCATGTAATCGACCTGCCCGCCGATGGCGCCCACATAGCGCTCGCCAATCTGTTCGGCGTTGACCTGGCCGTAGAGATCAACCTCCAAGGCGGAATTGATGGAGACCAAATTATCGAGTTGCGACAACGTCCGGGCGCCGTGGGTGGTTTCGTTCTGGTGCAGTTGGAAGGCCGGGTTGTCGTGCAGGAAATTCTTCAGCCGCGCCCCGCCCATGGCGACGGCGCCGACACTGACGCCGGGATAGACGGCTTTCAGCGCATTGGTGATGACGCCGCTCTCGATCAGGTCGATAATTTCTTCGGTAACTAGGCCTGAGTGCAATCCCAGGTCCCGGTGTCCGGAAAGCGCCTTCAACATGGCCGCCGGGATGGATCCGATCCCATATTGCAAGGTCGCGCCGTCCTCGACCACCGCGGCGATATGGGCGGCGATGCGGTCTTCCACGTCGCCGGGCGCCGCAACGCCAAGCGGCGGCGGTTCGATGTCCGACTCAATGGCGAAATCGATGTTATTTTCGTCCAGCGGCGCATCCAAATGGGTCCACGGAACGTGCGGATTGATCTCGGCAATGACGACCCTGGCGTTCTTCATGGCGACCGGCAGGTAGTCGTTACAGAATCCCAGGCTGTGGGTGCCGTCGGGGCCGGCCGGGCTGATCTGAACGAACACGACATCGACGGCCAGGCGGCCGCTCTCAATGAGCCGCGGGACGGCGGAATAGTTGCAAGGGATCAATCTGAGCGCGCCGGCGGCGCCCAACCGGCTATTGGTCCCCAGCGCGCCATAGCTGGTAAAGGTGATGAAATCCGTGTGTTCGGGCCGGAATAGGTCGGCCAGGGACAGGCCGATAAAGACACCGACATTGCCGATGGTGTGGCGTTGATCGACCAGGCGGTTGATCAAACCCAGCGGTTCCGCCGTGCCCTGCCCCCAGGTAATCATATCGCCTGATCGAATGTAGTCGGCCAGTTCCAAGGTGTCGGCGGAAACGATCTTCAACATGGCGCGGATACTCGAATGTGGCGGTTCAAACTTCGGATTGACGCCTCATGCGGCGCCAAATATTATTCGGATAATGGAATGTTATTCGATAATGCGCAATTAACATCTTGATCATGACGTGCCGAAAGGCGCCGATAATTCGCCGACGCCCCTGCCAAAACGGCCAAGTTTGGAATAACCGATGGACCTATCTTATAGTGAAGAAGACCTGATTTTTCAGAACAGCGTCCGAAAATTCTTGGCGGAAAACCTGCCGGCTGATCTCCTCGACCGCTCGGACCGAGGCCTGCACGCCAATCTTGATGATCTTTATCGGTGGCAGAAACTGCTTCACCAGAAGGGCTGGATCGCGCCGAACTGGCCGGTTGAATACGGTGGCCCCGGCTGGACACTGACCCAGAAGTATATCTTTAACCAAGAATATTTCCTCACCGGCGCACCACAAGTCGTGCCCTTTGGCCTGAGTATGGTCGGCCCCGTCATCTACACCTTCGGCACCCAGGCGCAAAAAGACCGGTATCTTCCGCCGATCCTGTCTTCGGACGAAAAATGGTGCCAGGGATATTCGGAACCAGGGTCCGGATCGGATTTGGCGTCGCTGAGCACCCGGGCGGTGCGTGACGGCAATGACTATGTCGTCAATGGCCAGAAGATCTGGACCAGTTACGCCCATCACGCCGACATGATGTTCTGTCTGGTGCGCACGGACCCGGATGCAAAAAAACAGGAAGGCATTTCCTTCCTGTTGATCGACATGAAATCGCCAGGACTGACGGTCAAGCCGATCATCGGGCTTGATCTCGAACATTCCCTCAACGAAGTGTTCTTCGACGATGTCCGGGTGCCCGCCGATAACCTCATCGGCGAGGAAAACAAGGGCTGGACCTACGCCAAGTTTTTGCTCGGTAATGAGCGCAATGTCATCGCCCGGGTCGGGCGGTCGAAATATCAGCTGGCACGGCTCAAGAACATCGCCGGAAAAGAGACCGCGAACGGCGCCGCGCTAATCGAAGATGTCGATTTCAAACGCAAGATCGCCAAGGTGGAAATTGACCTCATGGCGCTGGAATATTCGGAACTGCGCTATCTCTCCCATGAAATCGCCGGACGCAAGCTGATGGCGGAACCATCGATCCTGAAAATCCGCGGTGCCGAAATTGCCCAGGCGATCAAGTTGTTGATGGTCGAAGCGCTGGGCATGTACGGCGTCGCCTACGAAACCGATGAGGTCGCCAGCGGCCGCAACGACGGGCCCGTTGGCCCCGGCCATGGCCACGGCATCATGGCCGACAGCCTGTATCAGCGGGCAGCCTCCATCTACGGCGGCACCAACGAAATTCAGCGCAATATCATCGCAAAACTGATTTTGACCTCATAAGGCGCCGCACCCATGGACTTTGAATTATCCGACGAACAGACGCTGCTCAAAGACAGCGTCGAGCGTTTCATCCAAGACAACTACGGCGGCCAACGGCGCCACGACCTGGTTAACTCCGATCTGGGGTTTTCGCGGGAAAACTGGGCTCTGTTCGCGGAAATGGGCTGGCTGGGCCTGCCGTTCTCCGAAGACTCAGGCGGTTTCGATGGCACGCCCGCCGATGTCTCGGTGGTCATGGAATGCCTGGGCGGCGGCTTGGCTGTTGAGCCCTTTGTTGCGACCGTTTTGCTGGGCGGCATGCTTGTCGATGTGGCGGGAAGCGCGGCCCAGAAATCGGAAATTCTGCCAAAAGTGATCGCCGGTGAGATGCACATGGCCTTCGCATACGCCGAACCCCAATCGCGCTACAAATTGGCCGACGTTGAAACCACCGCCACCCGGGACGGCGGCGGCTTTGTGTTGAACGGACGAAAGACCGTTGTCCTCAACGGCGCCGCTGCCGACCTGATTGTTGTATCGGCCCGCACGTCGGGAAGTGCCCGCGATGAAGCCGGCATCTCGCTGTTCCTGGTCGAACAGAACGCCGCCGGCCTGACCCGCAAGGATTTTCACACCCTCGACGGTGGCCGGGCCAGCGATCTGGAGTTCGACAAAGTCCGGATCGACGCCGATGGATTTCTCGGGCCGATTGGTGAGAGTTACCCATTGATCGAAAAGATCATCGATCTGGCCATTTGCGCGGTCTCCGCGGAAGCCGTCGGCGCCATGCGCAAGGCCAATGAAATCACCCAGGAATACGTCGCCACCCGCAAGCAATTCGGCGCCGCCATCGGTTCAAACCAGGTCATCCAGCACCGGCTGGTGGACATGCACGTGGCCGCCGAAGAAGCCAAGTCCATGGCCGATATGGCGGCCATGAGGGTTTCCGGCAGCGACGATGAGCGGCGCCAGGCCGCGTCCGCGATCAAGTCGAAAATCGGTGAGACCGGCCGCTTCGTCGGTGAACAGGGCATCCAGTTGCACGGCGGCATCGGCATGACGGATGAATGCGCCATCGGGCATTACTACAAACGCCTGATGACCATCGACATGCTGTTCGGCAACAAGGACTTCCACCTCAATCGCTACGCCGACCTGACCTAGAACCCCCCTGGAGACCCCATGTTCAAAGACCTGAATGACGATTTCACGACCATCCGCGAAGGCGTTTTGGCGGCCTGCCGGAAGTTCGACGACGACTACTGGCTGAGCCGCGACACGGATGGTCAGTTCCCGCACGCCTTTCACCAGACCATGGCGGAAGGCGGCTGGCTGGGCATCACCATGCCGGAAGAATACGGCGGCGCTGGCCTCGGCGTCAGCGAAGCGGCGGTGATGATGAATGCGGTGGCGACGTGCGGTGCCATGTCGGCGGCGTCGTCCATCCACATCAATATGTTCGGCCCGCACCCCATTGTCGTCTTCGGCACCGATGCGCAAAAGCAGAAATGGCTCCCCCGGCTGGTGCAGGGCCAGGACAAGGTCTCGTTCGGCATCACCGAACCGAACGCCGGCCTCAACACCACGGAAATCACCACGTTCGCCGAAAAGGTCGACGGCGGCTATCTGGTTAATGGCCGCAAGATCTGGAACTCCACGGCCCAGGTCGCCGACCGCATCATGCTGCTGGCGCGGACCAAAAAGCGCGACGACGTGGCGAAATCCACCGACGGCATGTCGATCTTTTACACCAAATTCGACCGCACCAAGATCGAGGTCCAACTGATCGAGAAAATGGGCCGCAAGGCTGTCGATTCCAATCTGATCTTCATCGACAATCTGTTCATTCCCGACGAAGACCTGATTGGCGAAGAGGGCAAGGGCTTTCGTTATATCCTGCATTCCATCAACCCCGAACGCATCCTGGTCGGCGCCGAAGGCGTCGGCATCGGCCGCGATGCCTTGCGCCGTGCGTCAAATTACGCCGTCGAACGCGAGGTCTTCGGCCGCCCCATCGGCCAGAACCAGTCGATCCAGCATCCCTTGGCGGAAAACTGGATGGAGCTGGAGGCCGCCTGGCTGATGGTGATGCGGGCCGGTGAGCTTTACGACCGCGGTGAGGCGTGTGGCGCCGAAGCCAACACGTCGAAGTTCCTGGGTGCGCGGGCCGGGTATAACGCATCGCTGCAATCCATATTGACCCATGGCGGCATGGGCTACGCCAAGGAGTTTCATGTCGAGAGGCTGTTGCGCGAGGTGCTTCTGTTACGCCTGGCGCCGATTTCCGACCAGCTGATCTCGTGTTTCATCAGCGAAAAGGTGCTGGGCCTGCCGAAGTCCTATTGATCAGTCGCGAGCGTTAATCTGACACACCATAAGGAAAGGAACTGGACGTGGGTTTAATGACCGGAAATCTCAACACGCCGGAGACACGAATATGACGGACCACCTGATCTACACCAAGGAAGACGGCGTCGCGACGCTGACCATGAACCGTCCGGAAGTTCTCAATGCCTTTTCCATGGACATGCGCCAGGCCATGTACGAAGCCATCGATGAAATTGAACACGATCCAACGGTTCGCTGTGTCGTCTTGCAGGGTGCCGGCGATCACTTCATGGCCGGTGGTGATGTGAAATCGTTCGCCGAGTTTTATGAGATGCCGGGGGCCGAACGGCAGGCCTATTTCGAACGCCGGGTGCACAACATCCATCCCATGCTGTTCGCCATGCGGCGCATGGATAAGCCGATCGTTGCCAGCGTCAAGGGCGGCTGCGCCGGCGCCGGCATGTCGTTCATGATGGCCTGTGATCTGACCATCGCCGCCGACGATTCATTTTTCAAGTTTTCCTACGTCGGCATCGGCGCCAGCCCGGACGGGTCCGGGTCCTATCACCTGCCGCGCATCGTCGGCACCCGCAAGGCCCTGGAACTGGCCATGCTGGGGGACCGGTTCGACGTTGAGAAAGCGGAGAAATACGGCCTGGTCAACTGGGTCGTGCCGCGCGCCGATCTGGAAGAAGAAACCGCAAAACTGGCGCACCGTCTGGCCAACGGCCCGACCGTTTCCATCGGCAGTGTCAAACGCCTGATGTATGCGTCGCACGCCAACTCTCACGAGGCCCAATTGTCGATGGAAGCGGAGGGCTTCGGGCGCTGCGCCGCGACCGAAGACTGGATTGAAGGGGTGCGGGCCTTCAATGAGAAACGCAAACCGGTGTTTCAAGGCAAATGACCTGGCACGCACCGGTCGCGAAAATGCAGAAAGGTTAGGCTGAGCCGATGCCCCGAACCGACGGCCCGATGGTACTGCCGCGCGCTTTTGCGTTGCTCCGATTGCTTGCCGGCGAACAGCAGGGCCTGACCTTGTCCGTCATTGCGGCGCATTTGGAGATGCCGAAAAGCTCGCTATCGTCGACCCTGAAAGCCTTGACCGACCAGAAGATATTGAAGCGCACCGGGGCCTTGTACTTTCTCGGACCGGAAGCGTATTCCCTGGCCTCGGTCATCCTTGGCGGCAGCGGCATCCGCCAGATCGCGCGGCCGTTCCTGGAAAAAACCATGGACGCCTGCGGCGAGACGGTGCTGTTGGCGGTGCTGGATTCGGATATGCAGCATTTCACCTATATCGATATCGTTGAATCGCAAAACTCGGTCAGATATTCCGTGCCCATCGGCACCCGCCGGCCGCTCTATTCAACCTGCTGCGGGCGATTGTTTTTGGCGTTTCAGCCGGCAGCCTCTCGACAGACTTATTTCGACACGGCCACATTGCGTCCCTTGACCGGAAAAACGATTGTCGATCACGGCGACCTGATGACATGCGTCGATGCCATCGGGCACGCCGGGCTGTCGATCACCATGGGCGATTTTTCCGACGATGCGGCCGGGTTCGCCGCGCCGATCTTGAACGCCGAGGGTGACATGATCGCCGCCTTGGCCATTGGCGTTCCCCTGTCGCGGGGCGAACGGGAAAAGCGGAAATTCAGCGACGCCGTCATTCAGTCCGCGCGCGACATCTCAAAGGTCCTGGGATTTATACCAAATTGCATTAATAATGACCCATAGAGATCGTCCGTACAGCCCGCTGGGTAGGAAGGAACGTGCAGGCGATGCGGGGTATCGTCAAACGTTTCTGACGCCCTCCAGCGGGCTGTACGAACGACCGAAATGGCGGTTTTCCAGGGCTTTCGGACAGCGTCGCGCACGCTTTCCGATGCCCCGCATCGCGACAGCGCACGCTCCTTGCCGAAAACCCTGGAAAACCGTCTCTATGGGTCATTATTAGTGCAACTTGGTATTAGGGACGGTCAGGCCTAACCGACCGCGGCGTTTTCATAGGACCGGACACCGCCGGTCTGAATGATGAAATCGCTGATTTCCGTGACACCCTTGTTGGCCTTCAAGTTGGTGAATACGAACGGCCTTGGGCCGCGCATTTTTCGGGAATCCCGGTCCATGACATCAAGGTCGGCGCCCACCAGGGGCGCCAGATCAATTTTGTTGATGACCAGAAGGTCGGAGCGCGTAATCCCGGGGCCTCCCTTGCGCGGGATTTTGTCACCGGCCGACACATCAATGACGTAGATGGTGATATCCGCCAGTTCCGGTGAAAACGTCGCCGAAAGATTGTCGCCGCCGGATTCGATAAAGACGATATCAAGTGCCGGGAACCGCGCCGACATGTCGGTGACCGCGGCCAGGTTGATCGACGCATCTTCGCGGATCGCCGTATGCGGACAACCGCCCGTTTCCACGCCGGCGATACGATCCGCCGCGAGCGCCCCGGAACGGGTCAGAAACTCCGCATCCTCGCGGGTATAGATATCATTGGTGATGGCGGCGATGTCGTAATCGTCGCGCATGTGTTTACAGAGCCGGTCCAAAAGGGCTGTCTTGCCGGACCCGACGGGGCCGCCGATGCCGACGCGAAGGGGATTTGTCATGATCTGAACAACCTCGTGTACTGGGTTTCGTGTTTCATGGATGCCCAATCGGCCATCGGCGCGGCGGCGCCAAGGTCATCGGGCAGCGTGACCCGGCCCTTGCGCGCGATCACATCGGCAACGGCCAGAACAGTTTCCTCAAGTTCCGCCATGACCCGCTGACCATCCGTTTGCCCCAGCGGGATCAGGCGGACGGCGGCGGAAACCAGATTGGCGGCAAAACCATGCAGGTAGGCGCTCAGCGCCATCGGCATGGGGATACGGGCAAGCGCAGCGGCGGCGCCAACCGCGACCGGATACGCGGTGGGCCGATCGGCGGCAACAAGTGCTGTCCGCCAAGGTGCCAGATCGATGGCCGGCCAGGCGGCATCCACCGTGGTCAGGAAGGCCTCGCCCTGGGCATTGCTTTCCAAGGCCAATTCCGGCGTCGGCCGATAGGCATCGGCCCAGCCGGCGATATCGGTGAACGTGTCCTCATCATCCGACGTCACGGCTTCATATGTGGCGCGCAGAATGGCCGCATCGCTGCGCCCGGCCCCGAACCACATGAGATGGGCAACCCAGGCGACCAGCGTCAGCCGGTCGACGATCAGGCCGGCCTCAACGGCGTATTCGATACCGTGGGAATACGAATAGGCGCCAACGGGAAAAGACGGTGACAGCCACGTCATCAGCCGCACGATGTTCTGGCGGTCATTGGGTTTCGCGTGAATGGCCCGGTTAGCGTCCATGTCCGTGCCCCTGATGGTCATGGCCGTGAGCGGACTGGCTATAGGCGCCGCGTTCCGGGGCGAAGGGTGCGACGTGGCGCATGACCCGGGCACCCAGGCCGCTCAGCATGTCGATCAAGACGTGGTCGTCACGAATACGGAACCGGTTTTCGTCGATCACCTGGAGGGGTTCGTGGCGATTGCCGATATGCCAGGCCAAACGCACCAATTCGGCGGGCGATCGCGATGAGACATCGGCGACCGGCTCGTCGGCGGCGCGAACTTCGATGAACCCGCCACCCTGCAGGGCCAATCCGTCGCCGTCATCCAAAACCATGGCTTCCGGCAGGTCCAGCAAGAACGCCTCGCCATTGTCGTCGGTCATCCGGATGCGGCGTTTGTGCCGGGCGTCGAACGCCAAGGTCACCGACGCGACGGCAGTCTCGCCGGACCTGGAATGTTTCGTCATGAGATCAATCGCGCGGCGCATCTGATCCTCCTCAGAACAAAAAGTAACGTTGGGCCATGGCCAATTCCGTCGCCGGCTCACAGGTCAAAAGCTCACCGTCGGCGCGGACCTCATAGGTTTCCGGGTCGACCTCCATCCGCGGCGTCGCGTCGTTGAGAACCATGCTCGACTTGTCGACCGTCCGGGTCCCCTTCACGGCGATGGCCGGTTTGGCGATGCCAATGGATTGAGCGACCCCGGCGTCGGCGGCGGCCGCCGAAACGAAGGTCACGGCACTGGCGGTCAATGAACGACCGAAGGCGCCGAACATGGGCCGGTAGCGCACCGGCTGCGGCGTCGGTATCGAGGCATTGGGGTCGCCCATGGCGGCCGCCGCGATGGTCCCGCTCGTCTGCGCGGGCCCCGGGATCGCGGACGGCGCCGTCGTGTCCACGCCGGTGACAACGATGGACCTCGCGGCGACTTTTATCGAGCTCGCGGGCGCGC
>CAZQPC010000110.1:0-13812 GCA_964595005.1 uncultured Magnetovibrio sp.
TATCACCGACTGTTAAATCTTCACAAGTTCAGGTTCGATTGCCGCCAACGATTGCAAAGTATTAGCGGCCGCGAAATGATCGATATATGGGAGCGCCGCGTCCATGGCTGCGGTGACGGGTTCGTAGCGCTGCCACCCCAACAACGGGTTCATCCAGATCAGGCGCGGGGCACGGCGTTTCAGGCGGGTCAATTCGCGGCACAGCGCGTCGGTAGGGCCGGTATCGTAGCCGTCACTTAGAATGATCACCACACTGCGGGAATTAAGAGCACGTTTGGCATATTGATTGTTGAACAGCTGCAGGCTGGCACCAAGCTTCGTGCCACCACCAAAACCGTCGGCCATCAAGGCCAGCCGGGTCATCGCCTTCACCGAATTCTTGTCGCGCACGACATCGGTGACGCGCACTAATTTCGTATGGAACAAGTAGGCATCCGTGTCGATCCAGGCACAGACCAACCCTTTGACGAATTGCAAGAAAAACCGGCTGTAGGCTTTCATGGATCCGGAAATATCGAGGAACACAACGATCCGTACAGGCCGGTCTGGTTTGGACTTTTTGACGATGGAAATTGGCTCACCGCCGCGGCTCAAATTGGCGCGAATGGTTTTGCGTAGGTCAAGCCGCGTGCCCCGGCGGCTTACACGAAATCGCCGGGAAAGGCGGTAGCGCATGGCGCGTGCCAGATTGTGCGCGAGGGTTTCGGCATCGGCGATCTCTTGCGGATCGGTAAAATGGCGAAGATCGGTCTTCATCCGCGTCGTCCGTTCCGAAGCAATCAGACGACCCGGCGCATCGCCATCAATGTCGCTCTCGCCCGGACTTTCCATGGCCGGAGGGTCATAATGTTCCAGGCCCGCGTCGGCACCGAGATGATCTCCCCAAATTCGCCGACCCGATACGGCACTTGCGCCATCGCCATCGCTAACACTTAGAGCGCGATTGAATATACGCCGACGGCCATGCGACAGCCAATAGGCTTCAAAAAGATCGTCGAAGCGTTGCCATTCGTCATGTCGACTGGAAAGTAAAATTTTCAGATGCATACGGGCCTGGGCAAGCCCGGGAAGCGGCATTGCCGCCAAGTGGCTGATCACATCCTGGGTTTCGGCCGGACCAATCTTAAAATCGTTCATGCGCAGATGATCAGTAAAACCGGCAATACGGGCGCTGATGGCGTTCTCCCTGAGAAGCTGTTCACTGGAGGTCGCCATCGGATTACGCTGCCCGGCCGATAAGCCGGCTGACAACTTCGGCGGAGACAGCCTTTTGATCGGCTTCCGTCTTCAAAAGGCAAATTAAGGTTGCGCGGATACGCTCCACATCGCCATCGAGCGTTTCCAGCTTCATGCCGACAAGCGCCGACACCCAATCCAAGGTCTCGGCCACGCCGGGCACTTTCTCCAACTCTTCACGCCGCAGCCCATGAATGAACTGGACAACTTGTTCTGCAAGTTTGTGTTCGACCTCCGGGACACGCGCCAGGACGATTTCCAACTCACGTTCCAGGCTCGGGAATTCAACGTATGCATAGAGACATCGCCGCCGCAGGGCGTCGGAAAGTTCACGGGTACCGTTCGACGTTAACACCACATGGGGAATGGACGTTGCGTTAATGGTGCCTAGCTCAGGCACGGTGATCTGATAGTCGGAGAGAACTTCAAGAAGATAGGCCTCAAATTCTTCATCGGCGCGGTCGATTTCATCGATCAGCAAAACCGGCGGCAGTGGTTGGCTGATTGCCTCAAGCAATGGCCGTTTCAGCAGATAGTCTTCGGAAAAAATCTGTTCTTCGACGGCGGTAGCTGAAATTTCCTCGCGTTCTTTCGCCTTAATCGCCAGGAGTTGGCGCTGATAGTTCCATTCATAAATGGCTTGGCTGGCGTCCAGGCCTTCATAGCATTGAAGCCGGATCAGCCGCGTGTCCAGGACCCCCGAGAGGGCGCGGGCAATCTCGGTTTTGCCGACCCCCGCCTCACCTTCCAGCAACAACGGACGGCCCAGATCGAGGGCAAACTGCAATGCAACGACAAGCGTTTCGTCGGGAATGTAGTGCACATCGCGCAGGCGGGCGCGGATATCCAATGTATCTGTCATGGTCATGGTCATGGTCATCATATCATAGGCGAAAGACGGCGGGAGGCAGCAGCAAACCATCCCGCTGCCCCCATCTAATCCATTACCCGGTAATGCCGAGGCTTTGTGCCGTCTTCCAGACCCGCCAATGGTCATGCGGCATCTGTGTATGCGTCAGGCCCAGGTGCGCAAACGCGTCGTTGACGGCGTTTGAGAACGCCGGCACGCCGCCGACGTTGGGGCTTTCGCCGACGCCCTTGGCACCGATGGGATGATGCGGTGACGGGACTTCCGTATGGTCGGTTTCCCATACCGGCGTTTCCACCGCCGTCGGCAGATAGTAATCCATCAGGCTGCCGCCTTTGACATTACCCAATTTATCGTAGGAAATCTCCTGGCCCATGGCGATGGCCAAGGCTTCCGTCAGGCCGCCATGGACCTGACCCTCGATGATCATTGGATTAATCCGCGTGCCGCAATCGTCCAACGCGTAGAAGCGGCGGACATCGACAACACCGGTGTCCACGTCAACGTCGATTACGCAAATATAGGCGCCGTAGGGGTAGGTCATGTTCGGCGGATCATAGTAGGACACCGCCTCCAGGCCCGGCTCAATTCCCGGGACCGCCTGATTGTAAGCGGCGAAAGCCAGTTCCTTCATGGTCTTGAACTGTTCAGGGTTGCCTTTCACCTGGAAGCGGTCGATATCCCATTCCAGATCGTTGTCGTGGACCTCCAGCAGGTAGGCGGCGATCATCTGTGCCTTGGCGCGAATCTTCCGTCCCGCCATGGCTGCGGCGGCGCCGGCAACCGGCGTCGAGCGTGAACCATAGGTACCCAGACCATAGGGCGCCGTGTCCGTGTCACCTTCTTCGACGGTGATGTCTTCGGCTGGCAGCCCGATCTCGGTCGCCAGGATTTGCGCAAACGTCGTGGCATGGCCCTGGCCTTGGGAGATCGTCCCCAATCGAGCGACAGCCGAGCCCGTCGGGTGAATACGAATTTCGCAGGAGTCGAACATTCCCAAACCGAGAATGTCGCAATTCTTGACCGGCCCGGCACCGACGATTTCGGTAAAGAAAGCAACGCCGACACCCATCAAAGACCGGGTTTCCCCGTTCGTAAAAGCCTGGCGATTGGCCGCTTGTTCGGCCCGCAGCGCCTTGTAGTCGACAGCGGCCAGCGCCTTGTCCATGGCCGTCTGGTAATCCCCGGAATCGTATTCCCAACCCAAGGCAGACGTATAGGGGAATTGCTCTTTCCGGATCAGATTTTTCGACCGAAGTTCCGCTGGATCCACGTCCAACTTGCGGGCCAGAACATCGATCATGCGTTCGATCATATAGGCCGCTTCGGTGACCCGGAATGAACAGCGGTAGGCGACGCCGCCCGGGGCCTTGTTGGTGTAGACGCCATCGACGCCGCAATGCGCGACGGGAATGTCGTAGGAACCGGTGCAGATGGAGAAGAACCCGGCCGGAAATTTAGTCGGATCGGCGCAGGCGTCGAAGGCACCATGATCGGCGATCACATGACAATCGAGAGCCGTGATCTTGCCGTCCTTGGTGGCGGCAATGCGGCCCGTCATATGATAGTCGCGGGCGAAGGCGGTGGCCGTCAGGTTCTCGATCTTGTCTTCAATCCATTTGACCGGCACCCCGGTGACGATGGACGCCACGGCGGCACAGATATAGCCCGGATAGACGCCGACCTTGTTGCCGAAGCCGCCACCGATATCCGGCGAGACGATGCGGATATTATGCTCGGCGATGTTAGTGATCAGTGAGGCCACCGTGCGCACTGCGTGCGGTGCCTGGAAGGTGCCCCAGATAGTTAATTTGCCGCTCACCTTGTCCATGGACGCAACGCAGCCGCAGGTTTCGATGGGACTGGGATGGCAGCGCGGGTAGGTGATCAGTTCCTCAGCCACCACATCGGCTTCGGCGATGGCTTTTTCCGTGCCCTCCTTGTCGCCTTCCTCCCAATAGAAGATGTGGTTGTGATGATTGCGCGGACCGTGAGCGCCTTCTGTTTTGCCCTCCAAATCTTCGCGCAATACCGGCGCATCGGCGTCCATGGCCTTGAAGGCGTCGACCAAGGCGGGCAGTTCCTCGTAATCGACCTCAACCAATTCGACCGCGTCGGCGGCAATGTAACGGTCCTCGGCAATGACGAAGGCGATTTCCTGGTTCTGGAACAACACCTTTTCGTCGGCCAGCACAGCTTGAACGTCGCCGGCCAAGGTCGGCATATAATGCAGGTTGAGCGGTTTCAAATCCTCCGCCGTGAGCACGGCGATGACGCCGGGAAGCGCCAGCGCTGCATCCTTGTTGATGGACGTGATGCGTGCGTGGCCGTAGGACGAGCGGACGAAATCGCCGAACAACATGCCCGGCAGTTTCATGTCATCAATGTAATTTCCCTTGCCCTGGGTGAACCGGGCGTCCTCGACGCGTTTACGGCTACATCCCAGACCTTGAAGCTTTTCGGCCCTTTCGGCCGCTGATGGCGTTGCTTGATCATTCATTATTCTGCCGCCTCCTGAGCGGAATTGAGCTGCTGCGCAGCCACCCTGATGGCTTTGACGATATTCTGATATCCCGTGCATCGGCATAGATTGCCGGCAATCCCAAAGCGGATTTCCTCATCCGTCGGGTCCGGGTTCTCTTGCAACAGGCGGTAAGCCCGAGTGATCATCCCCGGAGTGCAAAACCCGCATTGCAGGCCGTGGTGTTCGCGGAATGCGTCTTGCAACACATGCAGCGATCCGTCGTCACCGGATATGCCTTCGATGGTGGTGACCTCCGCGCCATTGGCCTGGCCAACGAACATGGTGCAGGATTTGACCGACTTGCCGTCGAGATCAACCGTGCAGGCGCCACAGTGGCTGGTGTCGCAACCGATGTGCGGCCCTGTGATATCCAATTCTTCGCGCAGAAAATGGATAAGCAGGGTGCGCGGATCGGCGGCTTTTTCAACTTCGGTTCCGTTTACCGTCATTTTGACGTCAATTTTTGACATGGCTAACTCCCCATCCTCACTCTAGCTCGCCCGTGCCGCGGCTTTTTCAATGGCCCGACGGACCATGACCCCGGCGACGTGCGTGCGGAACTCAACCGGCCCGCGACCGTCTTCGGCCGGGTCGGTGATGGCCTTGGCGGCTGCAACAGCGGCATCCAAAGCGGCGGAATCGAGAGACGTGCCAATGATCGCTGCGCTGGCGTCTTCGGCGTAAAGCGGCGTATTCGCGACATTGGTCAGTGCGATTGATGCCGTCGCACAGGTGCCGCCGTTCATCGTCAGGAGGACGGCTGCCGCCGCCGTCGCATAGTCACCGATTTTGCGTTTTTGCTTCTCGTAGGCATGGCCGTGACCGGATGCGGGCACCGCGAACTGGACCGCTGTGAGAATCTCGCCGTCCTCAAGTGCCGTGAAAAAGGCAGCCTCGTAGAATTCCCGCGCGGCAACTTCGCGGCGACCAGCCGAATTCTGTACGATATACGCGGCATTCATCGCCTGCATCAGCGCCGGCATATCGTTGCCGGGATCACCGTTGGCGACATTACCGCCGATGGTGCCGACGTTGCGAACCTGCGGATCGGCGATCAACAAAGAGGTCTCGCGGATGATCGGGCAGGTGGCCGCCAGTTCTTCTGAAGCGATCAATTCGGCTTGCGTCGTCATCGCGCCGATGGTGATCGTGCCGTCATCGATGGAAATGCCTTTGAGGTCTGCAATATCCTGCAGATCAACCAAGTGTTCCGGCACCGCCATGCGCAGTTTCATCATGGGGATAAGGCTGTGCCCGCCCGCGACGACGCGCGCTTCGTCTCCAAGAGATGCCAGTAGCGAGACCGCTGCGTCGACGGACTCTGGCCTGTGATAGTCAAACGAACCCGGTATCATTCGTTGCCTCCCGTTTCTGCCTTTTCAGGCGTTCCTTAATAATATCGGGAGAAACTATAGGTGGATTACCGCCTTGGGCGCGGGCCCTCATTCATGACCCATCGCCCAGCTTGCACGAAATGCAGGCTGGGCGCACGAAATGCGGACGAGGGAAGTTCTCGATCGGTTCAGATACCCAGGACGCCCTGAATTTCGGGAATTCGGCCACGACTGACGGGAATTTCCGCCTCTTTGCTGTCGCCGACGATACATACCGCTTTGTCACCATCGCGGCGGAAGCCATTAATGTGGCTTTTGTTAACCAGATAACTGCGATGGGTGCGGATAAAATTTTCGGTCGCCAGGCTCTTTTCCACGCGCGAGATCGACCACGGGCAGAAATATTCCTCTTCAGCGTTGGCAATCCGAGTGTAATGGCCGTCCGCCTGGACAAATAATATCGCGTGGGCCGGTAAGAACCGTAATGTCTTGTCCCGTTCGTAGGGAATGCGCACCCCAAGATCACCCGTGAGGTCGGCCTGAGATGCCTGTTCATCGAAGGCCTTCGACAAGGCAACCGAGGCGATGCGACCGCGCGGTGCCGCACTTGTTGCATCCGCTGGACGTTCGGACTGGAGCGAAGATCGTGCACCGAGAACCACCTCCCCGGGAACCGCCGTCAGTAGGAACAAGCCGCAAATCACGAAGGCCGCCACTGCAACGAGCATGGCCAAGTTGTTCGACGAAATTGCTTGCGTCGCCTCAATTGACACCTCGCCGGCAAGGGAGAATGTCGTGTACATCATCGCCGAGTAGTGCATGGCGGAAATGGACAGGCCGAGCACAATCGATCCGCCGATGGTCGCCAGCAAAGAGCGTTTCCGGTACGCCAACTCCATGGCCAGAATGCACGACGCCATGGCGATGGCGATGGCTAATAGGACACCGCCGGAATCATAAGAGACGATACAGTTTCCTGAGATCGCCGACATGCCGAGGTAATGCATGCTGACAATGCCGATGCCGGTAATGATCCCGGCAATGGCAATCCGCATTGGCGTACGGTTACCGAAATGCAACGACATCAGCGCCGAGCCCGTCAACAGGACGGCAATCAGGGCCGAGCCCATAGTTCGAAGAGGGTCATAAAATATGGGGACGGACACGTCCACCGACAGCATGCCGACGAAATGCATCGACCATATACCACCGCCAAGCGCGAAGGCGGCTTGAGAAATACGTACTTTCCGGCGGTGCCCGCCAAAAGCAGCCAGACCACTGGTCAGACGCAGCGAGGTAAACGACGCCATGACCGCAACGGCAATCGAAGCGGCGACCAAGGACGGCACATAGTGAATTTCAAGCATCGGTAAAGATCGATCTCCCGTTGATCTTCACGGTTTCAATGTACAGGCACGACGGTTCTAGGCGGCATCGGAACTTTATGTCAGATCGGGTAAATATGTAACCCGCAAGAATCGTGGCGGACCTTATCGATTTTCCCAAGTCGCTGTTCAGACCTAATCCGGGTGATGGTTGATCGTCCGGATTCAACGCCGAACAGGTTCTGTGCATATTCGCGTAGGCTCGTTCAATTACCTCATCGCCACATATCCAAACCGAGCAGCATAGTTACCTTAACGACGGCCATCAGGTGAAAATACCGCGTGAAGGTGCCCGGAAAACAATCAAATCTTGCCAAGCGTAAGCGATTGGAACTTAATGCATCGACATCCGTACAACCGCTGATTCCGGAATAGTTATGTTGAGATTGCTCGGAGATCACGGCCCCCATGACAGAAAACTCCGAGCCGCAAGAATTTGATTACATCGTCGTCGGCGCCGGTTCTGCCGGCTGTGTCCTGGCGAACCGCTTGAGCGAGGATTCGCAAAACCGTGTCCTGGTTCTGGAATATGGCGGCGGCGACGGAAGCCTATTCATTCAGATGCCGACTGCGCTGTCGATCCCCATGAACATGGAGAAGTATAATTGGGGGTTCCAATCGAACCCGGAACCGCATCTTTCGGGGCGCCGTCTGGATTGCCCCCGGGGCAAGGTGCTGGGCGGGTCATCGTCAATCAACGGCATGGTCTACGTTCGCGGCCACGCTTGTGATTTCGACGAGTGGGCAAGCCTTGGAGCCACCGGATGGGCCTATCGCGATTGCCTGCCATATTTCCGCAAAGCCGAGACCTGCGCCTATGGCGCCGACGCCTACCGAGGAGGTGACGGCCCGCTGCACACCTGCAACGGCAACCGCATGGAAAATCCTCTTTATCAGGCATTCATCGACGCCGGCAAACAGGCCGGATATCCGATGACCGACGACACCAACGGTTACCAGCAGGAAGGCTTCTCCCGCATGGACATGACGGTTAAAGACGGGGTCCGGTGGAGCGCCGCAAACGCCTATCTGAAACCGATCCGAGGCCGCGCCAACCTGGCCATAAAAACTGGTGCCTTCAGTCGCCGGTTGGTGATTGAGGGTAAAAATGCAGTCGGTGTTGAATATGAGGTTGATGGCACCCGGCACGTTGCCCGGGTGACACGCGAAGTCATTCTTGCTGCCGGGTCCATCGGCTCGCCGCATCTTTTGCAACTTTCCGGCATCGGTCCGGCGCCCATCCTGACCGACTTGGGAATTTCCGTCATTCATAACCTGCCCGGCGTCGGCGCCAATCTGCAGGATCACTTGGAAGTCTATTTCCAATTCAAATGCAAACAGCCGATAACCCTGAACGGCCGCCTCGGTCTGGCCAGCAAGTTTCTCATAGGTGCACAGTGGTTTTTCCTCAAGACGGGCCTGGGCGGCACCAATCATTTCGAATCCTGCGCCTTTATCAGATCGAAGAGCGGCCGCAAGTGGCCAGATATCCAATACCATTTTTTACCCGCCGCCATGCGCTATGACGGTAATGCCGCCTTCGAAGGACATGGTTTTCAGGTTCACGTCGGACCCAACAAGCCCGACGCCAGAGGTTGGGTCCGTGCCGCCTCGCCCGACCCCCGCGACAAGCCGCAAATT
Organism: uncultured Magnetovibrio sp.; assembly: GCA_964595005.1. Taxonomy (GTDB): domain Bacteria; phylum Pseudomonadota; class Alphaproteobacteria; order Rhodospirillales; family Casp-alpha2; genus UBA3470. Next base: position 8,989 of record CAZQPC010000110.1, read on the forward strand.
CAGTTCAACTACCTGGACACGGAAGCCGACCGAGAGGGCTTCCGCCAATGCGTGCGATTGACCCGCGAAATTATCGGCCAGCCGGCGTTCGATGCCTTCCGCGACACGGAAATTCAGCCGGGCGCCGAGGTTCGCAGCGATGACGAGATCGATGCCTGGGTCCGCGAAAATGTGGAAAGCGCTTATCACCCGTCGTGCACCTGTAAGATCGGTGGCGATGGCGACCCCATGGCGGTGTTGGACGCCGAATGCCGGGTCCGCGGTATCGGCAACCTCCGGGTCGTTGATTCATCGATCTTTCCCAGCATTCCGAACGGTAATTTGAACGCGCCGACGATCATGGTAGCTGAGAAGGCTGCCGATTTGATCCGTGGCCGCGAGCCGCTGGCGCCGTCGAACGCCGACACATTTGTTGATCCGCAATGGCAAACCCGGCAGCGGCCCGGCACACCGGCGCGAACCGTCGACGTCTGAAAAGCGCAGCAAGCTATGACCATCCGCGGCATCCTCTTCGACAAGGACGGCACGCTGTTGAATTTCAACGCCACCTGGGTGCCCATCAACCGCGCCGTTGCTCAGGTCGTGGCGCATGGCGACGCATCGTTGGCGGCGGAATTGCTGAGTGCCGGCGGGCAGGACGACAAGGCGGGAATTGTCGCCCCCGGTGCCCTTTTGGCGGCCGCCAATACACAACAGATCGCCGTCGCATGGGCGAAACTGGCCCCTGATCACGGCTTCGATGATCTGGTCGGCGTGATGGACGAGATTTTTCAACGCGAAGGTTCAAACTCGGCCGTGCCCGTACCCGGCCTTGCCGACACAATCAGCCGGCTAAATGACCGAGGCGTCGCCCTCGGCATCGCCACCAGCGACAGCCGCGATGGGGCCATGGCGACACTAGAGCCATTTGATGTGCTTGAGTATTTTGATTTCATCGTCGGATACGACAGCGGTTTCGATGCCAAACCGGACCCGGCAATGGTTCACGGATTCTGTGCTGCAACCGGATTAACACCGTCAGAGGTTATGGTCGTCGGTGACAATCGCCACGACCTTGAGATGGGCCGCCGCGCCGGTGTTAAAATCTGCGTTGGCGTCCTCACCGGGACCAGCGCCCGCGAACATCTCGCCGAACTGGCGGATCATGTGGTTGACAGCATCGCCGATATCGAAGGCATGCTTTAACGCTTCCGCCAGGCTTGCGTCTTCATCGTAATTCCCCGGGTTAAAAGCAAGTGCAGGATGCGGGCGCCGCCGCAGGTATAGGCAATCATCATTGCCATGGCGGCGGCAAACGGCAATTCCCCCTGGTCATCCATGTTGAGGACGGCAACGGACGCAAGTGTCGTATCCGTGGAATAGAGGAAGACGACGGCGGACACCGTGGTCATGGCATTGAGGAACAGATACATGGAGATATCCAGGATAGCCGGCACGCAGACCGGCACCGTGACCTTCAGAAAGGTCCTGTGGAACGGCGTCTTCAGCGACGCCGATACGGATTCGAATTCCGGGTCCATCTGTTTTAACGCCGTCACCGCAGTCAAATGGCTGACCGTATAGAAGTGGGTGACGGTTACCACCACCAGGATAATCATGGTGCCATAGATGAAGTTGAACGGGTTCGCCGGGTTGTTAAAAAAGAAGATGTACGCCAACCCCAGCACCATTCCCGGCACTGCCAGCGGCAACATGGCAACGGCATGGAAGACGCTGCGCCCGGCGACGAAACCGCGGCCCTTCTCCACCAGATAGGCGCCGAAGAAGATAATGATGGTGCCGGCAATCGCCGTATAGACCGAAAGGCGAATGGAATTAAAATAGGATTCCCAGCCGCCACCGTTGGCCAGATCAAAATCGTAGTTGTCAAACGTCAGTTCCAAGTTGTAGGGCCAGAATTTTATCAGCGCCGCGAACTGCGCCATGCCGATCATGCCGATAATGCCGACGGCAACCAAAGAACAGAACATTAGCATCGCCATATCGCGGCCCTTGCTGGGCGTTGGTTCGTAGGGCACGGCGCGCGACGACAATAACGCGACCTGTTTTTTTTGAACCTGGCGGTCGACGGTGAAGGCGATAACGGCGGGGATCAACAGGATCACGGAAACGACGGCGCCCATCTGGAAGTTCTGCTGGCCGATGACCTGTTTGTAGATGTCGGTGGCCAACATGTTGAAGTTACCACCGATCACCTTGGGCACGCCGAAGTCCGTGAATATCAGTGTGAACGTGACGAACCCGGCGCTGATCAAGCCGTATTTGCACCCAGGAATGGTGACCGTGAAGAAGGTCTTGATCTTCGAGGCCCGAAGCGCGATGGCCGCCTCATAGAGCCTGGCGTCGGTAATCGACAGCGCCGTGATGACAATCATCAAGGCATGCGGAAAGACCCAATAGCTTGAGCCAATGACAATGCCGATGGGGCCGTAAATGGATTCGCCAAATAGCATTTCCTTGGCGACACCTTGGCGACCAAACCAATAGACCAGTGAGATGCCGCTCAACAGCGAAGGCGTCAGTAGCGGAATGGCGGCGATCAGCTTGAACAGCCATTTGAACGGCATGCAGGTACGCGTCAGCGCGTAGCCGTAAACAAAGGCCGTGCCGAGCACCAAAAATGTCGCGATGAACGAAATATACAGACTGTTGAAGGCTGATAGAAACAGTGCCGGGGTGGAGAAATATTCCAGGTAATTGGTCAGGCCGATGAAATCACCGGCTTTGTTCTCGACACTTTTCGACAGCATGGTGTACAGCGGCAATAGCACGCTGAACACCAGGAACACACCGATGACGGCCATGCACCCACGCATGATCCAGTCATCCCGGCCGACCTTCGGTTTGATCAGCGGTGACGCAGGCGCACCAATGGCAACGGATTCACTCATTATCCGTTCCTGGGATAGAGGCGGATCAAGTCGCCGGGCAGCTTCACGGGCATGGTCGCGCCCACCGTAACGCCCTTGCGCCGCACCAGATTTATTGAAAAATCTGCGCGCAGACTAAGATCGCCCAGCATGCCGCCGCCAAGTTCGGCCCGGTAGAACGAGCCCAGAAATTCCATGTGACGAATTTCCGCGTCGATAACATTTTCGTCGCCCGCGGCGATGTCCTGCACATTGACGTCTTCCGGCCGGATGGCGACGGTGGCGGTGGCTCCGGGCGTCATTCCGTCGGTGGTACATGCGAGCGTCGCCTGGCCCATTTTAACGGCCCCTTCGGCTTCCACCGTACCGTCGACAAAATTCATAGTGCCGATGAAGTCGGCGACAAAGGATGTAGTCGGCGTGCCATAAATATCTTCCGGCGATCCAACTTGTTCGATGATGCCATGGTCCATCACGACAATCCGGTCAGCCATGGTCAGAGCCTCTTCCTGATCGTGCGTAACCATGACGGTGGTCACCCCGAGGCGCCGCTGCAAATCCTTGATTTCGCTGCGCAGATGCACCCGGACCTTGGCGTCGAGCGCGCTCAAGGGCTCATCCAGCAACAAGAGGCCCGGTGATGTCGACATGGCTCGGGCCAGGGCGACGCGCTGCTGCTGGCCGCCGGAAAGCTGCGCCGGGTATTTATCGCCTTGATCGGGAAGGCTGACCAGTTGCAGAAGTTCCGTCACCCGCGCGTCAATCTGGTCGGACGGCATTTTCAGATTTTCGAGGCCGTAACGGACGTTCTTGTTGACGGTCAAGTTCGGAAACAAGGCGTAAGACTGGAAGACGATGCCAAAATCGCGTTCCGACGGCGGCAGATTCGAAATATCATTGCCCGCTTGGCGGATCGTTCCCGAGGATTGAATATCCAACCCGGCAATGGCCCGAAGCAAGGTCGTCTTTCCGCAACCCGACGGGCCCAGGAAACAAACAAATTCGCTTTCGAAGATATCCAGAGAAATATTGTCGAGGGCGGTAAAGTCGCCGAATTTCTTAGTCAGATCGCGAATCTTCAGATACGCGTTATCGGGCGAATCGGCCATCGCTTCCCCTCCACTGGTAATCTCAACGGCACATCTTTGGCCAACGTTTTACCGCCGGTCCCATCATGTCGTGAAACGTTCGAAAGAGTCCAGCCACCCACTCCGGCAAGGAATGGGTGGCTGGGAAATTAATTCACACGAAAGTGCGCTTATTTCTTCGGTTCGGACTTGGCGTCGTAACGCGTCTGCCATTCCTTCAGTATCTTCATGCGGTTTGACGCGACCCATTCAAAGTTATTGTCAATCATCGCGCCCGCAGCGGCCTCCGGATAGTGCTTCACCGGTTTGGCGACACCCGGGTAGGCGACAACTGCATAGACGCTGTTGTACATGATGTTGGCGGCTTTCGAGACCGAGAAGTCGACCAACTTCTTCGCCGCTTCCAGGTTCTTCGTGCCTTTCATGATGGCGGTCGCTTCCATATCCCAGCCGATGCCTTCGGAAGGAATGATGATATCCACCGGCGCGCCTTTGCTTTTTACCTTGGCGCCGCGGTAGGCAAACGATACACCGATCGGCGTTTCACCGGACCCGGCCTGACGGCAGGGCTTGGAGCCCGAATGGGTGTACCAGTTGATGTTCTTGTGCAGACCATCCATGAAACCCCAACCGCCTTCTTCACCGAACAATTGCAGCCAACTGGCGACGTCCAGGAAACCGGTGCCCGACGAATTCGGGTTCGGCATCACCACATGGCCCTTGTAGACAGGCTTGGTCAGGTCTTTCCAAGATGTCGGATGCGGCAGGCCGTTCTTCTTCGCTTCGATGGTGTTGACGCAGATGGCGGCCACCCAGGCGTCCATCCCGGTCCAATGCGGCGGGTTAGCGGAATCGATGAATTTATT
>CAZQPC010000111.1:0-13796 GCA_964595005.1 uncultured Magnetovibrio sp.
CGATGATATCCTGGGTGTCGGCGTCCAGGCCGCGCGCCGCATCGACCAGCAACAAAATGTGGTCGGCGTCCCCTGCCCCGCCCCAGGCAGCCGCCACCATGGCGCGGTCCAGGCGCCGGCGCGGTTGGAAGATGCCTGGCGTGTCGATGAAGATGACCTGCGCCGGCCCGGCCATGCAGATTCCCAGGACCCGCGTCCGGGTGGTCTGCACCTTCGGCGAGACAATCGACACCTTGGTCCCGACCAGACGGTTGATCAGCGTCGATTTTCCGACATTCGGGGCGCCGACGACGGCGATGAAGCCCGCCCGGGTTGGTGCCTCGCTCATCCGTCGAGGGCCGTCAAAAGGCGCTCCGCCGCGGCCTGTTCGGCGGCCCGTTTCGACGCCCCCTCTCCGGTCTCTGGCGTTTGCAAGCCGACGTGGGCCTGGACCCGGAAAACCGGCAGATGGTCCGGTCCCGTCTGGTTGATGATCTCATATTGCGGCAACGGGTAGCCGTTGGCCTGGGCCCATTCCTGCAGGGCCGTCTTGGCATCCTTGCGCGGTGCGGTGTCTTCGGCCAACAGCGGCGTCCAATAGCGGCGGATGAATTGATCGGCGGCGGCCAGCCCACCATCCAAATAGAGCGCCGCGATGACGGCCTCGCAGGCGTTCGACAACAGCCCGTCCTTGCTGGCACCGCCGGTCTCGCGTTCGCCGTCGGACATGACGAGATGATCGCCGAGGGCAATTTCCAGAGCCACGCGGGCCAGCGATTCGCGCCGTGCCAGGGCCGTAAAGCGGTATCCCAGGTCGCCTTCGGGCTCGTCGGGAAATTCCCCATAGAGCATGTCGGCGACGACCAGTCCGAGCACCCGATCGCCTAAGAACTCCAGGCGCTCATTCGATTCGATGCGTTCCGACGTCATTGACGCGTGGGTCAGGGCCTGACGCAGCAGGCCGGGATTGCGGAACCGCTGACCCAGGCGCTCCTCCAGCGCGGCCGTATCGCCGCGGCTCATTCGATCTCCTCAAAAAACCGCCGGAATCTCAGCGACCAGGGCCAGTTCCATATCTTCCAGGCAGCACCGTCGACGGAGAAGAACTTCACCTCGGCGCGGCCGACCAGGTTCTGGCGGGGGATATAGCCGACAGCGTCCAGGAAGCGGCTGTCCTGGGAGCGGTCTCGGTTGTCGCCCATGCCGAAATAGTGACCGTCGGGAACTGTGTAGATTTGCGTGTTATCGGCAAACCCATCGTCCGTTTCTTCCAAGATGAAATGTTGGCGCCCGTTCGGCAGGGTTTCAATGTAGCGCGGAATGCGCCGGAACTGACCGGAAATTTCGTCACGTTCGACGAACTCGCCGGCATGGCGGCGCTTAACTGCTTTGCCATTAATATGAAGGATGCCCTTGATCACCTGCAGCTTGTCGCCCGGCAGGCCGACGATGCGCTTGATGTAGTCCGTGGTCTGGTCCGTTGGCAGCTTGAACACGGCGACGTCGCCGCGCTCCGGTTCGGAAAACATCACGCGGCCCGGGATCAGCGGCAATCCGAAAGGCAGCGAATACCGGCTATAGCCGTATGACATCTTCGAGACGAACAGGTAGTCGCCGACCAAAAGTGTCGGCTTCATGGACCCCGACGGAATATTGAAGGGCTCATAGGCGAAAGTGCGAATGACCATGGCAATGGCGACAGCGACGACGACGGTTTTCAAGGTGTCTATCCAGCCGCCTTCGGCGCTGGTGTCCGCGTCGGTGTCGGTGTCGGATGTATCGGGTACCAGATCGCGGGGATCGATATCAGCCATAGAGGCGCAGCCTTCCGAGGATTTATTGAACGTCCGCCGTTCCTTCAGACCGGCGGAAAACGCCGCCGATAAGGCCAGCCGGGGCGCGGCCTGTCAAGGAACATCACCGGCCTACTCTACTGGCCGTGCCTCGATGATGACGATGGCGTTGGCCATGGGATATTCGTCGCTTTGCGAGACGAAGACATCGGCCGTCATGCCCGGCGGCGTCAGCTTTTCAAGCCGCGCGCGGGCGCCGCCGGTGATTTTCATGTAGGGCTGCCCCGTCGGCAGGTTGGCGACCACCATATCGCGCCAGAAAACGCCCTGGCGAAAGCCCGTGCCGAGCGCCTTGGCGCAGGCCTCCTTGGCGGCGAAGCTCTGGGCCAGCGACGCCGCCGGGTTTTGCCGGCGGAACGCCTTGGCGCGCTCACTTTCGGAAAACAGACGGTTCAAAAACCGCTCATTGAAACGCGCCAGCGTCTTCTCAATACGCCGGATGTCACAAAGGTCCGTGCCAATTCCCAGGATCATGCGGGGCTGTTTCTTCTCAAGCCGACCTGACCGCGCCGGCTTCGGCGCGCGCCTGGTCCATCAGGGCGCGCATGCGTTTGATGGCACTTTCCAGGCCGCCGAAGATGGCTTCGCCGATCAGGAAATGACCGATGTTCAATTCTACGACTTCAGGCAAGGCGGCGACCGGCGCCACCGTGTCGAAGGTCAGGCCATGGCCGGCGTGGCATTCCAGGCCGACGGCACAGGCGTGCCGGGCCGCTTGCACGATACGATCCAGGTGCTGGCTACGCTCAACCTGGCGGGCGTCACAGTAGGCGCCGGTATGCAGTTCCACCACAGGCGCGCCGAGCGCCACGGCGGCGTCCAACTGCACGGGGTTGGGCTCCACGAACAGTGAGACGCGGATTCCCGCCTTGTTTAATTCATCAATGTAGGGTTTCAGGTGATTGTGCCCGCCAGCCGCATCAAGGCCCCCTTCCGTGGTCCGTTCCTCGCGTTTTTCCGGCACCAGGCAGGCCGCGTGGGGCCGGTGTTTGAGGGCGATTTCCAGCATCTCGTCGGTCGCCGCCATCTCGAAATTCAGGGGCACGGTCAATTGGTCGATGAGGCGTTCGATATCACCGTCGGAAATATGCCGCCGATCTTCGCGCAAATGCGCCGTAATACCGTCGGCGCCGGCGTTTTCCGCCAATTTGGCGGCCCGCACGGGGTCCGGGAAGCCGCCGCCGCGGGCGTTTCGGATGGTTGCCACGTGATCGATATTGACGCCGAGCCGCAGGCACAGCGCTTTTTCACTCATGACATCTTCTCCCTCTCTTCCTTGGTCAGGGACGTCTGTTGCCGGGCGGCCTTCCTGGCGCGCCGCGCAATCCTTGCCTTTTGATAACCGCTAACCATGACTTTCAGCGGGAAGTAAAAGCCCACCCAAACGACGGCCATGGTCGGGATGCTGCCGATCAGCATGGGCCACAACACCGGTGCGGCGGTTTCGATCAAAAAATCCAAATCGCCGGAAACCACGGCTTCCATCATGTTACCGAAGAAGGCTCCGAAATCCAATTCGGTAACATCCCGGGTGGCGTCGCCGCCGACCCCCATCCACCGGCCGCACTGATAGATCCAAACCCAGATGAACGGGAAGGTCCAGGGGTTGCCGACGGCGGTGCCAATGGCCGAAGACACGATATTGGTGCGCATCAGCCAGGCCCAGATACCGCCGAGGATGAAGTGCAGACCGACAAACGGCGTGAACGACACAGCCGCCCCACAGGCGAACCCACCGGCAATCTCATAGGGCGATCCCGGAATACGCCCAACCCGATGCTTCAGGTAGTGGCCGGTCCGGCGCCACCCCATGGTCGGCCAAATAATGCCGATAAACCGTTGGCCCGTATTCTGTTTTTTGCGCCGGTTGAACATTTGGTCAATATAACCGAGGAAACGGGATTGTCAGCCCCGTGGATTTTTGCCGCACCGAGGTTCTCAATATTTACCGGGCTCTACTGGGGTCTAACGTGCACTGCCCGAATAGGGTGAAACATCGCGCAGATCGAGCTTGATATGAATGAGCGCCGGGCCTTGGTGGTCCATGGCGCCCTTGAGGGCGTCGGCGAAATCGCTGGTTTTTGTAACCGTAAACGCCGCCATGCCGTAACCGCGCCCCAGCATGGCAAAATCGGGGCTGATCAGGCGGGTGCCGAAATCCCAAGCGTCGAAGCGTTTTTGCTGATGCACGAGGATCGAGCCCCAGGCGCTGTTGTCGCAGACAATGATCGTCACCGGCAGTTGTTCTTGAACAATCGTTGCCGCTTCGTGGCCTGTCATCAAAAACCCGCCGTCCCCGCACCAGGCGAACACCGGCCGGCTGGGATCGGCGATGGCCGCGCCGATGGCGCCCGGCACGCCATAGCCCATGGCGCCGGAGATCGGCCCGAAGTTGCTGTAAGGCGCGTTTGAGCGGTAATAGCGATGCAGCCAGCGGCCGAAAGTGCCGGCGTCCGATGACACGATGGCGTCATCGGGGACCATCTTCTGAAACGTCGCAATGACATCGGCCATATCGACATCGCCCTGGATGGTGACTTCGCCCGGTGCCGCATAGGCTGCTTCCTTGGCGTGGATGTCATCGCGCCAGGCGATGCGTTCCGCCGGCGGTTCAAAATCCGCCAGCGCTTCGGTCAGCGCGACCAACGCCGGTTTGGCATTGGCGCCCAGCGCCACGTCGGCCTGCCATTGCGAAAAAATCGCCGCGTCCGGATAGGCCATGATCATCTTCTGGTCGTCGCGGACCAATGTAAAATCGGCCGATGTCGCACTGTCCAGGCGACTTCCCATATTGATCACCAGATCGCATTGGTCCCAGGCCTCGGTCTGAAACGGCAGACGGTTTAACGTCAATTGGCCGAAATACGCCGCATGATCATTGGGGAAAATATCCTGCTGGCGATAGGCCGTCAGCACACCGGCGCCGGACGCCTCGGCGAGGTCCTGAAGTTCCCCGATGGCGCCTTCATAGGGGATCATCTCGCCACCCAGGATAATCGGGTGCCTGGCCGCGCGGATCAGCGCGGCGGCGGCCTTCACGGCGCCGGGCTCGGCACCCAGGACCACCGGTGACGGTGGCTTCGGGATGACCGCCTCACCGGTGACGCCGTCTAAGATATCCTTTGCGATGACGCAGACCACGGGCCCCGGCCGGCCGCTGACCGACAAATCCAGGGCGCGCGCCGTGACAGCCGCCAGTTCATCGAAAGAATTGACATCGAACACCGCCTTGGCGAGCGGGTCATACATCCGCAGATAGTCGATTTCCTGAAAGGCTTCGCGGCCCTTTTGGGCGCGCGGAATGTTGGCGATAAACAGCACCACGGGCCTGGACGCCTGCATCGCCGTATGCACGCCGATGGTCGCGTTCGATGCCCCCGGTGCCCGGCTGACGAAGACGCAGGCGGGTTTGCGGCGGATCGCGCCATAGGTCTCGGCGGCGAACATGGCCGACTGCTCAAGGCGTGTCGGCACTGAGCGGATTTTGTTTTGAACCCGGCTGAGGGCTTCCAAAACCGTCACATAGGTGCCGCCGGGGACAAAAAACACGCTTTCGATGCCGCGCGACAACAGTGTTGCGACGACAACTTCTCCGCCATTCATCATCAGTTGCTTCCGGTCGTTAAAAAAGGCGCGGCAATCGCGACGCTATAGATAACCGGAGCGCGCTGCGTCTGACCAGTTCTATTCGTTTCGGTGACGACGGCCAATTCCACAGAATAATCATCGAGATATATGGAGCCGGTTTCCCCGGTAAGGGCGTTTCTATGTGCAGGCGCATCTTCTGAGGCGTATGCTCGTTCAATGTTTAATTCACATTCACGATTGATCGCGTGGCCGCCGGCAGGCTTTCGGTATCTGAGTTTTATCGGTGTCGCGATCATTGCCGTTTCTCTGATGCCGGTAGCGATGGCCGGAAATATGCCCGAGGCGGCAATTTACGTCGTCTACAAGGGAGAACGCCCGGTTTTAAAAATCATCGACCGGCCCGGCACGCTAACCAGCACGGCGCTTCCGCCGCCCGGGGTTTTACCGCCGCGCCACCCGTTTCTGACAGCCACCGCGCTGGCACCGGCGGAAGAAGGCCGGTTACGTCAAATCCTGGAGATTTCAGTGAATACGTCCGACTTTCTGGATAAACTTCGCCGCGCCGCTTACATCGTCAGGCGGCAATAAACAGCGACGCCCTTGAGGTAATCTCCAGAGACATCAGCGGAACAAGCCCGCGCTCGGTCAAATCCGGAATGCCGGCAAGACGCCAGGTACACCGGTTAATCGGACCGTTCAGCCCCGCGCGCGTTCGACCGAATTGATCGACGGCGTTGCCCGGAGGGCGGCGATGATGTCGGTGAGGTGTTTGACGTCATGGACTTCCACGTCGATCAACATGTCGAAGAAGTCCGTGGAGCGATGGGTGATCTTCAGATTGGATATATTGCCGTTGTTCTTGGCGATCACCGTCGACAGATCGCCAAGACTGCCCGGCGCGTTGAGAACGCTCAGGGTAATGCGGCCGACGTGTAAATCCGCCGGCACATCCTTCAGGTCCCAAGACAGATCGATCCAGCGGTCCGGTTCCTCGGCATAACTTTCCAGCGATTCGCAGTCGATGGTGTGGACGGTCACGCCGCGCCCGGTGGTGACGATGCCGACAATGCGATCACCCGGCAGGGGATGGCAGCAGCCGGCCATATGCATGGCCATGCCCGGAATGAGGCCCTTGATGGAGACCGCATCGGGGTCCAGGTCCGCCGGGCCGCGCGGTTGACGCTTGCGGGCCTGGGCCAGGGAAACCACGTTGCGGTCCTTGTCGAGTTTCGATTTCAGACCCGGATATACGGCTTCGACCACGGCACGGGCCGTCAGATGACCGGCGCCGACCTGGGCGCAGAGATCGGCCACCGTCGGCTGTTGGAACACGGTGAGGACATCTTTCAGGGCCTTTTCGGCTATTTCATAGCCTTCATCCTTGAAGGCCCGGGCCAGGATGGAGCGGCCCAGCTTCTCGTATTCATCGCGTTCTTGCAGGCGCACGAACCGGCGGATGCGGGCCCGCGCCTTGCCGGTGACGACAAAGCGTTCCCAGGTCGGTGACGGGGTTTGGGCTTTCGAGGTAACAATTTCCACCTGGTCGCCGTTTCGGAGCTGAGTCCGCAAGGGCATCATGCGGCCGTTGATCTTGGCGCCGACGCATCGGTCGCCAACCTCGGAGTGGACCGCATAGGCGAAATCCACCGGCGTTGCGCCAAGCGGCAGGTTGATCAGATCGCCGCGCGGCGTGAAACAGAACACCTGGTCTTGGAACATCTCCAGCTTCGTATGCTCGAGAAAATCCTCCGGGCCGGCGGCGTGTTCCAGGATATCGAGAAGTTCCCTCAGCCATCGGTATTGCGGACCGTCGGCGGATGGACCGCCCTGTTTGTAGTTCCAGTGCGCGGCGACCCCGTGTTCCGCCACCTGGTGCATCTCGCGGGTGCGGATTTGTAACTCAATGCGGTGCCGTTCGGGGCCGAAAACGCCGGTATGCAGCGATTGGTAGCCGTTCGGTTTGGACGTCGAAATGTAATCCTTGAAACGCCCGGGCACCACGGGATAGGCACTGTGGGCAACGCCGAGCGTCTTGTAGCAATCCTCGACGTTGTCGACGATCACCCGGAACGCCATGATGTCGGATAATTGTTCAAACCCGACTTCGTTCTTCTGCATTTTCTTCCACATGGAATACGGCGTCTTTTCACGCCCCGAAATTTCTGCCGAAATCCCGTTGTCGGCCAACAGGCCCAGCATCTCGGCGATGATTTTATCAATCAGGTCTTCGCCTTTGGAACGCAGGAAATCCAATCGTTTAAGGATCGACTGGCGGGCATCCGGGTTGATCTCGGCAAACGCCAGATCTTCCAGTTCCTGCTTCATTTCCTGCATGCCAATGCGTTCGGCAAGGGGCGCGTAAATATCCATTGTCTCGATGGCGATGCGATGACGTTTTTCCGGCCGCTTGATGAAATGCAGGGTCCGCATGTTGTGCAAGCGATCAGCAAGTTTGACCAAAAGCACCCGGATGTCTTCGGACATGGCGAGCACGAACTTGCGGAAATTCTCGGCCTGCTTGGCCTGGTCCGACTGAAATTCGATGCGGGTCAGTTTGGTGACGCCATCGACCAGACGCGCCACCTGCGGGCCAAATTGTTCTTCGATGTCTGCGTGGGTGACGTCCGTGTCTTCGATGGTGTCGTGGAGAAGCGCGGTGATAATCGTGTCGGCGTCCAGTTTGTAATTCGTCAGGATGCCGGCCACTTCCAAGGGATGCGAGAAATATGGATCGCCCGAGGCGCGTTTTTGCGCGCCGTGAGCTTTCATGGCGAACACATAACCGCGGTTCAGAATATCTTCGTTGGCGGTGGGATCATAGGATCGCACCCGTTCAACCAGTTCGAACTGGCGAATCATCCCAACCCTCCCCGGCGCCACGGGCAACGCAAGACGCCGTGGTCACGTCGGACGTAATTTCCTGTCAGGTGAAATGCATGACGCACCGCTGGAACCATATCGGTTGCGGAGCGTCCGGCCATGGTCAGGTTTGCTCGTCGGGTTCCCCGCCGATAACGGCCATGATGTCGCCGCCATCGTCGGCCGCCGCAGCCGCATCGTCGCCGGCCGCCGCATCCGAGAATACCGTCGCAGCGCTCGGCGCTTCGCCGCCCATTTCGGTGTTCAGGTCCTGCTGGATGGCCAACAGGTCCATTTCGTCCTCTTCGGGCTCATCCATGGCGACGAAGGTCTGCAGGCTCTTGATGACTTCTTCTTCAAGTTCGTCGGGTTTGACCATTTCCTCGGCGATTTCGCGCAGCGACACGACGGGATTTTTGTCGTTGTCGCGATCGATGGTCAACTGGGCGCCAGCGGAAATACCGCGGGCCCGCTGGGCCGCCATCATCACCAATTCAAATCGGTTGGGAATCTTATCGACGCAATCTTCAACGGTGACGCGTGCCATATGGCCCTCCGGGTTGGACGTCATGTTCGACGTGGTTAACCGGCCTTATATATTTCCGTGGTTCCGCGGGTGCAAGACAAATGCATGAAATTTGAGGCTTTTTCGCTATTTTTCTTGCCGCCATTCGGTGCCGAATAGGCCCGGCGCGTCGGTCATGCGGCGGGTATCCTGGCCGCCCGGTAAGTTGCTGCGCAACGTCGCAATTGGGACGTTCAGTTTTGGGTGAACCCATTTTGGAGAAATATCAAATAATGGATTGATAACGAAGGACCTTTCATGCATGCGCGGATGCGGTATTCGAAGCCTTAAAGGTGAATTGTCAGCGTTCGCTATGACCAGATTGTCATAGGCCAGAATATCCAAATCGACGATTCTGGGGGCATTACGCTGGGTGCGCCGGCGTCCGAGATTTTGTTCGGTATCCAGCAGCGTTTCCATTAGGGCTTCCGGCGGCAAAGATGTTGTGACGGCGACGACACCATTCACGTACCACGGCTGGTCCGATATGGGCACCGGGGCACTTTCATACCATGGTGACCGATGAGCAACGTAAACCTTTGAATTTTCAAGATTTTCCAACGCTGCGCCGCAGGTGGCGCGCGGTTCGCCGAAATGTTCGCTGGGCAGATTTGCGCCGATCCCGAGATAAATCATGTGCCGTCGCTTCCCGCGTTCTGATGTCAGCCCCTTGCCGCCGAGCGGTGTAAGGCATATTTTGAAAAGGCGCCCACCCATTCCGATTTTGGATGAATTTTAAGGTTGCGCCGCGGCTGTCGGGAACGCCACCGGAATCCCCTCAAGCTGTTTTAGCCGGTGAAACGATATTTCAAAAGGACGATTACATGACCATTTATGCGCAAGAACGTGTTGCCCTCTTTATCGATGGATCGAACCTGTATGCGGCCGCCCGGGCCTTGGGTTTCGATATTGATTACAAACGGTTGCTGGAAATATTCACCGAGACGGGTCATATGGTGCGGGCGTTCTATTACACGGCATTAATTGAGGACCAGGAATATTCGCCGATCCGCCCGTTGGTCGACTGGCTCGACTATAACGGATACACCATGGTCACCAAGCCGACCAAGGAATTCACCGATTCTGCCGGACGGCGCAAGATCAAGGGCAACATGGATATTGAACTGGCCATTGACGTCATGGAAATGGCCGAACATCTGGACCATGCGATAATCTTTTCCGGTGATGGTGATTTTCGCCGCCTGGTGGAGGCCGTCCAGCGCAAGGGATTGCGTGTCACCGTGGTCAGCACGGTGCGTTCGCAACCGCCGATGATCGCCGATGAGCTACGCCGCCAGGCGGACAATTTCATTGAACTGGACGACCTGCGTGCCAAGATCGCCCGGGCGCCCGGAAACCGGGGCCACAATGACGACCAACATCCGGGCCAAGGCACGCCGCATGATCGTCCGGCGGACGATGACTTCGATGATGGTGATTATGATGACGATGAGGAAATGGAAATCGCCTGATCGTCTCAGGAGACGCCATTTTTATGTCATCGCCTTCGGAGCCGGATCGTAATTGCCCGCTTTGCCCAAGGTTGGTTGATTTCCGCCAATCCCACCGTGACGCCCACCTCGATTGGCACAATGCGCCGGTGCCGGCGTTCGGCAGCCTGGAGGCACGGCTTTTAATTGTCGGCATGGCGCCGGGCTTAAAGGGGGCCAATCTTACCGGGCGTCCCTTTACCGGGGACTATGCAGGCGATTTACTTTACGCGACGCTAATTGAGTTCGGCCTGGCGCGCGGCACCTATGCGGCGCGCGCCGATGACGGCCTGCAACTGGTCGATTGCCGGATCACCAATGCGGTGCGTTGCGTGCCGCCGCAAAACAAGCCGATTGGCGCCGAGGTCAACGCCTGCCGGCCTTTTCTGGCCGATGAGATCGGCGCCATGGCGAACCTTAAGATCATCCTGGCGCTGGGCGGTCTGGCCCATGGCGCGGTTGTCGCGACCCTGGGGGAACGCAAAAGTGCGTGGAAGTTCGGCCACAATGCGGAACATCGTTTGCCCGGCGCACCAATCTTGATCAACAGCTACCACTGCTCGCGTTACAACACGAACACCGGGCGCCTGACGAACACCATGTTCGCCGACGTATTTCGGAAGATCTGTGCTCGGATGAATGCATAACGGTGATAATTAAACTTGGCCCCTTCCCTGACCGGCGCCGGTCGGGTAACCTGAACGGAATAGGAGGGACCCCATGCCGGCCGAGATCGTCAGCCTCAATCAATACCGAAAAACCAAGCAAAAAGCCGACAAGGATAGCCGGGCGGCGGCCAATCGCGTGCGCCATGGCCGGGCCAAGGAAGAACGCCGCCGTGACGACGATAGTGCATCACGGACGGTGCGTGACCTGGATGGCAAACAGTTGGACGAGGATCCCGCTGACGGCGGCCGCTAACACCGCTGACGATTTGACGGCTTGGCCGTTGCCGGTCAAAGCGCGCTATCGCCGATGAATGTACGGTTGTTGATGTTGCCGGTGATGATCAAGTGTTGTGCGGGGTTTCACCTACCGATTTCACCAACCCGCGTTAAACTCCGCATCCCATAAACGGGTTTCCCGATACAGGTCCGATACAGGAAGGAATTTCAATGATTGACGTCTACACATGGCCAACGCCGAACGGTCACAAGGTTCACATCATGGTCGAGGAATGTGGCCTTGAGCACACCATCCACGGCGTCAACATCCGCAAGGGTGAGCAGTTCGAGGACGATTTCCTGGCCATCAGCCCGAACAACAGGATTCCCGCCATCGTCGACAGCGACGGTCCCGGAGGCAAGCCCTATTCGTTGTTTGAATCGGGTGCCATTCTGATTTATTTGGCTGAAAAAACCGGCAAGTTCCTGGCGGCCGACGGCACCGCGCGGCATGACACCCTGCAGTGGCTGATGTTCCAGATGGGCAACGTCGGACCGATGTTTGGTCAAACCCACCATTTCCGCAACTATGCGGCGGAGGCGATGGATTATCCCATTGAACGCTACACCAATGAAACTGCGCGCCTCTATCGGATCATGAACAAACGTTTGGGTGAATCGCCGTATCTGGCTGGCGACGCCTACACCATCGCCGACATCGCCACCTTTCCCTGGTCGCGCAATCCTGGGCGCCGTGGCCAGGATATCGCCGATATGCCGAATGTTCAGCGCTGGATGGATGAGATCGAAGCCCGCCCGGCCGTCGCCAAGGCATTGCAGGTGCTGGAAGAACATCAGAGCAAACCGACGGATGTGATTGATGAGGAAACCCGCTCAATCATGTTCGGCGCCAAACAGTTCGAAAATCGCTAACGCGCAACGCTTGAATATTGTGACTCAAGCAATATTGTGTTATGGTCATGTAGTTGTAGGTTGATGACTATATATATACATGATGACGAAAATATACAACAAATAAACACATGTATATTTTCAAAATGTATATATCTTTTTTGAACTGTATTGCTACAATATATTGATTTGGATGGCAAAATGGCACTAAATATTGCGAACCGGCGGGTTGAAGCCAAGGCAGTTGAAGTCGCAAGATTGATCGGCAGGAACAAAACGGCGTCTGTCGAGGCCGCGCTGGATTTTTACATACAGGCGTATGCGCAGCAGCGCGAGCTAGTTAAGCGCTCCAAGCAGGAGAAAATGCGCCAGATTTTGAAGCGGTTAAGTGATCGCCCGGTCTTGGATTCCCGGTCTCCGGAGGAAATCCGTCATGATGGCGCAACCGGGTCTTTGCGGTGATTGTTGTTGAGTGCGCCGTATGGGCGGCGATGATTTTCGGTGCGCCCGAGGGGCCGAAGTTTCAGGAAATCATCGAGAACACCGACAAATTATTTGTCAGCGCCGCGACGCTTGTCGAATTGAACACCGTCGTCATCACGAAACTCGGCGAGGCGGCGGCGGTTGACGTGGTCGATCTGATGGAATCCGCCGGTGCGGAAATCGTGCCTGTCGACAGCGATCAGGCCGGGCATGCCGTCGGCGCCTTTATCCGCTATGGAAGCGGCCGCCACGCGGCCGCGCTGAGCTTCGGCGATATCTTTTCCTATGCCTTAGCAAAAAGCCGCAAGGTCCCGTTATTGTTCAATAATCCTGGGTTCGCCCAGACGGATGTCACGCCGGCAGTTACCGCCTAACGAACCGGCGTATCGCCGGAAATTATGGTCCGCCACAAGGTCCGGTGCTTGGCCGGGTCCAGGTCCTTGGTGGTTGCCGAATGCATGGTCGCGGCGTTGTCCCAGACGACGATGTCGCCGGCCCGCCAGGCGTGGTCCATGCGGAAGCGGTCATCGAGACAATGGTCGAAGATTTCCTGCAACAGCGCATCGCTCTCGGCTTTCGGCAGGCCTTCAATGTGCGTCGTATAGGCCGGATTGACGTAGATCGCCTTGCGCCCGGTCTCCGCATGGGTGCGGACCACGGGGTGGACGCCCGGGTCCGGGTAGTCGACCATGCCCTCAACCAGGATATCGCGCTTCGAATGGGCGTAGTCATGCACGGCCATGAGGCCCTGGAGGCGGGTTTTCAGATCATCGGATAACGCTTCGTAGGCGGCGGTCAGGTTGCAAAACAGCGTGTCACCACCGCCATCCGGTACCTCCAGTGAATACAGCATGGTCGCCTTCGCCGGATTGTCCTGATAGGAGACGTCGGAGTGCCAAAACGTGCCGGCGTCGCGCAGCCCCTTCGGCTTGCCGCCCATCTCGACCCGGTTCGACAAGACGATGATCAGCGGCGTGTCGGGGTGGTGAAACTCGGCGAAGGAATGCGGCTCCAGCTCGGCCCCGAAGATCCGGCTCAGGTCGAGGACCTGGTCCGGCGTCAATCCGGGCTGACCGCGGATTGCCAGCAGGTGATGGTCGAGAAACGCCTGGTACAGCAAATCCCTGTCGTCACCGCTGAGCGGCTGCGTCAGATCAAGGCCGGTCACTTCGGCGCCGAGATT
>CAZQPC010000112.1:0-13766 GCA_964595005.1 uncultured Magnetovibrio sp.
TCAAAAGGGCACCGGCGAGCTTTTCGGCAGCGACTTCCCCGGACGCTATTGGCACCGCCTGGACGATGGGCGGGTGAAGTGCGACCTGTGCCCGCGGTTTTGCAAATTGCGTGAGGGTCAGCGCGGTCTGTGCTTCGTCCGCGCCGGCGGCCCCGACGGCATGGTGCTGACGACCTATGCCGGTCATCGGGGTTCTGCATTGATCCCATTGAAAAGAAGCTCCTCAAACATTTTCTGCCCGGCAGGCCGGTTCTCAGTTTTGGCACGGCGGGCTGCAATTTGACCTGCAAGTCTTGCCAGAACGCTGGGGCCGACGACACAAGTCAGCAAAAACCGACACCCGATTGGATGTTGAGCTTGCGAAATGGTCATGCAGGCATTCCTTGCGGAACTCGCCTGCCGGGGCTTGAGACCTAACGCCGTCCATCACACATCTTGCCAGAATGTTTGCGTTAGCAGGGCGATCACGGTGATTACCTCCAGACGGCCAATAAGCATGCCGGCGATAAGCAGCCATTTTGCAGCGTCCGGAAGACTGGCGAAGTTGCCCGCCGGGCCGACAATGGAGCCCAACCCAGGGCCAACGTTGGATATGGCCGTTGCGGCAGAAGAAATGGCCGTGGTGAAATCGAGGCCGGTCAATCCCAGGCCCAAAGTTATCAATGCGAAAATAAACAGAAAGGCGGCCAAAAAAACGAGGACTGATTTCGCCACATGGCTCTGAACTGGCTGACTATTAAAGAAGGCCGGGAAAACGCCATGGGGAGACATGACTTTCTTCAATTCGGCATTTACGACTGAAACCAGAATGCAAACCCGGAATACCTTGATTCCACAGGCCGTCGAGCCGGTGCACCCCCCGACGAACGTGAGAAAGAACAGGAGGATTACCGGCACCGGGCCCCATTGCTGGTAATCCGTCGAAGCGAAACCGGTTCCGGTCATTATCGAAGCAATTTGGAACGACGCATACCGAAATGCCTGACCGAAAGGCATCCCTTGTTTCAAAAACAACCATGCACTGACGAGCATCATTCCCGCCGATAATATCCCAAAATACCAGCGCACCTGACTATCAGTGAACAGCTTCCTTACATTGCCTTGCGATGCTGCGAGGATCAGCATGAAGGGTAGACCGCCGGCAATCATGCCGCCGGTGATTATGGCTTCGATCAATGCACTATCGAAATGGCTGATCGATTGATCGGACGTGGAGAATCCTCCGGTTGCAATCGTTGTAAGGGCATGGACTGTTGCTTCGAGCCCCGTCATGCCGGCTAGGCGAAGAAGCACGCCGCAGGTTACCGTTAAGACGATATATACGACGACCAGCCAGACCGCCGTGACGGCAATGCGCGGCACGATCTTCTCGCCAATGTCGAATGCCTCGATCCTAAATATTTCCATGCCGCCGACCTGCAGCACCGGCAAGATGCCAAAGGATACGACCATGATGCCGAGGCCTCCGAGCCATTGTAGAATGCCGCGCCAAAGCTGTATGCCGGGTGAAAGTGCGTCGATTTCGGTTATTACTGTCGATCCCGTCGTCGTCATCCCTGACATGGATTCAAAGATCGCATTGGTAAGGCTCAAACGAGTGGGGCCGAAATCGAAGGGTAGGGCGGCAAACAGGGGCACCACGACCCAAACGGACACGGTGATCAGGATAATTTGGTGCCGGGACAATTGCATCGGAACCGAATAGTTGCCGAAAAACAGACTGCCACCGGCGAAAAGAGTGATTCCCGCGGCTGAAGGGAAAAGAAGAATATCCTCGCTATCGGCTATCAGATCCACAGTCGCCGGAATGAGCATTGTCACGGCGAGAATAACAAGGACGAGACCATTAATGAAAAACACTGGCTTGAAGAAACCCGTGCCAATGTTAGCTTGTGTAAGGGGTCGCATAATTGCACCACTTTCTGTCGCCGGAGCGCGGTGGACTGCCCGTGCTGGGGGATGCATTCAGCCGGCCTTTTGATAGGCTGGGACTGCTTGGGGGCTACTGGGACAGGCGACTAGAGCTGCGGCGGGCCGGTTGCATATTGGAAAACGCAGACCCTATTCGAAACAACCGCTGAGTGTCGTAGGAATGGGCAATCCGGCCTTGTGAGTGCCACGAAAATGTGCGTTGGGGGCGTCAGATAAACACAATCATTCGCACCATCTTCATCGCAGGAGAAAATTGCTTGAACCAACTCTTCCGGTGCGGGCATTTCTCTCCCGGACGCCCAATCCATATCAAAGAGCAATGCGGACAGGACGAGGAAGGCGAGAAAAACCCTTGCGACCTCAGAGTTGCAGGTTGCTCGACGCATTTTTAAAGTTCCAAAAAAACAACCTTGCATCATTTTTCCATGTCAGCCACCTTTTTGCACACCATTTTTGGGCGGCGAAACATCGGAGTCGTCAAGACAGCACAACCGGGCTCAAGCGGCTTTTTTTGCCGCAGCAGCCGTCCGTCCTGAAACGGGCTTCTGGGGCGGGTTCAAATTATGCTACGATGTATCCATGTCGCTGATCCGAACCAAATACCGGCATACGTTGGATGACGGACACGTCTGATGCGACCTTTGCCCCCGTGAATGCAAAATGCGCCAAGGGCGCCACATAGGGGTTTCATATCCAAGGGTTAATTCCTCATTCGGCGCCGTGAGCCTAGCTATTCTCTGCGTTCGACACAACGGGCCGCGCCCATGCTATAATGACGGTCATGGGTACAGCGCGCGATAATCAAAAGGGCGCCGGCGAGATCTTCGGCAGCGATTTCCCCGGACGCTATTGGCACCGCCTGGACGATGGTCGGGTGCAGTGCGACCTGTGCCCGCGGTTTTGCAAATTGCGTGAGGGCCAGCGCGGTCTGTGTTTCGTCCGCGCCTGCGGCCCCGAAGGTATGGTGCTGACGACCTATGGCCGGTCATCGGGGTTCTGCATCGACCCCATCGAGAAGAAGCCTCTTAATCATTTCCTACCCGGCACGCCAATTCTCAGTTTTGGCACGGCGGGCTGCAACCTGACCTGCAAATTTTGCCAGAATTGGAACATCTCGAAGGCCCGGGAATTCGATAAGTTGCAAGATCAGGCGTCGCCCGATCAAATCGCCGCCGCGGCCGTCCAAACCAAATGCCGGTCCGTTGCCTACACCTACAACGATCCGGTGATTTTCCTCGAATACGCCGTCGACACGGCCAAGGCCTGCCGGGAGCGCGGTATCAAGAATGTCGCCGTGACGGCGGGCTACATCTGCCCCGATCCGCGCGAGGAATTCTATCAATGGATGGATGCCGCTAACGTCGATCTGAAGGCCTTCACGGAGAAGTTTTACAAGGAACTGTGCACGTCTCAACTGAGCAAGGTGTTGGACACGCTCAAGTACCTGAAGCACGATACGGATGTCTGGTTTGAGATCACCGATTTGATCATTCCCGGCGAAAACGATTCGGAGCGTGAGATCGATGAGATGACGGCGTGGGTGGTCAAGCACCTGGGCCCCGACGTGCCCATGCATTTCAGCGCCTTTCATCCCGATTGGAAGATGATGGACAAGCCCCGGACACCGAAATCGACCCTGCTGCGGGCCCGTGAAATCGCCCAGGCCAATGGCGTTCGCTATGCCTACACGGGCAATGTCCATGATTTTGACGGCCACAGTACCTATTGCCACAGCTGCGGCCATCGCCTCATCGGCCGCGATTGGTATGAGCTGTCGGATTGGAACATCCGGTTTGACGGCAATTACAACGGCAATTGCAACAGTTGCGGAGAGCCGGTTTCCGGCGTCTTCGACGGCCCGCCGGGCGATTGGGGACGCAAGCGGGTGCCCGTGCGCCTGGGCCGCCAGCCGGCATCCGTATGAGCCGTGACTTCGGCGAAGCGACCTGATAAAGCTTCCGCCGAACGTTCGTTGACAACCATACCTCGTAGGCGTGCATGGTGAAGAAGTGGTTGGCCCTGGTGCTGAAGATTGCGGTTTCCGGTGGCCTCATCTGGTATCTCATCGGCAATATTGACCTGGATGCGGCGCAATCACGCCTTGCTGAGGTTGATCCGCTGATGCTTTTGGTTGCGGCGGCACTGTTGTTGTTTCAGATGGTTATTGCC
The DNA here is from genome assembly GCA_964595005.1 of uncultured Magnetovibrio sp. Lineage (GTDB taxonomy): Bacteria > Pseudomonadota > Alphaproteobacteria > Rhodospirillales > Casp-alpha2 > UBA3470. Next base: position 4,102 of record CAZQPC010000112.1, read on the forward strand.
GGCCTGCGGTGGGGCGCCGTGCTGAACGCCATTAGCATTACATTGCCGTTCTGGGAAACGGTCCGGCTTTTCTATATCGGGGTGTTTTTTAATCAGGCGCTGCCCGGCGGCACCGGCGGCGACGCGGTCCGTGTCTATATGGCTTATAAGGCGGATATCGGTTTGCGCGGCGCCCTCAACGGGGTGATTTTGGAGCGCGTCGCGACGGTTCTGGCGTTGGTGTTGCTGGTGCTCTGTACGATGCCGCTCTTTATGGGCAACCTGGACGATGCCAGTCGCGCCTGGGTCATTCCGTCCATCGCTCTGGTCAGTGCCGGCGCCCTGGTCGGCGTTATCATTCTATGCATGCTCGACCGGCTGCCGGAATCGCTTCGTCAATGGCGGGTCGTTCGTGGGCTCGGGAATTTGGCCGGTGATGCGCGGGCCGTGTTCCTGCGGCCTGCACATGCCGGCCGGGCGCTGTTTTGGAGCGCCGCAGGTCATATCAATATCGCCATATGTGTCTACGTCCTGGCGGTCGGCTTGGCACTTCCCATTGGCGTGTTTGACAGCATCGTTCTCATGCCGCCAGTGCTTTTGGTGATGACCATCCCCATCTCCATTGGTGCCTGGGGGGTTCGCGAAAATGCCATGGTCGTGGCGTTTGGCCTGGTCGGCGTGACGGCGGAGGGCGCGACGGTGCTGGGGCTGCTGTTGGGCTTGGTGGGATTGGTGGTGGCGATTCCGGGCGGCCTCTTGTGGTTCTTGGGACGGCGGCGTGGGGTGACGACGCTATCGGACGTTGAAGCCGAACTGGCGGCGGCCGGAGAGGCCGAGACCCGCTAATCTCACGGCAAAGGTCACAGCTTCCATAGCCGCTCGGCGTTGCCATGGGCGAGGGCATGGGCGACCTCATCGGGCAGCGCCGACAGGGCGCCGCGCCACAGAGATACCTGACGGACATAGAGATCACCCCAGTGCTCGGCGAAGACATTGTCGAATCCCAGCACGAAATTCTTGGGGTATTTGACCACCAATGCCTGCCATTCCGGCGTAAGACGGTCGCCGTTGAATAAGTTGGTCCAGGGCTGCTTGCTCATTGGCGTGGTAATGGAATTCGACCACGACGGAATAAAATGGATGTTCGGATGGTTCTCCAGCAGATCGCCGGCCTGGGCCAACGTCACCTGTCCCATGTGGGTAAGCACGAAAGGGTGGTCCGGGCGGGCCTTGAGCAGGCCTTTGAGTTCGGCCATCAGGTCGTCCGCCTCGCCGCCGGCGGCCCGGAACTCATAGTGCAGGACGGCGGGCCAGCCGCGTTCATAGACAAGATCAAGGGCCGCCTGGACTTGCGGTGACGTGGCGGGGATGACCCACTTGGGCGCCTTGTTGCCTTTTTGGGCATGCCAAAGGATCAATTCCGCCATGGCCCGGAACTCCGGCATGTTGCGCTGTGCGTTCAGCAGTTTGTAGTACTTCGGATGATTATCGGCATAGACCCGGCCCTTGGTCCGTACCGAAGCGACAATCCGCTCGGGATGGCTGCGGGCCAGACGGGCAATCTGCCCCGGCTTGACCTTGCCCCTTGCCGCAATGATGACGCGGGAGACGCCGGCGCGATCCAATAGGGGGACGACGTCGCTGAAGTCAACGTGCTGGTCGATCTGGCTGTGCGCGTCGATGAGCGGGCCTTTCCACGGCTCGGCCGCGCCGCCCGTTGCCATAGATATCCATATGACACTGGCGACAAAATATGAGGCGGCGTATTTCAGGTGCTTCATCGATGGCATTCTCCGCTCAGGCCGGCGTTATCGGGCACCGACACGCGGCATCGGCATATTACCCGAATGGCAGATCGGCACGAAGAATATTCAAGTTGATATCCCGACCTGCGGAAAAGCCTTGAAACCGATGGCCTGAACGCCTTTTCTTTCGGGAACCGGAATCGGACCCTTGAGGCCGTACGGCGCTGCCGGGGGCAGGGCCGCCATCAGAGAGGAACACCCATGAAAATCTCGTTCGCCAATCTCACCCAACCGACCAGCGGTGCCGCCGTGGTCTTCGCCCTGGAAGGGCGCAAGCTGACCGAGTCCGCCGCGGCGCTTGATAAGCTGACGAAGGGGGCGATCGGAAGGGCCATGAAGGCCAGCCGGTTCAAGGGCAAGCGGGCGCAAACGCTGCATGTGTTGGCGCCGGCCGGATCGAAACTTGCGCGGATCATGGTGATCGGCTTGGGCGCGGCCAAGGATATGAATGAGAACACGTGGCAGCGCGCCGGCGGCTATGCCTATGCAGGACTGGCGAAGTCCGGCCTGACGGCGCTCAATGTGCTTGTTGACGCGGTTGACGGGACGAAGATCAAGCCGGCTGCCGCCGCCGCCAACTTGGCCTTCGGTGCGGGCCTCCGCGCCTATCGTTTCGACAAGTACAGGACCACGGAGAAGAAAGATGCGAAGCCCAGCATCAAAACGCTGCGTGTCCTGAGCCGCGCCACGGCGGCGGCGAAGCGCGCCTACGTGCCGTTGTCGAAAATCGCCGATGGTGTGGTGATGACCCGCGATCTGGTGTCGGAGCCGCCGAATGTCCTCTATCCCGCCACCTTGGCCAAACAGGCCAAACAATTGACCAAATTGGGGGTTAAGGTGCAGGTCCTGGGCGAGGCCCAGATGAAGCGCCTGGGCATGGGTGCCCTGCTGGGCGTCGGCCAGGGATCGCGGCGCGAATCGCAAATGGTGGTCATGCAGTGGAACGGCGCGCCCAGCGGTTCCAAGGATAAGCCCATCGCCTTCGTCGGCAAGGGCGTCACCTTCGACACGGGCGGCATCTCCCTGAAACCCGGTCCCGGCATGGAAGACATGAAGTGGGACATGGGTGGCTCCGGTGTGGTCATCGGGTTGATGAAGGTTTTGGCCGGGCGCAAGGCCAAGGCTAATGTGGTCGGCGTTGTGGGGTTGGTCGAGAACATGCCCGACGGCAATGCCCAGCGGCCCGGCGACATTGTCACCTCCATGTCCGGCCAAACCATTGAGATTCTCAACACGGACGCGGAAGGGCGTTTGGTTCTTGCCGATGCCCTGCATTACACCGTCGACAAGTTCGATCCGAAGTTCGTCGTCGACCTGGCGACGCTGACCGGCGCCATCATCATCGCCTTGGGCAACGAGCATGCCGGCCTGTTTTCCAACAATGACCAATTGTCTGAACGGTTAACCAAGGCCGGCAAGGAAGTCGATGAAAAGGTCTGGCGTTTCCCCTTGGATGACGCCTACGACAAGCTGATCAATTCGCCGGCCGCCGACATGCAGAACATCGGCGGACGCGGCGCCGGGTCGATCACCGCGGCGCAGTTCTTGAAACGCTTCGTTGGCAAGACCCCCTGGGCGCACCTGGACATTGCCGGTGTGACCTGGTCGAAGAAAGACGCACCGACGGTACCGAAAGGCGGCACGGCGTTTGGCGTGCGGCTTCTGGATCGGCTTGTCGCCAATCACTACGAAAAGCGGTGACCGGGGAGGGTGCGTGACTGACATCGCCTTCTATCATCTGGAACACGCACGCCTGGAACTGGCCCTGCCGAAGTTGCTTGAGAAAACCCTGGCGGCCGGCAAGCGCGCCCTGGTGATGGCGGGATCCGAGGCCCGGGTGGAAGCGCTGGCCAACGCATTGTGGACCTACGATCAGGACTCATGGCTGCCGCATGGCTCCGTTAAGGACGGTGGTGCCGAGGATCAGCCGGTATGGCTGGCCACCGATGATGCCAATCCCAACGGGGCCGAGTTCTTGTTTCTGACTGACGGTGCCGCCTCGGAAAGCCTGGCCGATTTTGAACGCTGCTTTGAGATGTTCGACGGCAACGATCCGACAATGGTTGATGCCGCGCGTGGCCATTGGACGGCCTACAAGGAGGCCGGCCACGATCTGACCTATTGGCAACAGACATCCGGCGGCGGCTGGGAAAAGAAGGCGGAACATAGCGCCGGCGCAGACGGAGACCCCGCCACACCAGGCAAGGAGACGGAGCCATGAGCAAACGGTGGGTAAACCGCCCTGAAGGATCGACCTGGGGGGATTGGGGCGAAGACGATCAGCGCGGCCGGATGAATTTGGTGACGCCCGAAAAACGGCTGGCCGCGGTGGCGGAGGTTAAGGAAGGGTTATGTTATTGCCTGTCCATGCCGCTCGACATGCCGGGCGGCAATTCGGTCAATCCGAAACGCTTCCCGCCGGTGTTGGGCCCGGTGTTCCATCCGCCGGGGTCTGAGAATTATTATTACAACATGGACTGGAGTCAAATTCAGGAGGGCAACATGGATGTGTCCTCCGATGAGTGCTTCACCATGCATTCCCAGTATTCGACCCAATGGGACAGCTTTGCCCATGTGGGCAGCATCTTTGACGTGGATGGCGACGGCACACCGGAACCGGTCTATTACAACGGTTTCCGCCCCGATGTGGACGTCAAGGGCCCGGATGACCCGGACGGCATGGGGGCCCGGGCGCTGGGCGTCGAGAACATGGCCGTCGGCGGTATGCAGGGGCGTGGCGTCCTGGTCGATTTCCACCGGCACTTCGGTGATCAGCGGGTCGCCGTCGATTACGACCAATTGATGGATATTTTCAAAAAGGACGACATCACGGTGGAGGAGGGCGATTTCTTCCTGTTTCACACCGGCTGGGATGACATGATTCTGGATATGGCCGGGGATCCGGATGCCGAGAAACTGCATTCATCCGGTGCCGTTCTCGACGGCTATGATGATCGGATCCTGCAGTGGATCACCGATTGCGGTGTCGTCGCGTTGATATCCGACAACATGGCGGTGGAATCATCGAACGGCTATGGCGAGACCCAGGGCGGTTGTTCGCGCTTGCCTTTGCACCGCCATTGCCTGTTCCGCCTGGGCGTGCATCTGGGTGAAATCTGGTATCTGTCGGAATTGGCCGCGGCACTTCACCGGCGCGGTCGCTCACGGTTCCTGCTGACGGCGCCGCCGTTGCGCCTGCCCGGCGCGGTGGGCTCACCGGCGACCCCGGTGGCGACGATTTAGCCTTCGTCCTGTTTTTCTTCCACGGGCCGCCCCCTGTTGCGGACGTAGTTGGCGTAGGAACCCGTGGTGGTTCGGATATAGTCGGCAAGGACAGTCACCAAGTTGCGCGTGAACGGGTCCATGGCCTTGAGTTTACGATCAAACACCGGTTTCGAAATGGCCATCAGAATGACCGGGGTCTTGGCCTTCGCGGACGCCATGCGCGGGCTGTCGTCGATGAGCGCCATTTCGCCGAACATCTCGCCTTCGATGGCATCGGATATGTGGACCTGTTTGTCGTCGATGGTGATGAACAGTTCCACAGTTCCGGACTTCACGATGAACGCCGTGTCGCCGGATTCGTGTTCCCTGAAAATATAGCGGCCCGGGTCAATCTTTCTGGTTTCAATCCCGGAACCTGTTCGAACTTCCGGAACGCTGCCGGTGTCTTCGTTGCCCATAGGTTCGCCGCCCGCTCTTCTTCGTTTTGAACGAACAGATGTTACCCCAAATTGACGGTGCGGTTGAGAATTTTTAACGCCGCTCGAAATTCGCTAACCCATATAGAACGGCCGGCCCGACGCACGGCCCCAGAGACGCAACAGGCGCCGTTTGCGGTCCGGTTCGGGCCAGTCTTCATAGGCCTCCCGCCGGTGACCGATACGCCGGTTGTTGACGATCTGAATCTGGCCGCGTTCGAAGGTGAAGGATTTGCCCAATCCCGGACGATCGAGAATTTCGCCAAACGCATCAACGGCTGCGCGGGTCTCATCGTCCATGCCTTGGTCCGCCAAATGGTAGCCGAAACCGAGCAAGCGCCGCGAAAACCGCACATGAATACCCTTTTCGGCGGGTTCCAACAGGGGATGGAAGCCCAGCGGCTCATCGCCCGGTGCATGTTCGTGTTGGCGGTCGAAATAAAAAGGTTGGTGCAGCCGGGGCAACACGTCGGGAGATTCCGCCAATAAAATGTTGTAGACCGTCTGCATGCTGATGAGGCCGCTGGTGCCGCCCGTCTTTGCCGGTTGCAGGCACAGCAGGCTGACAAAATTCGGCGGCAGATTGAAGGCATTGTCGGTGTGGTAGTACTGGCCGTTCTTGGTTTTCGACGACCGCACGCCGTTGCCGGGCTCGTCATTGAGGCCCGTGTCGGTGACGTCGTAAATCATCGTGCCGTCCCATTTCTGGGCGACGGGCCGGGTGATCAGCGATACCAGCAGCCAGTAAATTCGCACCAAGGTCTGTTCGTCATAACTGTCCAGGGGCAATCGGTCGATGATCGCAAAACCGATGCCGTCGGTCAGGGCGGCGCGCACGCGGGCCATTTCCGCGGCGCAGGCGGGCATGGGAAAATGCGCGGGCGTCAGGGCTTCGACGGGCAGCGGGTTGGCCGTCAGGTCTGAAGCGGCTTTGTCGAGTTCCGCCAGACAGGCATCGGTGAGAACATGCAAGCCATCGTTCTCAATCAGCGTTTCCGCCTTCCACGCGGCCGCATCCGTTATCGGCGTATCCCTAACCATGGGCGAAGTGTACACCTCGCCAGCTTAGCCGTTCAACTGCCGCCCCGGGCCAGACTGATGCCGCCGCAGACCAACAGGATCTGGCCGCTGATGAAACTGGCGCGCTCGTCCATGAAACAGGCCACGCCATGGGCTATGTCGGTGGGCTCGCCCAAGCGTCCCACGGGGATGGTGCCGATGATTTCCTGGGTGCGCGGATGGTCGGGCGGGTTGGCGTTTCTGAACAATTCCGTGGCGATGGGCCCCGGCGCGACGCCGTTTACGGTGATCCCGAACTGCGCCAATTCCAGGGCCCAAACCTTGGTCATGGTGGCGATGGCGCCCTTGGTGCCGGCGTAGGCCGTGCGTTCGGTCTTGCCCAGCATGGCCCGGCTGGCGATGTTGACGATGCGGCCGAAGCCGGCCTCTTTCATGTCCGGTAAAGCCGCTTGCGCGCACAGCATCGGCGCTTTCATATTGACGTCGACGGTCAGGTCAAAGTCCTCAATGGTGGTATCTTCCAGTTTGGTCATGACGCCCAGGCCGGCGTTGTTGACCAGGCCCAATACCGGTCCCTCGGCGCTGATCATGTCAAAGGCGGCGGCAATGCCGGCCGGATCGACCAGATCCGTTTCGATCCACGTGGCCGGCGCGTCGGGATTTGACGGCGGATTTCTGTCCAGGTTGAAGACCCGCCAGCCGTCTTCCGTCAGACGGCCCGCGATCGCCGCGCCGATACCCTGGCTGGCGCCGGTGACCACTGCAATTTGTGACATATCCGTTCCTTCCCCGAAATTCGGCACATTTGATCCCTGACACATCCGCCCGTCCCCTTGCAAGAGACCGCCGCTTCACGGATGCTCGCTGGAGGGAGGAGCGATCATGAGCGAAGCGGCCCATCCCGTCTGGCGGTCTCTGTTGTTCGTGCCGGCCAACAACCCGCGATTTATCGACAAGGCGCACACACGCGGTGCCGACGGGATCATCCTTGACCTGGAGGACAGCGTGCCCGACGGCGAATTGGACGGGGCCCGCGGGGCATTGCGCGCGGCGGCGGCATCGGTGTCTCGGAATGGCGCCGACGTGCTGGTCCGGATCAACAACCCGGACAATCTGGCGGCGGCGGATATCGAGGCCGCCGTGTTCGCCGGCGTTGCCGCAATCATGTTGCCGAAGGCGCGTGATGCTGAACACGTGCGGGACGTATCGGCGCTGATGGCGTTGCGTGAACAAGCCGAAGGACTGTCGGTGGGGGGCATACACCTGGTGCCGATGATCGAAACGGCGGATGCGTTCTTCCGGGCCGTCGAGATCGGACGCGCCGATCCACGCAACGTCGCCATGAATTTGGGCGGTGAGGACTTCGCCGCCGACGTGGGCCTGGTCCCCGACGGCGAAACCCTGGCCATGCCGAAGCAGCAGATCGTCATCGCCGCCCGGGCCGCCGGCCTGATGCCCATGGGATTGATGGGCACGGTCGCCGAATTCCAGGATCTGGACGGCATTCGAAAGGCCGCCCAAATGGCCCGGCGGTTCGGCATGGAAGGGGCGTCGTGTGTGCACCCCAGCAACGTGCCGATCCTCAACGAGGCCTTCTCGCCATCCTCGGACGAGGTCGATTTTGCCCGCCGTGCCGTGGCCGCCTATGCCGATGCAACCGCTACCGGCAGCGGTGCCATCACCGTGGACGGCAAGATGATCGACGTTCCCGTCGTGCATCGGGCCGAGAAACTGCTGGCCCGCTGGGCGGCCATCGAGGCCCGGCAAGGTGCCGGCTAACGCCGCCTCAACGTAAACGCGATCACACCCCCCAGTCCGGCCATGACCGCCATCGGCAGGTAGGCGCCGCCGCCGTGCGCGGCGAACATGTGGCCGCTGAAAATGGAGACGATACTGAACCCGATGCCCGACACGGCCGCCGCATAGACGCTTTGCGCCGTCGCCGAGATCGACGCCTCCATGCGCTGGGCAATGAAATGAATGGCGCCCAGGTGGGCCGCGCCGAAGGTCGCGCCGTGTAGGATCTGCAGGACCAACAGGGCGGGCAGGGCATCCGTGATGCCGGTGCCCCACCAGCGGATCAGGCCGGCCAAGCCGGCCAAGGCAATCAACCGGGCCGGGCCGACCCGCTTGATGACCTTGCCGCCCCAGATGAACAGAACAACCTCGGCGATGACGCCTTCCGCCCACAACCCGCCGATGACGGCTTCCGAATGTCCGGCGTTCCGCCAATGAATGGTGCCGAAGGCGTAGTAGATGACGTGGCTGGTCTGGATCAGCCCGGTGGCCAGGATGAACCAGAGAAAAGTGCGGTCTTTCAGAACCCGCAGGATCGGCGCGAAGGACCGCCCGTGATCGGCTTTCGCCAAGCGGGCGTCGGGCAGCAGCATGGCGGCGGCGATGACGGTGGCGGCGCTGCCCAGAATGATCCAATAGATGATGTCCTCATCGCGGCCGGTCAGTACCCAGCCGCCGCCCCAGGCCGCGGCAATGAAGGTCAAAGACCCCCAAAGACGGACCCGTCCATAGTCGAGCTGGCCATTGGCGCCCAATTGCATGGTCAAGGTTTCGATCAGCGGCATCAACGGTGACCAGCAGAGGAAGAACGCCATGGTCACCGCCAGTACCGGCCAAAACCCATCGGCGGCCCAAAAAGCCGCGAACGCCAGGCAGGCGGCGATCGACAGCAAAATCAGCGGCCGCCGCCGCTCGCCCGTCCGATCAGCGAAACCGGCGACCAAGGGGTTGGCGCCGACCTTCATCAGCATCCCGACGGCCATGACAACGCCGATGTCTTCCGGCGTCAGGCCACGGCTGGTCATCCACAGCGGCCAGAACGGCACCATGACGCCGATCAGAAAGAAGATGACGCCGTAAAAGCCGGCCAAACGGGCCGCGATCATGTCGCCAGGCTCGCTGCAAGGTCGCGAAGATAACGCAAGCCCGGGATGGCGCGGCTGCCGTACCAAGACACCATTTCCGCATCGATCAGGTGGGCCTTGTGGGCGTGGGCTGGAAAGGTCTGGCGGAATTCGGCCAGGTGGTCTTCGGTAAACGCGAACGGTTCCGTGGAAAAAAATACCAGGTCGGCGCTTTCCAGCGCGGCGCCGGTCAGTTCGACCTCCGGATAGCGCACCGCATCGTCATGTTTCACCGTCCG
>CAZQPC010000113.1:0-13756 GCA_964595005.1 uncultured Magnetovibrio sp.
AGGGACTTAACGACGCGCCGGCTATCGACCCATATTCCGTCGCTTTTCGTCGCCTTTTTGGCCGCCGCGGCGATCACGATTGCCGGCTGCGTGCTGACGCCGATCGTTGGCTGGAAGCCCGTCGGCGCCGACGAATTGAAGCTATTGGCGGCGGCCGCCGTGTTCTTGATCGGCGGCTATCTGTTCGGTGTCATGGCCATGCGCGTCGGCGACATCAGTTTCATTTCGCCGTTCCGCTACTCGGTGCTGATTTGGGCCATCATCCTGGGGTTCATGGTGTTCGGCGACATTCCGGACGGTTGGACCGTCATCGGCAGCGCCATCGTTGTGCTCATGGGGATCTATACGTTCTACCGGGAGAGAAAGCTCCGCCAAGCCGGCCGCGCCGTGAAATCGACGGCGGGACGATCCTGATCCCGAACCGGTATAGGGCGCCTTATTTCGAGGCGATCGCAGCCGCCGCGGCCGCCATGATGCCGGCGCCGCACCGGTTGGCGGCGCGGGTCGCCTGGGGGCTTCTCAGGAGCTGACGGGCCTGCGCGGCCATCAGCACCCAGACGCCGTCGATGACGATCAGAACAGCCAGCATGGTTGCCACCAGTTCGCCCCAGCCGACAACCGTCAGGCGGCCAAGATCGAGAATCGTCGGCAACAGGGCCAGATAGAAGACCATGATCTTCGGGTTGCCGAGGGTGACCGCCATCCCGGCCGCAAACATTTTCCACGCCGAACCTCTGTCCGGCAGGTCATCGGCGGAGATCTCAGTCGGCGCGGTCCACATGCTCCAGGCAAGAAACACCAAGTAGCCGACACCGACCCATTTGATGATGGCGAAGACGAGCTGGAAGGATCCGGCGATGGAGGCCAGCCCCCAAACCGCCAGCGTCAGCCAGATCGCTTCGCCGGTCCACATGGCGGCCAGGAACGGCAGCACATCGCGGGGACCGCGGGCCACAACACGGGCCACCAATGCCGCAATGCTCGGGCCGGGCGAGCCGGCCGCGACCAGAAGCGCGCCGGCAAAAATGATCAGTTCCGGAAATGCCATATTACCTGTGTCCGGCTTCTAAATCCGCCGCGTCTCACCTTCCCAATAGGGATCGCGCAGGCGGCGTTTGTAGATTTTGCCGGCGTCGTCACGGGGCAGATCGTCGCGGAATTCGACCTCGCGCGGCACCTTATACCCGGCGACCCGTTCGCGCAGGTATTCCATGACGGCGTCGGCGCCGGGATTGGTCTGGCCGTCCATGGGCTGCACCACGGCCAGCAGCTTTTCGCCGAACTCCGCGTCGGGAATGCCGAACACGGCGCAATCGCGCACGCCCGGCATGCCGATCAGCACGGCCTCGATCTCGGCGGGGTAGATGTTGACGCCGCCGGAGATCACCATCTCGCGGGTCCGATCGCACAGATAGACATAGCCCTCGGCATCGAAGTACCCCACATCGCCGCCGGTCACCAATCCGTCACGTTCGCAAGCGGCGCGCTCTTCGGGGCGGTTGTTATAAGTGAAATCAGGGTATTGGGGCATCCGGCCGTAAAGCTCGCCGGGGGTGCCCGGCGGCACTTCGTCGCCGTTTTCATCCAACGCCTTCAGCACCGTGCCGTCGACGACCCGGCCGACGGTGCCTGGCCGATCAAGGGCCTCTTGGCTGTTACAAAGGGTCATGTAACCCAATTCCGTGGAGCCGTAGAACTCATGGATGATCGGTCCCCACCAATCGATCATGGCGCGCTTGACCTCGGCCGGGCACGGTGCCGCGGCGATCATGACATAGCTCAGCGACGACACATCGTACCTGGCCCGCACCTGTTCGGGCAGTTTCATCAGGCGCACCAGCATGGTCGGCACCATGAAGGCATTGGTGATCCGGTGTTTCTCGACCAAAGCCAGGAACCGTTCGGCGGAAAACCGCGGCATCAGCACCAGGCCGTCGCCGACGCGCGCGGCCCGCATGGAAAAGGAATTGGGCGCGCTGTGATACAAGGGCCCCGGCAGAATGCCGCGGATATGCGGCTCAATGCCGTAGAGCGCGTCGCGCATACGGCTGAATTCGGCCGCCGCCTCCCGGCTCACCGGAAAACGCCGCACACCTTTCGGCAGACCCGTGGTGCCGGACGTGTAGTAGATGTTTTCCGTGACCTGTTCCGACAACTCGGCCAGGGGTTCAAATCCGGAAAGCCATTGATCCCAGATCACGGCACCGACGCCAGCATTCCCCTTGGCGGGGTCAAGGCCATAGGCCTCAATCACTTCGCGCGGTGTCGGCACGCAGAGGACGTTCACCCCGGCGCGTTCCGCCGCCGCCACGACTTCCGGAATGGCATCCAGCAGATCCGCATGAGCGACCAAAACGCGGGCCCCCGAATCCTCCAATACATAGGCGACCTCCGGTGCCGCCAGGTGCCAGTTGACGGGCACGGCGTAGGCGCCGATGGCCTGGGCGGCGAAGGTCGCCTCAAAAAAAGCGAAGTCGTTGCGCAGCAACAGGGCGACGGCGTTGCCCGCCGCCACGCCAAGGCTGCGGAGTCCGGATGCGGCGCGCAAGGCGCGTTCCTCAAGCACATCGCGCGGGCACTCCCGCTGACCACTGATAAACATGCCTTTACCGGTCACTTGCACCCCCCATGGGCCACCTCGCGCACCGTCCCGTCGGCCGCATTCCGGCGCAAGTGTGGCATGGGCCGCGCCCCTGAAAAAGCCGGTTTCTTTTCATAAGGCAGCGCCTGCGGATTTCGATTGACCTGTCCGGCGAAACTCGTAATTTTGAGACTTCAATTGAGGGGGCCAAGCAAAGGAGACGCCGTATGGAGCGCCTGCTGGTCATCGAAGATTCCAGCTTCTTCCTCAATCTCATCATCAAGGGTTTCGAAGACGAGCCCGAAATCGAACTCGTCACCGCGGAAAACCTGGCGGCGGCGAAAGCCCATCTTGAAGATCGCCCGGGCGACTTTGCCTTGGCCCTGGTCGACCTGCACCTGCCGGACGCCCAGGAAGGTGACGCCGTTGACCTCACCCTCAACCACGGCATCCCGTCGGTGGTTTTCACGTCCAATTTCGATGTGGATATCCGTCAGAAATTTCTCGACGCGGGGGTTCTGGACTTTGTCTTGAAGGACAATCCGTCGAGCCTGGATTACCTTCTGAAGCTGACCCGCCGGATGATGAAAAACCGCTCGACGACCGTCTTGGTGGTCGACGATTCGACCGTGGCCTTGCGCATGTGCGGCGATCTTTTGAAGCGTTACCAGTTGAATGTCGTCGAAGCGAAGTCCGCTGCCCAGGCCTTGGATGTGTTGGCGGCACGCGACGACATTCGGATGGTCATCACCGACCATGAAATGCCGGAAATGAACGGCTTCGATCTGGTCACCACGATCCGCCGTGAACACGGCCGCGACGAGGTAGCCATCATCGGCGTTTCGGGAAGCGGCGGCGCCCCCTTGTCGGCCAAATTCATCAAACACGGGGCCAACGATTTCATCGCCAAGCCCTATCTGCCGGAAGAACTGTATACGCGGGTCGCCCTCAACTTGGATATTCTGGAAAGCATCGAGGCCCTGACCGCCGCCGCGACCAAGGATTTCCTGACCGGATTGTTCAACCGGCGGACGTTTTTCGATGTCGGCAAACGGATCGTTTCGACCCGCAGCCGTTCGAAATTCAAGTGCGCCGCCGCGATGCTGGATATTGACCACTTCAAAAGCGTCAACGACACCTACGGCCACGACGCCGGCGACGCGGTGTTGAAGGTCGTCGCGCAGACGATCGCCGAACACGCCAACCGTGGCGGTGATCTGTGTGCGCGGTTGGGCGGTGAGGAGTTTGCGCTGATGCTTGAAGTCGAAAACCTCGACAACGTGGCGCCCTACTTCGAAAAACTTCGCGCCGCCATCGAAGAACAGGTGATCCCCTACGACGGCACGGACATCCGGGTGACGACCAGCTTCGGCGTGGTCATCAGCGACCAGCCGGAACTGGAACACATGCTGATGGCCGCCGATGAGAACCTCTACAAGGCCAAGAACAATGGCCGCAACCAGGTGGTGATCGCCTGAAGCGATTTCGGACCAGCAGCTGTTCCGGGCAGGCAATTGAAATTCTCGAGATTGCGGCTACATTCAAGGCAATCCATTGCAGCGAAGGAACGCACCCATGTCTGAGCCGATAACCCTTGAAGTGTTCACCGATTACGTCTGCCCCTGGTGTTATCTGGGCGATAACCGGGTGAAACAGCTGAAAGAGAACTACGACGTCACGATCAAGCTGGTGCACTTCCCGCTGCATCCGGAAACGCCGTCGGAGGGGCGTGAATTGCAAGACCTGTTCCAATGCGGGCCGGAAGAGATCGAGGCCAAAAACACCCGCATGCGCGGTCTTCTGGAAGCCGAGGGTTTGCCCTTCAGCGACCGCAGCCACACCTACAACTCGCGCCTCGCCCAAGAGGTCGGCACCTGGGCCGACACCCAGGACGGCGGTGATGACATCCACGACAAGTTCTTCGAAGCCTACTTCGTCGACGGCCGCAACGTCGGCGATCCGGACGTGATCCTGGAGGTGGTGAAGGCCGCCGGCCTGGACGTCGATGAGGCGCGCGCCGTCATTGAGGAACGCCGCTTCAAGGATGCCGTCGACGCGGACTGGGCGAAATCACACCAATACGGGGTGACCGGCGTGCCGACCTTCGTTACCGCCGGCAAGGGCCTGGTCGGCGCCCAGCCCTACGAAGCGCTGGTCCAGCTTATGGACGAGGTCGGCGCGCCGAAACGAAATTAAACGTCAGAAGATATTCCATCTCCCCTCATCGTGTCCTTCTCTCCGAGGGAGATGGAATGTAAGACGCGGCCACACAGTTCCCTTCTCCCATGGGAGACCTCTGCAAAACTCGAAAAACGTCGGCATTGGCGTCCTTATCTACTCCCTCCCCCCTGGTGGGGGAGGGTTGGGGTGAGGGGGCGGAAGCGCCGTCTGGCGCGGAAAAACTATCTTTTCCCCTCCGGGTTCCCACCCCCATCCCGACCTTCCCCCATCAAGGGGGAAGGAGAAAAAGGGCGCGGATTGATGGATTTGATCGATTTGCAGAGGTCTCCATGGGGAGAAGGAGGGGCCCGCGCAGCGGGAGGATGAGGGGATTTAAAGCCCGTAGGCTTCCGCCATCTCCGGGTCCTTGCTGGCCACCATGCGGGCCAGATCGGCGATCACCTTGGCCTGTTTCCAGGTCGCGTCGTCCTGCATCTTGCCGTCGATCATGACGGCACCGGTGCCGTCGGGCATAGCCTCCAGGATACGCAGCGCGAATTTCGCCTCCTCCACATCAGGCACGAAAACCCGCCTGGCGATGTCGATCTGTTTGGGATGCAATGACCAGGCGCCGACGCAGCCCAGCAAGAACGCGTTGCGGAACTGGGCCTCACACGCCGCGTCATCGGAGAAATCGCCGAAGGGCCCGTAGAAGGCCTTGAGGCCGTAGCTCTGGCAGGCGTCGACCATGCGCGCGACGGTGAAATGCCAGAGGTCCTGCTGGTAAAGCGTGCGTTCGCCGCCGTCGTCGCGGCTATCTTCCAAAACGCCGTAAAAGGGATGGCCGCCGCCGACCCGGGTTGTCTTCATGCCGCGCGATGCGGCCAGATCGGCCGGGCCCAGGCTCATGCCGTGCATGCGCGGGCTGGCCGCGGCGATGGCATCGATATTGTTGACCCCCAGTGCGGTCTCCAGGATCGCATGGATCATGATCGGCGTCTTGACCGCGTGGCGGGCTTCCAACTGGGCCAGCAACTGGTCCAGATAATGGATGTCCCAGGGCCCTTCGACCTTCGGCAGCATCATCACGTCCAGCTTGTCGCCCACGTTGGCGACGATGTCGGTGACGTCATCCAAAAACCACGGGCTGTTCAGGCAGTTGACGCGGGTCCAGAGCCCCGTATCACCGAAATCCACGGCCTTCGCCACCTCGACGAAACCGGCCCGCGCCGTGTCCTTGGCATCGGCCGGAATGGCGTCTTCCAAATTGCCCAGAAGCACATCCACCTGACCGACCATGTCCGGCACCTTGGCGCGCATCTTCTCCACATGCGGCGGGAAGAAATGGATCATCCGTTCCAGGGCGACGGGTACCTCGCGCAACGGTGCCGGTGCACCAATGGACAGCGGCTCAAAGAACTTTTTCGGCGGTTTTTGCATGGGCTCAGGTCTTCTGAATCTGGAGTTTCAAGGCCGCCGATGTTGCATCGCAACAACGGGAAAGACAAGCGCCGCCGGCATGTTCACGGTTTCAATCGCTGGCATTCCCGCGAAAGCGGGAATCCAGAGCGCCGGGTTCGGCGTTCCAATTCCTGGATTCCCGCGTTCGCGGGAATGACGACGACGGCAATGCGATCCTTGCTAACTTTTCGTCTTCTCCCGCCCCGGCCGGCCGGGGTGGATATCCATGGTCTTGGCGATGACTTCCAGCATGACCTCGTTGGCGCCGCCGCCGATGGCGCTTTGGCGGATGTCGCGGTAGGCCCTGGAAATCCAGTTCTCGGTCATCACTCCCTGGCCGCCCCAGTATTGCAGGCATTCCGACGGCAACGTCATGGACATCTTGCCGGTCTTGTATTTGGCCATCGACGCAATCTGGGTGATGTCCTCGCCGTCCAGATACATTTGGATTCCCTGATAGAGAAGCGCGCGCAGCGCCACCACTTCGGTCTGCAACTCCGCCAGTTTGTGATAGACGACCTGGTTGGCCAGGATCGGTTTATCAAAGACCTCGCGGCTGCGGGTGTACTCAATCGTATGTTCGATGGCCATTTCCATGGCGCGCACGCCGCGCGCCGCGACGAACATGCGCTCCTCTTGAAATTGCCCCATCTGATAGATGAAACCCTGGCCCTCTTCGCCGATCAAATTGGACCCGGGGACACGCACGTCGTCGAAGAACAACTCCGCCGTGTCGGAACATTGCAGCGTCAATTTGTCCAGCTTGCGCCCGACGGTGACGCCCTTGGCTTTCAACGGCACGACAATCAGCGACTTGTTCTTGAACGGCGCGCCGTCGTCGGAGGTATTGCACAGAAGGCAAATCCAATCGCCCTGGACGCCGTTGGTGATCCACATCTTCGAGCCGTTGATGACGTAGTCGCCGCCGTCCTTCTTCGCCGTGGTCTTGATTTTCGCCACGTCGGAGCCGGCCGAGGCTTCACTGACGCCGATGCAACCGACCAGATCGCCGGCAATGGTCGGCGCCAGCCATTCGCGTTTCAGGGCGTCGTGGCCGTATTTCGTCAGGGCCGGCGTGCACATGGTGCTCTGCACGCCGACGGCCGAGCCGAGCCCGCTGGAGCGGACATTGCCCAGGGCCTCGGCGAAAACCATTTCATAAGAGAAATCCAGGTCCATGCCGCCGAATTCTTCCGGTTTGCTAATCCCCAGCAAGCCCGCGTCACCCAACGCCTTCATGACTTGATGGGCCGGGAACATCTGCTCGGCCTCCCACTGGTCGATGAAGGGTTCGATATGTTTGTCGAAAACCGCCAGCGCCGTGCGCTCCATCTCCCGGTGCTCGTGGGTGAACTGCATGGCCTAATCCTCGCTGCTCGAGAGAAATTCAGGGGTGACGGCCCGGTGGAAGCCATCGAAGGGAACGGACTTGTCGTGATCCGGGACTTCGTAGTTGTTGGTCATGTTCGGCACCGCGCCGTCGACGCGGACCGTTTCACCGGAAATGAAGGCCGCCGCCGGCGACAGCAGAAAGGCCACCATCCCCGACACTTCCGCCTCATTGCCATAGCGCTTCGTCGGCATCAAAAGGCGGCGCTTGTGCAGCCGCTTCTTGGTTGCCTCGTCGTAAGTATCCTGCCCCGACGACGCAATAATGCCCGGCGCGACGGCGTTGACCCGGATCCCGTAGTGGGCCCATTCCACCGCCGCCGTGCTGGTCAGGTTGACCATGCCCATGCGGGCCGCGCCGGAATGGCCCAAGCGCGGCATGCCGTTCCACGAATCGGCGGTGATATTGACGATATTGCCGCCGTGTTCACGCATGCACTGGCGGACGATCTCACGGCTCATCAGGAAGCCGCCGGTCAGGTTGTTGCGGACCACGGTCTCCCAGCCCTTCTGGCTGATGTCCTCCAACAGGGCCTGGAACTGACCGCCGGCATTGTTCACCAAACCGGCCACCGGGCCGTGGCGTTCGATGATCGCGGCGATGTTGTCGGTGACCGCGTCTTCGGCGCGGATGTCGAAAGCGGCCGTGTCGGCCTTGCCGCCGTCGTCGGCGATCTCGGCGCTGACGGCATCGAGTTTTTCCTGGGTCCGCCCGGTGATCACCACGCTTGCCCCCAGCGCCGCCAATTCGTGGGCGATACATCGGCCAATGCCGCTACCGCCGCCGGTGACGATGATCACCTGACCGGCGAACAGATCGGCGCGAAACACGGATTGGTACGGCATGACGAGGCTCTCCATTCAATTCGGCAACAGCAATACGGTCCGGTCTCCATGGTACGACGTGGCGCCGGCCGGCGCCAACGCGGCCAAGGAAAATGAAATGCTGAATTGTGAACAACACCGAGAGGAATCGATTCGCCCCGCAAGATGTGCTAAACCCGGCCCCATACCAATACCACCACAGGGACGAAAACCATGCCGTATACGCTTGATCAGTTTGCCGCTGAATGCCGCACCGCCTTGCAAGGTGGAGAAAACCCGGAAGCCTACGAAGCCGTCCGCCAATGCGTCGCGAAGGCCCTCAAGGACGACGACTTCGTCGCCGAACATGTGCCGGAGACGGCCGACAAACCGCGCCGCATCATCTATGAAGACCAGGACTTGGGTTTCTGCATTTGCGCCCACACTTACACGGGCGCCAAGCAAGGTGAGCCGCACGACCATGGACCGACGTGGGCTATTTACGGCCAGGCTGCCGGTGAAACGGAAATGACCGACTGGGAGATCGTCGTGCCGCCGACAGACGGCGCGCCGGGCAAGGTCAAGAAGGTGCGCACCTATAAGATGATGCCGGGCGACGCCCATGTTTATGCCCCGGGCGATATCCATGCGCCCTACCGCGATGCGCCGACGCGCTTGATCCGGATCGAGGGCGAAAACACGGACAACGTGGAACGCACCCCCGTGGAAGCCATTTGACCACACCACCAAGGCAACGGGCATGACATCCCAACAGCGTCTGCCCGCCTCGCTTCTCGGATTGTGGGTTATCGCGCTGATCGCATCAGGCATCGCGCCGGCCGACCGGTTGACATGGTATTTGGAAGTCGCACCGGTGCTGATCGCCATCCCGCTGATGGTTGTCACGCGGCGCCGTTTTCCGCTGACGCCGCTGCTCACCGTCCTGATTTTCATCCACGGCCTGATTTTGATCCTCGGCGGGCACTACACCTATGCCCAGGTGCCGCTTGGCTTCTGGGTCCAAGATGGGTTCGATCTGGCCCGCAACCATTATGACCGCCTGGGACATTTCGCCCAGGGCTTCGTCCCGGCCATCCTGGCCCGCGAAATCCTGCTCAGAAAAACCGCGCTCAGGCCCGGCAAGATGATGTTCTATCTTGTCGTTTCCGTGTGCCTGGCGTTCAGCGCCTTTTATGAGTTGGTCGAATGGTGGGCCGCCGTGGCGCTGGGCCAGGACGCGGAATCGTTCCTCGGCACCCAGGGTGACGTGTGGGATTCACAGTGGGACATGTTCATGGCCCTATGCGGCGCGGCATCCGCCTTGCTGATCTTGTCGGCCTGGCATGACCGGCAATTGGCCAAATTGGCTTAAATTTCGCAGCCGTGACGGCGATCACTGACGGCGGTCGAAACACCGTCCATACTGAGCGCAGAAAAAACGACCAGACCTTGTCGTGTCTCCGAGAACAGGAGGTATCGCCATGACCACGCTAAAGGCCTTCGGGCTGACGCTCATTCTTTCGGCCGTCATCATCGCGGCCATGCATATGACGGGAACGGGTGACCCCATGATGGTGGGATCGCCGTCGGGAACCTTCTGACGGCGTCAATTATCGCCGTCGACCAAACGTCCGACACTGCCAAGCACCGAGCCTTCGCCCTTGTCCGAGCCTTGGATGGCCGGGGCATGGGCCAAGATACGGTCGGCAAGGCGCGAAAAGGGCAGGCTTTGCAGATAGACCGTTCCGGTACCCTGGAGGGTCGCCAGAAACAGCCCCTCGCCGCCGAAGAACATGGATTTCAGGGACCCGGCGCGTTCAATATCGTAATCGATATTGCCTGTGAAGGCCGCGATGCAGCCCGTATCGACGCGGATCGTCTCATTGTTCAGCTGCTTTTCGACGATGGTGCCGCCGGCGTGGACGAAGGCCATGCCATCGCCGCGCAGGCGTTGCAGGATAAAGCCTTCACCGCCGAAGAAACCGGCCCCCAGGCGTTTGTTGAAGGCAATGTCGACCTTGGTGCCCAGCGCCGCGCACAGGAAGGCATCTTTTTGGCAAAGCAGTTCACCGCCCTGGCGGGCCATATCGACGGCGATGATCTTGCCCGGATAGGGGGCCGCGAAGGCGACCCGAGATTTGCCGGCGCCTTCATGGGTGAAATGTGTCATGAAGATGGATTCACCGGTGATCGCCCGCTTGCCGACCTGTAGAAGCTTGCCGAAGACTCCGGCGTCGGGATCGGAACCGTCGCCCATCTTGGCCTCGAACACGATGCCTTGTTCCATGTAGTTCATGGCGCCGGCCTCGGCGATGACCGTTTCACCCGGGTCCAGAATGACCTCCACCAATTGCATGTCGTCACCGATCAGCTTGTATTCGATTTCGTGACATTGGCGGGCCATGGGCGTTCTCCGTGATTTCAATTTGTCCGTCGGCGTCTATTCGGCGGCGTCTATTCGGCGGCGTCGCGCTCCGCTTCTTCGCGGTCCATGCGCTCCCAATCGTAGGCCAAGGGCTGCTTGTCCAGAAAGCCCCGAATGGCCTGTTCGTGATAATCGCTGGAGAAGTAGATGGCCTGGGCGGCGGCTTCCATCTCAATCAGGGCGTTGGCGTCCAGATTGAACGACTGATTGACGATGCGTTTGGTGGCGCCCAGGGCCGGGGTATTGGCCTTGCAAAGACGCTGGCCCAGGGACCGGGCGGCGGCCATCAATTCGCCGGCGGGATGCACCTCCATGGCGATGCCCATGTCCTTGGCTTCGGCGGCATCCAGGGGCCGGCCCGTGAACATGATCTCCTTGGCGCGCTGCAGCCCGACAATGCGCGGCAGGGTGAAGAAGGCGCCGACGTCGGGCACCAGACCGATGCGCGGGAACACACAACACAGCCTGGCGCGATCTGAACAGAGAATGAAATCGGCGGCCAGGGCCATGGAGAAACCGGCCCCGTAGGCGGCCCCGTCGACCGCCGCGATCACCGGAATTTCCAGGTTCAACAGTTTTTGAAACCAATCATGATAGCGGTAAAGCCGTTGGCGGTCCTCGGCCGTGTTGCGATTGCCGAGACCTTCCGACAGGGCCTTCAGATCGCCGCCGGCGCAAAAAACCCCGCCGGCGCCGGTAAGAATAATCGCACCAAGACCCGTGTCGTATTGCAGGGACGGAATCAGGCGGGCGAAATCGTCGCGGATTTCCGGGCTGAGCGCGTTGCGCCGTTCCGGCTGGTTCAGGGTGATGGTGCCGATGCCGTCGGCAACTTCGAAAGTAATGGCTTTGTAGTCGGCGCTGGACATGGCGTCTCTCCTGGAATGGGGTGCGGTGCGGAGTATAAGCCGCAAGGCCATTGATGCGCACGGCCATTTGCCCGCATAATTCAACCCATGAAACGGCCCGCATCAATGAGGCCGCTGATCATATTTCAGGGAGGAACTCAGATGAAACGCAGCTTTTTGGCCATTGGCCTCACCGTTGCCTTGGCGCTGGGCGCGCCGGCGCTGACCGGCGCCGAAGCCAAGACACTGAAGATGGCCTACGACGCCGATCCCGTGTCCTTGGATCCCCACGAGCAGTTGTCCGGCGGCACCTTGCAGCTGTCGCACTTGATTTTCGATCCGTTGGTCCGCTGGAACCAGCAAGGCGGCTTCGACGCCCGTCTGGCGGCCAGTTGGAAGACCGTCAATCCGACCACCACGCGGTTCACCCTGCGCCAGGGCGTGAGCTTCCATTCGGGCAATCCCTTCACCGCCGCCGACGTCAAATGGACCGTCGACCGGCTGAAGAAAAGTCCCGATTTCAAGGGCCTGTTTGAGCCCTTCGTCGGCGCCACCGTCGTCGATGACCACACCGTCGACCTGATCACCAAGAAGCCCTACGGCCTGGTCATGGCCATGGCCACCTATGTCTTCCCGATGGATTCGAAGTTCTACTCGGGCACCATGAACGGCAAGGCCAAGGACGAAGTGGTCAAGCACGGCAATTCCTTCGCGTCGGCCAACGCGTCTGGCACCGGGCCGTTCCGCATCACCAAGCGCGAACAGGGCGTGCGGGTGGATTTCGACCGCTACGCCAAATATTGGGACAGTTCTTCACCGGGCAATGTCTCGAAGATTGTCCTGACCCCCATCAAGGAAGGCCCGACCCGGGTCGCCGCCCTGCTGTCCGGCGACGTGGATTTCATCGCGCCGGTGCCGCCGGCCGATCTGGACCGGGTTCGTAAGGGCGCGAATACGGATCTGGTGACCATGAGCGGTGGACGTATCATCACCTTCCAGATGAACCAGAACCGCGTCGCGCATTTCAAGGACGTCCGCGTCCGCCAGGCCATCGTCCACGCCATTAACAACGCCGGCATTGCCCAAAAGGTGATGAAGGGCTTCGCCACACCGGCGGGGCAACAAAGCCCGATGGGGTACCAGGGTCACAATCCGGCCCTGAAGCCGCGGTATGATCTGAACAAGGCAAAGGCCTTGATGAAGGAAGCCGGCCTGGAAAAAGGCTTCTCCATCACCATGATGGCGCCCAATAACCGCTATGTGAACGACGCCAAGATCGCCGAGGCGGTGGCCGCCATGCTGGCGAAGATCGGCATCAAGGTCGATCTGACGACCATGCCGAAGGCCCAGTACTGGCCGAAATTCGATGAGCGCGCCGCCGACATCATGATGATCGGCTGGCATTCGGATACGGAGGATTCGGCCAATTTCTCCGAGTTCCTGACCATGACGCCGAACAAGGAAACCGGCTATGGCCAGTACAATTCCGGCAACTATGGCAATGCCAAGCTGGATGCCATGGTGATCGCGGCAAATGGGGAAACGGACGTCAAAAAACGTTCGGGCATGCTTCAAGAGGTGGAAAAGATGCTGTTCGACGATGCCGCCTTCGTGCCCCTGCACTGGCAGAACCATTCCTGGGCCGTGAGGAAGGGTATCGACATCGGCAAGGTGGTCAATGTCATGAACTTCCCGTACCTGGGTGATCTGGTCGTCAAGTAAGTCTTGGGCGGTGGCGGGCGGGCGCCCGCCGCCGCCATTGGCGACCCTGATCCCTTTCGCATTATGACCGCAGGAGAAGCCGCCGGATTCCTTGGCCGGCGCCTCATTCAGGCGCTGATCGTGATGTTCGTCATCAGCCTCATCGGTTTCTCCATCCAAGACAACCTGGGCGATCCGTTGCGCGAATTGGTCGGCCAGTCGGTCTCGGAAGCCGAGCGCCACGCCCTGCGCGAACGCATGGGGCTGAATGATCCGTTCCTGATCCAATACGGCCGCTTCCTGGCCGGTGCCCTGCAAGGCGATTTGGGCACGTCGTACTTCTTCAAGAAGCCGGCCCTGGACGTCATCATGGCGAAGTTTCCGGCG
>CAZQPC010000114.1:0-13706 GCA_964595005.1 uncultured Magnetovibrio sp.
CTGCATCCCTGATAAGCTGCGATAGTCTTCCTTGACCCGGGCCATCGTGAGGTTCTCCTACCTCAAGTTTCCTGATACATCCAGGCGCGGACGATGGACAGCGCTTCTTCGGGATGCTTGTCGACAATCTCGCCGACCTTCTTGACCGATGACGCCTTGACCCGGCCCTCGACGCGGTCGATGTCGATGAGTTCTTCGAACTGTTCTTCTTCGGGGATCGAATCGGATGGTGCGGGAACGCCAGCGGCACCGGGGCCGGCCAGGGCCGGCGCACCGCCCGTATGATCGGCCAGTAGTTGTTCGGTCATGGCCCTGGCATCGGCGGCGCCTTCCATAACGCGGGACAGCAGGGGCCGGACGACCAAGATGATGACCAAAAGGACGATGATGACAAGAACGATCATTTCGGCGAATTTGATGACATCGTTTTTGGTCAGACCGAAGACGAACAAATCCAACGGCTCTTCAGGCGGCCGGAAATCGGCGAATTCCATGTTGATGACTTCGACGATATCGCCGCGGTCGGCGTTGTAGCCGATGGCGCCGCGGACCAATGTGCTCAACAGTTCCATGGTTGCGTCTTGAATGGGCACGTGGACCATGTCGCCGTCGTCGTTCTCTACGCGCTTGCCATCCACAAGAACGGCCACGGAAAGACGTTTGATGATCCCCATCTCGCGCACGTGGTTGGTGGTTTTCTTGGAAATTTCGAAGTTCGTGGTTTCCTCAGTACGGGTTTCGTTGGCCGTACTGGATGCGTTGTCGTTGCCCTGCACGTTCGCGTCCGGCAGGTTGGTGCCGACGGTGACCGGCGGCGTGCCTTCCGCATCGCGGGTGTTGGCGGCCGTCTCAATGGTTTGCGTGGAGCGCGGCACCTGGCCGTCCGGATCAAAGGTTTCCTCTTGCGTACTGATGCGGTCGAAATCCATGACCGCCGTCACTTCGGCCCGGACCTTGCCGAAACCGACGGTGCGTTCGAGAAGTTCCTCGATGATGCGTGCCATGCGGTTTTCGTAGGCGCGGCGCCTGTCATCAGCCTTCGCCGCAAGGCCGCTCGTGGGATCCGAGTCCTCGGCCCCCGCGGCCAGCAACTTGCCCTTGTTATCGATGACCGAGATGTGGCTTGGCGACAGTCCGGAAACCGCCGTTGCGATGAGGTGCTGGACGGCATTGACCTGTTCGGTCGATAGGCGCTGAGCGCCCTTCATGGTCAGGACCACGGATGCGCTGGGTTCTTGCTTCTCTCGGCTGAACAATTCGCGCTTCGGCAGAACCAAATGTACCCGGGCGCTGCGAACCGAGGTAATAGTCTGGATCGTGCGCGCCAGTTCGCCTTCCAGGGCCCGGGCCAGGTTGACGTTCTGCATGAAATTGGTTGAGCCAAGCGTTTCCTGGTCGTCGAATATCTCGTAGCCGATGGTGCCGCCGCCGGGCAGGCCCTGATCGGCCAGCTTGATAAGGACTTGATCGAACTTGTTCGCGTCGACGAAAATTTGTGAACCGTTCTGTTTCAGCTCATAAACCACGCCCATGGACTGAATTTGTGAGGCGATCTTTTGGGAATCGCCTGAGTCCAGTCCGCTGTAGAGCATTTTCGTGCTCGGCGTTGTCAATTTGCCGACGACGAAAATGAAAAATCCGATAACGCCAAGAAACAGCATGCCGACAACGGCAAGACGCATGGGGCCGAGATTTCTGAGAGCCTGCGAAATTGTATCCACGTCGATTCCCCGTCCAATGATCGTTGTGCGGGACCGTCGTCCCGCGTGCCGCCGCATTAAGAATTGCGGCGATTACTCACCAAACCTGCGTGTAGGTTAGCTGCGGGAGTCTGAAGAAGACGTTAACAGTGGGCAAATTTTGCCTAGCGTTGGGCGCGAGGAGGGCGTCGAAACTTCTTGACGCTGGTGGCGCGCAGGCCGGACAGACCGTGATCGGTAAACAGCCGGCGCCAGGATTCAAATTCGTCTTCGGACAATTCGTAACGCTGACATGCCTCTTTCAGGCTGATCAAGCCGCCACGTACGCCGGCCACGACTTCAGCCTTGCGCCGCGCCACCCATCGTTTGGTGCCGGGCGTCGGCAGGTCGGCGCGGGTCATGGGTTTCCCTGTCGGTCCGATGACGCTGAGATTATGGGTCGCGTCGCGGTGAGCGCCTATATCCGTTTCTTGATGTCGCATGGTGTTGTTAACGCGATTTCTTTGCTATTGAACTGCCGTTGTGGGGCGGACAGGGAAAGCCTAGCCAAAGCCTCTTAATGAAACGCTAAAGAAGAGGGTTAAGGGGACGCTAACCATGACAAATTTCATCTCCCGATCCGACCGGCGCGACGGCGGCGGCGTATCTTTATATTGCGGCCCGGTTGCAGACCGGTCATGAATCGATTTCGGAGATTTAACAGGTGAGTTTCGAAACGCATGGGTAAATCACTGCTGATGAGGCTGATCGGATATCCGGCGCTGCTGATTCATGGCGATACCATGGTGTGGGACCGCTGGCGCTGGCTGAAGCGACGGCTGCCCAGGACACGTAATGACGAACGGTTGCTAGATTGCGGCTGCGGCACCGGCGCCTTTACCATCGGGGCTGCGAAACGCGGCTATCAGGCGACGGGAATCACCAGCGATGATCAGGCCGTTGCACGGGCTCGCGAACGGGCCGGCTATCTGACCCCCGGAGGCGCGGTTTTTGACAGCTGGGATATTCGCAAGCTGGCAGAGCGCGCCGATTTTCAAGGCGTCTTTGAAATCGCCATTTGCCTGGAGGTCATCGAGCATCTGGGCGACGACCGGGCGCTGATGCGTAATCTCGCCGCTTGCCTGAAGCCCGGCGGCCGGCTGTTGCTGACCACACCCTATTATCATTACATCGCGATCACTCGCGATGAAGAGGGCCCGCGGATCGAGAACGATGAGGACGCCGGTGGTGGACATGTGCGGCGCGGCTATTCGATCGGCATGTTAGGCGAACTGTGCGACGATGCGGGGCTGGTTTTGGAGGAGGTATCCTATTGCAGCGGGATTTTAAGCCAGCGGCTGACGGCGCTCATGCGGTTTCTCACGCGGCTGCACTATTTGATTGCCTGGGCCGCGGTCTTGCCATTGCGGCTTCTGCCGCCAGTATTTGACGGCATCGTGACGCGCTTGGTTGGATGGCGTTATTATTCCATTTGTATCGAAGCCTATAAGCCGCGGTTCGAAGAACCGGCGCCAACCCGAGAACAATGACCGGGCGACGCACTATATTTTCATACCTTGAACGGACCGCCATGAGGAGAATTCGCCATTAGTGAGCCGCACGCAATTCCCAGTGAATTCGGCGGCATGGTGCGCGAAGGCCTGGAAGCTCATCGGGCCGGGCGGTTGACGGATGCCGTCGATGTCTATCGCCGGGTGCTACGGAACATCCCGGGGAACCCCATCGTTTTGCTCAGCCTGGGAGCGGCATTGCTTGGGTTGGGGAAGTCCGGCGAAGCGATCACGCCCCTGGAGACGGCGCTGGCGGCGCGGCCCGATCATCCCGACACCTATTTCACCCTGGCTGAAGCCTACCGGGCGGTGGGGCGCATCGAAGACGCCTATGCGGCCGCCGAAAACGGCCTCAAGGGTTCGCCGGATTATCTGCAGGGGCGCATGGCCATGGCCGACGCCCTATTGGACATGGGCCGTCACGATGAGGCACGCGACGCCTTCGAAGATATTGTCCACCGCGATCCGACCGATAAGGCCGCCCTGGCAAAACTTGGCGCATTTCACTACCACGCCGGCGAATTTGCCGACGCCGAGCGGAAACTGAAATTGGCCGTCGGGGACTTACCTGACGATGTCGAAGCGCATTGGCATTTGGCGGCGATTTACCTGAGCCAGCGCCGCTGGCTTGAGGGTTGGCCCTTGTATCGGTGGCGCTGGCCCATGGCCAAACGGGCGGCCCAGGAATCGATGGTCGACCTGCCCGCCTGGAATGGCGGCGATTTGACTGGCCAGCGCATTGTTGTTTGGTGTGAACAGGGTATCGGTGATGAGCTGATGTTCGCGACTTGCCTGCCCGATCTGTTGGCCAAGGCATCGCCGGATCAGTGCGTGTGGTCCTGCGATCAACGCCTTGCTGCGTTGTTCCGCCGAAATTATCCCGATATCACCGTCCTGCCCATGGACAAGCAGTCCGAAACAGGCGGGTCCATTCAGGTTCCGGCGTGCGACGTCCAGATTTCGGCGGGCGACCTGCCAGGCGTGTACCGGCGCCATTCGGCTGATTTTCCAGATAATGTACGCCAACTCATTCCAGATCCCGTGCGCAGCGGTCATTGGCGAAGCCGGTTGGCCGAACTGGGGCCGGAATTGAAGGTGGGGATTGCCTGGCGCGGCGGTGTACTGGAACGGTTCAAGCGGACCAAATCCAGCAACCTGACAAACTGGGCGGATATTCTGACGGTTCCCGGTGTCCGCTTCGTCAATCTTCAACACGGCGATTGTCGCGATGAACTGGCGGCGGCGGAAACGGCGCTGGGATGCCGGATCGATCATTTCGACGACTTGGATCCGATCGCCGACCCGGACAACCAGATGGCCTTGATCGCCAATCTTGATCTGGTGATCCAGACCTCCAATGCCTCCGCCCACATGGCCGGTATTCTGGGCGTGCCCGTGTGGAACATGGTGCCCTTCGTGCCTGATTGGCGTTGGTCCCTGGAGGGGGACCGATCCCAGTGGTACCCCTCCATGCGCCTGTTCCGCCAACCGGCGTTGGGCGATTGGCCGTCCGTGTTTGCCGGTGTTGCCCATGAGCTGCGGGCCTTGACGGGCGCTGGAAAGGGTTGAGGCCCGATACCGGGATTGTCTCCGGTAACGGGCCCCAGGGTCGGGACGGTGGGTTGTGGAACGGGTCTAACGTTTCGTTCTCAACAGCTCTTCGAGCATTTCATCGGCCGTTGAGATAATCTTCGCCGCCGCCGAGAAGGCCCGTTGGACGACGATCATCTTGGTGAATTCCTCACCAATATCGACGGTCGATTGTTCCAGGGCCGATTGCACGACCTGTCCGGCCGGTCCGTTGTCGGCCTCGCGCAGTGTCGGATCGCCCGACGCTTCCGAAGCGTTCCATACGTTGCCAGACCGGCTTTCCAGGGCGTTGACGTTGACGAAGGTGGCAATCGGCAGCTTGTAGACCGGCCGTGTTTCACCGTTGTCGAACAGGGCCGTGACCAGACCGGCCGTGTTGATCGTGACCCCGGCGAAGGTGCCGAACTGAGAGCCGTCGGTGGTGATGAACACCGGCGTAAACTCAGCCCCGAACTGGGTCATGCCATTGGCCTCAGCGACGGTTCCGAAATCGAGCGTCATCTGTTTCGCCCGGTTCGGATCGTCATCCATGTCGAAGGCACCGTTCTCGAAGCCGAGAATTTCCACTTCGGCAACGTTGAAGGCACTGGGGATACCGTCGGAGTTGAAGATGATGGCGTTGGATTTGTCGACGGTAAACGCCGTGGTTTCCAGGGCCGCATAGGCGGTGCCGGCGTCCGGCTCAGTGATTTTCGCCCGGAATGCGGCCGACGAGACCTGCACCGTATAGCTGGTCGCGATGGTCGACAGCATCAGCGTGTTGACGCTGCTGTAGGCGGCGGTTGAGGCATCGCGATTAGCCGTTCGGGTGCGCACGGTTGTCGAACCAGAGGCAAAGTTGGCGTCGGTGCTTTCGATGGCAGCCTCGAGATCGGTCAGGATGTTGTGCAAAATAACCCCGGTGCCGGTCGCCGCGGCGGCGGCGGCTTCACTGGTCGGCGCCGTGTCGACCGTGATGTAATCGCCGGTCGCCGAAACGGTGGCCACGGTGAAGGCCGAGTTGTTGGAGACCGAGCCGGCGAAGGTGATGATATCGCCGACCTGGAAGCTGGAGAACGGCGTGCCGGACGACGATATGGTTCCCGTGGTGGTGAACGCCAGGGTGCCCAGGTTGGCCGCCGTGAAGGTTGATGTGCGGGCGACCACGTTGTCACCGTCGGCCGCCGTTTCGCCATCGGTGAAGGTGTAGGTATTGCCATTGATGGTCATGGTGTCGGCGGTGGCCGGCGCGGTAGAGAACAAGAACTGTTCGTAGTCACGGTATCCGGTGCTGGTCTGGCGTACCGTGAACGTCGCTTCCTGACGCGTCGCGAAGGTCCCTGACGAGGTTAGCAGGCCGGTCGGGTTGATGGTAAAACCATTGGTCACGCCGGTTTGTCCGGACCCGTCATCGGCGAACAGCAGGGAGGCGGAGTTGCCCGGGTTCAAAAGGATCCGGTTGTTGATCGTGTCAAAGTCCGAATCCGACGCCAGAACCTTCGCCAACAGGACGCTGACGTCCTGGGCGACTGAGGTGGTTGACGTGGTATCGACCTGTTTCAGGGTCGCCGATTCCGTGACCGATGAATTTGAGTCGAACTCATAGGTGATGCCCTCGATAACCACCGCGGCACCGTCGGCGGGCCGGGCAATGAATTCCAGCTGGCCGACACTGGCGAATGCGTTGCCCGACGAATCCTCAAGCGTCAGCACCTGCGTGCCCTGCGGCGGATTGGCGGAGACGCCCCATTGGTTGTCGCGCGCCGTCTTGGTGTAGACGTAGCTCATGGTGTTGGCGTTACCCAGTGAATCGAAGAATTGCACGTCGGTCTTGTGGGTTACGCCCTGGGTGTCCGTGGTCGGCAGGTTGGCGCCGATGGCGACGTTGGTGGTCGCCGCCGCGGTGCCGCCGACCCGGTTCAGGTTGACCGTGCCCAGATAGTCCGTCGAGATGACGTTCTGGTTGGGGATGGTCAGCGATTTGTTGTTGGGCGTCACGTTGCCCAGGGCGTCCGTCGGCCAGGCCTGCAGATAGAAACCGGCCGTGTTGCGCAGGTAGCCTTCGTTGTCTTGGAAGAAGGAGCCGGCCCGGGTGAAGACGAATTCGTTGGAGATCGTCGGCACATTGGCCTCGTTGGCGACGAAGTATCCGGCGCCGGAGAGCGAAATGTCGGTCTGCGAGGTTGACGCCTGCAACAGGCCTTGCACGCCCGTGTCCTGGCGCGGTTTCGATTGCACACCACCGGCGGAGTAGAATGTGGTGGAGGTCTGTTTGGTGACCAGCGTCTGGAAATTGACGAAGGTGTTCTTATAGCCAATCGTCGAGACGTTGGTGATGTTATCGGAGATCGCGCCCATGGCGCTGGATTGGGATGAAAGACCCGATACGCCTGAGCTTAGTGAACCAAACAGTGTCATCTTATTTCTCCTTCCTAACCCCGGCCGGGTGGCCGGTGACGTCCTACCCTAATGTTCATGTCCGGCCCGCCCGGCGTTTGCCGGCGGGCGGTGAGTTCCTCTAATTATCGTTGTCTGCGTCGGCCACGGTCTTCGGTTTGTGCACCGAAAGGATATCTTCTTGTTTGATGATCAGGCTGTCGCCGATGAACAATTTGACGACGCCGTCGTCGACGCCGGCGCCATTGACGGTGCCGTTCATCAGGTGTTCGACCTGGACCAGGTTGCCCTGCGCATCCGTGGCGCTGACCAGCACCGTGTAATCGCCATCGGGCAGTTGCTGGGCGTTCTTGTCGATGCCGTCCCAGTTGATTGTGTGCTTGCCGGCATTGGTGTCGGCGTCGGCGAAGAACACGTTGATGCCGTTGGAGTTGGCGATGTTCACGGTGGCGTCCTTGACGCCGGCCGGGATCACGTATGAGAAGGTGCCGGTGCCGTTTTCCAGGGGCAGCTTCTGGCCGAAAAATTCGACCTGATTGCCAATGAAATCGACCATGTCGGAGATCTGGCTGGTTTCCTGCAGGTTCAGCATCTTTTCCAGGTTTGAGTTCTGGTAAATCTGCTGTTCGACGCTGGCGAACTGCACCAATTGCGAGGTGAATTCGTTGGCGTCCAAGGGGTCCAGGGGATCCTGATTCTGCAACTGGGTTACCAGAATGTTGAGGAACCGGTTGAGCTCGTCCTCAAGCTTGGCGCCTGCTTCCGCGGAAGCCGATCCTTCAATCGCTGCTGAGTCTGTGGCGCTGCCGAGAATCATATCTTCAACTCCGTTCCTTAACTTCCTGGCCTAGGCCCGCACGTCCAACCGGCCGTTGATCAAGACGCCGCCTTCATGAGCGACAATGATCTCCGGTTCCGTGTTGACGAACTCGTCGGCCAATTCTTCTTCCTCGCCGCCCTTTGCAGAGCCGCCGTCACCATCTTCAGCCATCTGGCCTTCCTCGCCGCGCAGGTTGAAGGTCAGGTCGCCGTCGCTCAATTGCAGACCGCCTTCTTCCAGCGCCTTCTGCAGGTCGGACGAATCGCGCCGCAACAAATCAAGGGTGTCGCGGTTATCGGCGGTGACAATGGCCGTGGTTCGGCCGTCATGGGTCAGTTCCATCTTCACTTCGACTCGGCCCAACTCGGCCGGATTGAGGCGGATCGTGATCCGGTCCTGGCCGGCCTGCAGGGCCTTGGTGATCTTGACCGACACCTGTTCGGCCACGGACGACTGCATGGGCTGTCGGGGACGCGCCGTCTGGGCCGCCTGATGAGCCTGTTGGGACTGTTGGGATTGCTGGGCGCCGGCGTTGGTGGCGTTGGCCGCATTCGCCTGTTCGCCGCCACCGGCTGTCGTGCCGCCGGAATGCACGCCGGAGGCGCCGGCCGACGGGCCGCCGGCGGTCGCGTTGGCTTGCGCGGTCTGGGCTTGCGCATTCTGGCCGCCGGCCTGCTGGTTCTGCGCCTGGGCCTGCCCACCCTGGCCTTGGGCGGCGCTCGCCTGGGCCGCGGCGTTCTGGGCATTGGCGTTGGCGTGGTTGGCGTTCTGCGGGCCGGTTTGCGCCTGGCCCTTGTTGTCGCCGGTCAATGCGGTGGCGGCGGTCAGGGCAGCGCTTGGCCGCGATGTCAGGGTTTCCGCTTCCCGGCTGACGGCGACATCAACTTTTACCTTGGTGTCCTGTCCCAGAGCCTGGGCCAATTGCGCTGTCTGTTGTTGCAAATTGGTGGCCGCCTTGGCGTTCGGATCGGTGTTTTGAGTTCCGGCGTTGGCATTGGCGTTCTGGCTCTGTGCGCCTTGGCCTTGATGCTGGCCGGCGTTGGTCTGGGCGCTGTGGATACCGGCTTGTTTCTGTGTCGCCGTGGCGGCGGCAGCCAAGGCAGCGGCGGCGTTGGTTTTGCCGGCCTCGGACGCTGGGCCGCTTTCGGCATGGGCAATGCCGCCAACGGCGCTGATGATGGCGGTCGTGTCCAGCGATTGCGCCGCGGTGCCTGTCTGTTGGGCCAGGGTTTGCCCCGGCTGGCCGTTGCCGGTGTTTTCGCCGTTTCCGGCATGTTGTCCATTGGTGTTGGCACCGTCTCCGGAACCGTCGGTTTTGGCGGCCTTGCCGTCGGCGCCATCGTGCGCCGTCTCATCGCCGCCCTGGCGGTCGTCGCGGGTTGGTTTTTCCGCGTGCGCCGGCTTGTCAGGCTGCCCGTCGTCGCGCGCGCCGTCGTGGGGATCGCGCCCGTCGTCACGGTTGTCATCGCGGTGCGCGGTATTGTTGTCGCGCGGTTCGTTGTCGGCACGCTCGGCCCGCTGCGGGTCGCTTCGGTCGCCTTCGGCGCGGTCGTCGCCGCCCCGGTCAGCGAAACGTTCACGGCCGTCGTCGCGCGCCTCGGCGCCATGGTCGTCGGCTTGTCGGTGGGATTGCACATTATCACCGACCGCTGTGATTCCCAACTTACCGGAAATATCACTGAGGCCCGTGTCGAAATTGATACCGACCTTGCTGACCAGATCCTTGAACGACGTCGCCAGACCGGCAACCGCGGTTGCCGTTGCGCCACCCGTTGACTTGTTGGCTTGCGGATCGAGGAGGTTGGTCGGTTTCACGGACATGTCATTCATGATCATAATTTCCCTAAAAAACACGCATGCGCTCAGCCCCTTAACCAGCAAACGGCGGGCCAGTTTTCGAAAAAGTCACAAGTTATTGAAAAACAACGGTTTATTTAAAAACGGATGGTGTGGCATCTGATTTTGGGCAGGCACCCGGCAATTTTTGACCACCGGAACCGGACAATTTTTCCCGCCTGGGAGCGATTTTGGCGCGGCGCAGGGGGTTAGCGGAAGTGGTAGCGCTCACCGCCTTGATCGGCGGAATTGAGCACCGCCTCGATGATGCGTTCGGCTTCGACAATGTCAGTGATCGGGCAGACAGGATCACCGGTTCCGGCGGCGCAGGCCGCCAGATTGGCATAGAGGCGGCTCAGGGCGGCGCCGCAGGGGGCTGTTTCCTTTTGCACCGGGCCATCGTTCGGACTCAATTCCATGAGGGACCGGTCTCCATCAACGGTCAGGCTCAGGCGGCCGCCATCGCCGAAGATGTCGAATTGGACAGCAAAGCCCGGTTGGTCGCGAAAAAGCGCTGCGGCGGTGACTTCGCGCGCCGCGCCGCGGGGATTGAGGCTCAGGCAGAAGGCGGCCGATTGGTCCTCTGGAATTAGAGGCCGGTCCAGATACCGGGCGTCTTCAAGGGCCATCGCCGAGGCCACGGGGCCAATCAGATACTGACACAAATCCACCCATTGGACGCCCGATTGCCATAACCCCTGGCCATACCAACCGGTCACTCCTTGAACGGCACCGACGGCCTCCCGGACGCCGTCATTTGCCAGAAATTCGACCAGCGGATCGGCCCGCCAGGCGCCGCTGGCCAGCACCTGAACCCCGTTGGTCCGGCAAAAATCCTCCAGTGCTTCGGTATCGGCCATGCCCAATCCCAGCGGTGATTCCGTGACAATCCAACGAACTCCCGTCAGGCGTTGAATAATGTCGGCTCTGTATTCGGGCGCGGTCAGGATAACGGCAACGTCCGGTGTCGGCAGGGGCCCAAGCTGGTCCAGCCCGGTCGCCGCAATGTCGACCTTGTAGGTCTCCTTCGCCATGTTCAGCAGATCCGGGGCCGGCGCCACAAGGCCCAGCCAATGCAACTCCTGAGACGTCTGAACCGCGGCCATATGGGCATTCAGCGTAAACCGATAGGGCCCAAGGGTCGCCGCCTCGGCATAGGGCTGATCGCAAAAAATGAGAACCGACGGTGAGGCCATGGCGCCTTCACGCTTCCTTAATCGCCAAGTGATATCTGCTGTGCAGGGCATACCATAGCGACGTCCATGCATCCGGAACAAGCGCTGGGGGCAATCCATGGGCGGCGTCGATAGGACTGGAAGGATCCGGATGGCGAACATCCTGGTGTTGGCGAAATCCCGGCTTGAAGACGGGCGCAGCGACATCGCCGAGGCCCTGTGTGTGGAGGCCCGGGCGGGTTCGCCGAATAATCCTGACGCATATCTGCTTCTGGGCCGCGCCTTGCTGCAACGGGAAGGCCCGGTGCCGGGCGCCGTCGACGCCCTGCGTACGGCCCGTGAACTGGCGCCCGGCTCGGCGGAGATCTTGCGGAACTTGGGCGTTGCGCTGTTGCGGCAAGGCGATACCGGCGCCGCAGCGGAAGCCTTCAATACGGCCGGGCAACGTGATCCGGAAAACACTTCCATTGCAGACCTGGCCCGCTTGGCCGACATGCTCGCTGGCGGTGAATTGCCGCCCGATGACACATTGGTTCAACATTCATCGGAAAATATGCTGCTGCTCGCGCGGTCCTTGATCGTCATGGACCGGGCCGCCGAGGCCGGCCGGCCATTGAGGATCGCCGCGGCGGCGGGGCGATCCGTCGAACTGCTGCCTAGCCTTGCCCGCAGCCTGGCGGCCAGCGGTGAATTGCCCGACGCGCTGCGGGTTGCCCGCGAGCTCTGGTGGGCCGTCGGATCTGAGACACCCTTCCGTCGGCGCATGTATGGGACGGAAGTGGAAATGCTCTGCCGCGCGCTTGAGGGTCCCATGGCCGACGCTCCCGAACGCCTCATATTGCTGGCCCTGGTTCTGTTGGACACGCCGGATCGTTTTCACCAAGGATTGGCAACGCTCAATCAGGTTTTGACCGCTGGCAGTGACATGGCCGACGCTTTCGTCGCCGGCGGAATCGCATATCTGAAGCAAGGCGAGTTCGGCGAGGCCGTGAAGTTGCTCGGCCACGCCTTGAAATTGGACGCGACCCATGAAACCGGCCGGTGTTTGAACGGGCTTGCGGCCTGGGCCGTTGCCGGCCCATCAAGCGGCCTGCCGGAAAACTGTGGCGCCAACGATCTGAAGCTATTGGCCGAAGGATTGTCGGCGGTGGCGCGCCTTAGTGATGCCGCTACCGTTCTCGGCGCCGCCATCAGGATGGCACCGGCGCGCGAAGATATTGGGGTCATGCTGGCCGACGTCCTGATGATCCAGGGCCGCCGTGACGAAGCCGGGCCGGTGGTCGACGGCTGCCTGAAAACTCATCCGTCTGAGCCGCATGCTGGCATGCACCGCGCGGTCATGGCGCTATGTGAGGGACGGTTGAGGGACGGTTGGCGGGCCTATGAGAACCGGTTCAAATACTGGCGCCGGGACACGCCGGCCCGTGAATTCACCGTGCCCCGATGGGCCGGCGATGCACCGGCCGGCCGGACCCTCATGGTCTGGCGCGAAGAGGGTGTCGGTGACGAGATCAGGTTTGCATCGTGCCTGCCGGAGCTGGCGTCGACAGGATTTTCGCGGATAATATTCGAATGTTCGCCGCGTCTCGAAAGCCTGTTTCAAAGGTCTTTTACGGATGTCGAGGTGCGCGGCGAAAACCATGAGAATTCCATGGTGGACTACGATCTGCACATTCCCTTGTTCAGCCTCCCCGGGTTGTTGAGAAATTCCCTGGATGATTTCCCCGACCGCCGATCATTCCTGATCGCGGATGAAGGGCGGCGCGAAGGCTGGCAAAAAAAGATACAGGCCTGCGGTGATGGCCCCTATGTGGGCATTTGTTGGCGGTCTCTCAATGCGTCGTGGATGAAGCTGCCGTTCCATTCCAATCTTACCGATTGGGCGCCGGTATTCGAACAGGTCGATGCGACCTTCATTAACCTACAGGTTGACGCCACGGCCGACGAGATTGCCGAAGCCCAACGGCGCCATGGGGTGGAAATCCATAATACAGACGGCCTTGATTTACACGATGACTTCGACGCCGTTGCTGCGGTGAGCATGGAATTGGATGGCGTCATTTCGGCGCGTTGTTGGGTTCCCATCCTGTCGGGCGCCTTGGGGGTTTCGACCTATTGCTTCGCGGCGCCTTTTAATCCCTACTTCCTGGGGCAGGGCAAAGACCCTTGGATGCCCGAGGTGACAGTCTATGAACGCGAAGGCAATGCGGATTGGCGGGCGCCGATGACGGCAATCGCCAATGATCTGGGCCGGTGGGCCCATCGGTTGCGGTGAAACAGAGGATACGGTAAAGAGCGCCATGGCACACGATCTTGATCAGTTACAGAACGAGCTTAATCAGGCGGTCGCCCTTCATCAGGTCGGCAAGGTCGACGAGGCCGAAGCCGGTTACCGGAGTATCCTGGCGAAAGCGTCGGACCTGCCCGTCGTGCACAATAACCTGGCGCTTGTTCTGCAGGCCCAAAAGCGCATGGACGACGCGCTGACCCACCTCAAGCGGGCCATTGAATTGGACCCCAACTACGCGGATGCGCACAGCAATTTGGGCAACGCCTACCGTCATACCGGGAATTTTGAAGACGCCGTCGCCAGTTTTGAACGCGCCTTGGGCCTGAACCCGAATTTTGTTCAGGCGTTGGGCAATCTGGGCAACACCTA